>NZ_CP017147.1:895000-1195000 GCF_001741865.1 Bosea vaviloviae
CCGCATGGCTAGGTTTGCAGGTGCGGATAAAGACGGATCAAGACGCCAGACGATGAACGCCCATCCCGAGTTCAACACCCCAGCAGAACCGCTCGCCCCCGAGGCCGCGGCGCTGCTGATCGATCTCGGGATCGAGCCACCGATCCGGCCGGACGGCTCCGCGCATCAACTGCAGGACCGGCGCGGCATCTCGGTGCGCTGGCTCTTCGCCTGCATGCTCGTCGGCTCCTGCGGCGCGGCCCTGCTCGGCGCCGCCATCCTGATCGCGATGCGCGGCGACACCAGCTTTCCCGAACAGCCCGAGACCGTGACGGCGCGTGCCTCCTCGGGCGCCGGCGCCGGCGGTGGGGCCCGCAAGGCCGACAAGCTCGTGGCCGAGCAACCCGTGATCGGCGCACGCCAGGCCGTGCGCGCACCGATGTCGCAGAAACTCGGGGATCGCGAGGTCATCCGCGTCCGGCCCTTCATCCGGCTCGCATCCAACCTGTCGATGACGACCGGCGTCTACGCGACCAATATTCCACCCTTCAACCCGTTGCGGCTCTTCGCCGAGGGCGGCCAGCCCAGCGAGCGCTACGCCGAGCCGGTGCAGGATCTCCCCGACGCCGACGTGACCATCGTGAAGCGCGACCTGACCGATATCCAGGTCCCCGACGGCAAAGCCCAACTCGGTGACGCCGAGGTCATCACCCAGATGGAGGAAGAGCGCACCAATGCCGCGGCCGCCGGGCGGCAGCGCAGCCTGCCGATCCCGCCGCAATTGATGCTGAGCCGCACGCTCACCGGCGCGGCCCCGACCGCCGGCGACCTCTTGGCCTATGCGCCGAGCGATACGCGCTTTTCCGGCATCGAAGTCCGCGTCGTTCCCGAGAACGTCACCAACGCGCGCAAGACCCCGATCCCCGCCTCGCGCGAGCCGCTGGTCGAGGAGAAGCTGGTGATCGCCAAGCGCGGCGAGAATTTCGAGCAGACCATGCGTGCTGCCGGCGCGAACCAGGACCAGATCCGCGGCATGATGCAGGCTTTTGGCGGCAAGGTCCGCGTCTCGGCCCTTCCCGACGGCCAGGTCCTGCAGGTTCTGTTCGCGCCAGGTCCGCGCCCCGGCGATGTCAGACAGATCGTACGCGTCTCCTTCCTGACCGCGGGCCAGCCCGACGGCACGGTCGCGATCAACGACGCCGGCGCCTTCGTCTCCGTCACCTTGCCCCGCCAGGACCTGGTCGGCCCGCAGCGCCCGCAGCGCAAGACCGGCGACGCGCAGGATGAGGAAGAGGATGAGGATGGCGGCGGCAGCACCGGCGCCAGGCTCTATGACAGCCTCTACGAGACCGGTCTGCGCCACGAGATGCCGCGCCCGCTTGTCGACGAGCTCGTCCGCATCTTCTCCTATGACGTCGATTTCCAGCAGCGCGTGCGCGGCGGCGACAATCTCGAGGTCATCTTCACCGAGGAGGAGGAAGGCGAGCGCGCCGAGATCCTGTCGGCGGCCTTGACCATCAATGGCGAGACGCGCCGCGTCTTCCGCTACCAGGCGCCCGAGGACGGGCTGATCGAGTATTTCGACGAGGACGGCCGCTCGCTGAAGAAGTTCCTGCTGCGCAAGCCGATCGCCGAAGGCGAGATGCGGTCGGGCTTCGGCATGCGCTACCACCCGATCATGCGCTATTCGAAGATGCATACCGGCGTGGACTGGGCCAACCGCATCGGCACGCCGATCCTGGCGGCGGGCAACGGCACGATCATCAGCGCCGGCTGGTCCTCGGGCTATGGCAAGCACACCGAGATCCAGCACGCCAATGGCTACGTCACGACCTATTCGCACCAATCCAATTTCGCCAACGGCATCGTGCCCGGTGCAAGGGTCCGGCAGGGCCAGATTATCGGCTATCTCGGCTCGACTGGCCTCTCGACCGGCCCGCACCTGCATTACGAGGTCAAGGTCAACGATAATTTCGTGAACCCGATGAAGATCCGCGTGCCGCGCGGCCGCGAACTCCAGGGCGGCGCGCTGGCAGAGTTCAAGCGCCAGCGCGACGAGATCCAGAGCCTGATCGTGAAGGCCGGCGGCACGCTCGCACAGTTGCGCTGAGCGCATGACGCGGCCGCTGGAGCTACACCGCGCCGCATCCGACGCTTGACTTAGCGCCAGCAAGCGCACACCGGGAAAGCCTGTTCCGCTCCTGCCCCGCGAATTAGGCCGATGCTCGCCGCCCTCATCGTCGTCCTGCCCGTTTTCGGCCTGATCAGCCTCGGCTATCTCGCGCGCTGGGCCAAGATCGTGCGGGAGACCACCGGCGAGGGCCTCTCCGACTTCGTCTTCGTGCTGGCCCTGCCCTGCCTGCTTTTCCGCACGCTCGCCAAGGCGGATATTCCGGCCACCCAGCCTTGGGGCTACTGGATCGCCTATTTCACCGGCCTCGCCATCGTCTGGGCGCTCGCCATGTTGATCGCGAGCCGCATTTTTGCCCGCAGGGGTCCTGAACTGGTCGTCTCGGGCTTCGCCGCCGCGCAATCCAACACCGTCTTCGTCGGCGTGCCGATGATCCTGAAGGCCTATGGCGACGCCGGCGCCGTGCCGCTCGGTCTGCTGCTGGCGATCCATCTGCCGGTCACGATGACGATAGCCACCTTGCTCGCCGAAGGCCGCGCGGCCTCGATCACGATGATGATCAAGCGGCTGTTCACTCACCCGATCATCATCGGCATCCTGCTCGGCTCGGCGGCGCGCCCGATCATCGGCCTGATCCCCGAGCCGCTCTGGACGATCGTCGACCTCCTGGCCGGCGCCGCCGTGCCCTGCGCGCTCATCAGCCTCGGCATCGCCATGCGGCGTTACGGCCTGACATCGGGCCTCGCTCTGCCCGCCATCCTGAGCGGGCTCAAGCTCGGGCTGCATCCGCTGATCGTCTATGTGCTGGCGACCATGGTCTTCCAGATGCCGGCGCATTGGTCGGGCGTCGCCGTGCTCTTCGCCGCCTGCCCCTGCGGCATCAACGCCTATCTCTTCGCCGAGCGCTACAAGCAGGGTGTCGCCGACGCCTCGAGCGCGATCGCGCTCTCGACCATGCTCTCGCTCTTCACCACCACGGCCTGGCTGACCTGGCTCAGGGTGGGCTGACGACGCAAACCGTCATTGCGATGACGCAAGGCCGCTCAGCCGAAGCCTAGCTGCGCCCTGATCTCGCCAGCCGTGACGCCGCGCGCCCTGAGATCGGCGAGGCTTTCCGAAAGCCTGCTCTTCGCCAGCTTCTGCCCGGTCTCGTCGCTCAGCAGGGGGTGGAAATGATAGCGCGGCATCGGCAGGCCGAGCAGCCGCTGCAGCACGACATGGATATCGGTCGCCGCTTCGAGATCGCGCCCGCGCACGACATGGGTCACGCCTTGCAGCGCATCGTCGAACACGACCGAGAGGTGATAGCTCGTCGGCACCTCCTTGCGCGCCAGCACGACATCGCCCCAGCGGACCGGCTGCGCGACGACGCGCCGTTCATGCCCTGCCTCGTCGAAAGCCACATAATCGGCCGCCCCGCCTAGAGCATTGCGCGAAAAAGTGGGTACCGGTTTTTCGCGGGAGCAATGCTCTAAACTCCAGGAATCGATCACGTTTTTCGCATTCGGACGGAAACGTCCGAATGCGCCGTGATCGAGCACCTCGATCGCGCGGTCCATCGCCAGCCGCAGCAGATGCGGCTCGCCGGCCCGGATGCGTGTTGCGGCCTCGGCCGGACCGCACGCGCGACAGGTTCCGGGATAAAGCGGCGCGCCGTCAGGGTCGACCGGCCAGGCCTTGTGCAGGCCGACCGCACGTTTGATCATCTGGCGCGAACAGAAGCAGGGATAGACCAGCCTCCGCGCCTGCAGCCCCCTCACCGCCTCGGCATAGCTCTCGAAATGCTCGGATTGCCGCCGGACCGCACCGTCGAAGCGCAGGCCAAGCCAGGCCAGATCCTCCCTGATCCCAGCCTCGAACTCCGGCTTGCAGCGGGTAACGTCGATATCCTCGATCCGCAGCAGCAGCCGGCCGCCCAGCTTGCGCGCCAGCCGCTCATTCGTCAGCACCGACAGCGCGTGACCGAGATGCAGCCGCCCGTTCGGGCTCGGCGCGAAGCGGAAGACCGGCTCCGTGAAAGCGGGGGAGGACGCTGCCATCCGCCTTCTCTAGAGCAATTTCCGATTCTAGGGCAATTTCCGATCCAACTGGACCGAAAATTGCCGTAGACCTCTGTTTTAACGCGTTTTCTTCACGCGAACCGATATCCACCTCGCGCGAAAACGCTTTATGGTCTCGCGAACGGCCAGCCAAGATCGCGACGCTGCTGACAATCCCCGTCTCGACCATGCCGTTCCATCAGCCCGCCATGAACCTGATTACATGAACCTGATCACCTGCGAAGCCGATCTCGAGGAAGGCATGGCGGCGCTGCGCGCGCTGCAGCCGCATTGGGCTGGGATCATCGACAAGGTCGGTCTGCCGCCGCTGCGCCGCCGCCCCGGCGGGTTCGCGGGGCTGGCCGCCATCATCGTCTCCCAACAATTATCGGTGGCGAGCGCCCGCGCCGTCTGGGCCCGCGTCGAGAGCGTGCTCGCGCCCCTGACGCCGGAGCGCATCCTGGCGGCCAGCGACGATGAGATGCGATTATCGGGCCTCTCGCGGCCCAAGCAGCGTACCTTGCGCGCGGTCGCCGCCGCCCTCGTCGAGGGCAGCTTGCGCTTCGAGGCGCTGGAGGCCGCCACGCCCGAGGCCGTGCATGAGCACATGACCGCCGTCTCCGGAATCGGCCCCTGGACGGCGGACATCTACCTCCTGTTCTGCCTCGGCCATCGCGACGGCTTCGCCGCCGGCGACCTCGCGATCCAGGAGGCGGCGCGGCAGGCCTTCGACCTGCCCGCCCGTCCGAAAGCGGCCGAACTCGCGGCGCTGGCCGAAGCCTGGCGGCCATGGCGCGGCGTCGCGGCGCGATTGCTCTGGGCCTATTACGCCGCCTTGAAGAAGCGCGAAGGGATCAACGCTTGAGCGCTCGGATCAGCCCCTGATCGTCTTGATCGCCGCCTGGGCGCCGGCGCGCATCAATCCGGTATCGCTCATAAGCGTCACCATCCTGGCGCCGAGCGCGAAGAAATCCTTCGCCCGCTCCGCCGACTGGGCATAGATCGCCACCGGCTTGTTGACGGCGGATGCGCGCGCAACGATGTGGCGGATCGCTTCATCGACCTCGGGAATCGTTGCATCGACCAACGCGCCGCCCGACAGCGCGATCGAAAGATCGGAAGGGCCGACGAAGACGGCGTCGATGCCCGGCAGCGCCAGGATGTCGTCGAGGATGGCGATCGCCTCGCGCGTCTCGATCATCGCGAAGGAGAGCGAGAAGCCGTTGGCCGCCTTGAAATAGCTGTTCGCATCGAGCCCGGAGGTGCCGAGCGCGCCGTAGCTGCCCCAGCTGCGCTCGCCCATCGGCGGGTATTTGGAATAGGCGGCGAAGCGGCGCGCATCCTCCATCGTGTTGATCATCGGCGCGATCACGCCGGAAACGCCGGCATCGAGCAACTTCGAGACGTTCTGGAACTCGCCGACCGGAAGACGCGCCAGCGCCGGCTTGCCCGCCGCGTTGATCAACGGAATCGCGCGGATGACCTCGCCCAGCGTGATCGGCCCGTGCTGCATGTCGAGCGTGACGGCGTCGAATGCCTCCTGAGCCAGAATGCCGCTGACGCTCGGCTCAGGAATGCTCGACCAGGCCGAGAGGATCTTGTCGCCCTTGGCGAGACGGTCGGCGAGCGAGGAGAGCACGGTGGGCTTCGACATGGGCGTTCATCCGGTTCTGGGCCCGCTCTTGGGGGATGGCGGGTCGCTCAAACTGGACCGGGGCGACGCCCAAAAGCAAACGGGCGCCCATGCGCCCGTCTCACATGCGTCCTGCGTTTGCCGGCATCCTGCGTTACCGAGCAGCGCGCTCAGCGGCCGGCCTGGATCTCTTCGGCCGCCTTGATCAGGAGCTCCGCCATGATCTGGCGAATCTCGGCGTCGCCGACCGTCACCGCCCCGGCCGCGAAATCGGCCTTGACCTTGCGCACGACGTCCTCGTCGCCGGCCTCCTCGAAATCGGCCACCACGACGGCCTTCGCATAGACGTCCGCCTCCGCGCCGCTCTTGCCCAGCTTCTCGGCCGCCCAGAGACCGAGCAGCTTGTTGCGCCGCGCCGTCGCCTTGAAGCGCAGCTCCTCGTCGTGAGCGAATTTGTTCTCGAAAGCGTCCTTGCGCTGATCGAATGTCGACATCTTTTGAAGTCCTCTCGCGGGGCGCGCGCTGGAAAAGGGCTCGGGAAGGCTTGGTTCTGAGCCATATAGGACGGCCGGCCGCCCAGAGCCAGAGCGGAATGCTCCCGCGCCCGATCGCGAGCAGGCCGATTATCCCTGCGTCAAGGCTTCCAGAGCGGATTTGTTGCGTTTGCAGTGCAGAAGTCCCATATAGCGGGCGCGAAGACGGCCTTGGCGGCCGCCTTCGCATTGAGCCGGCCGACCATGCGGTCTAGGCTGATCCCGCCTAAGAATCGGAATCAGCGCAGATCGCGCAGGACCGGCTGATCAGGGGCCCCGATCCCGCCGCGGGCAACCGCGACCAGAGAAAGGCCGACCTATGGATTTCCTCAAGCCACGGTACATCCCAATGAATCGCCGCCGTCGCATCTACGAAGGCAAGGCGAAGGTCCTCTATGAAGGACCCGAGCCCGGTACGCTGATCCAGCATTTCAAGGACGACGCGACCGCCTTCAATGCCAAAAAGCATGAAGTGATCGACGGCAAGGGCGTGCTGAACAACCGGATTTCGGAGCATATCTTCTCCAATCTCAACGATATCGGCGTGCCCACGCATTTCATCCGTCGGTTGAACATGCGCGAGCAGCTCATCCGCGAGGTCGAGATCATTCCGCTCGAAGTCGTGGTGCGCAACGTCGCTGCCGGTTCGCTCTCCACCCGTCTCGGGCTGGAGGAAGGCACGCAGCTGCCGCGCTCGATCATCGAGTTCTATTACAAGAACGACGCGCTGAACGACCCGATGGTCTCCGAAGAGCACATCACCGCCTTCGGCTGGGCGACGCCCCAGGAGATCGACGACATCATGGCCCTGGCCATCCGCGTCAACGACTTCCTGTCCGGCCTGTTCCTCGGCGCCGGCATCCGCCTCGTCGACTTCAAGATGGAGTGCGGTCGGCTCTGGGAAGGCGAGATGATGCGCATCGTCGTCGCCGACGAGATCAGCCCTGATTCCTGCCGGCTCTGGGACATCAAGTCGAAGGACAAGATGGACAAGGACCGCTTCCGCCGCGACATGGGCGGGCTGATCGAGGCCTATACCGAAGTCGCTCGCCGCCTGGGCATCCTGGGCGAGAACGAAAAGGTCGGACCGGCGGGCCCCCGGCTGGTGCAGTAATCGCCGCGCCTGGTGCCGTGAGCCTTCGCCGCGAACAGATAACAAGACTGAAACGGGAGCCTTCGCGCTCCCGTTTTCATGTCGCCCTGACGCTGGCGGGCGCGCTGCTGCTCGCCGGCTGCAGCCATCATTACGGCTTCGGCATCACCGAACTCCCGGCCGAGCGTGGCTGGCAACCCTTGCCGATCGAATCCTGGGTCCTGAATGACGGGCTCTCGGCGAAGGCAATGTCGTTTTGCCCGCGCGCGACCTGCACCAGACAGGGCTTCGCCGCGCTGATCACGCTGGAAGGCCGCGAGGCCGACGCAATGGAGAAGACGCTGGCGACGGACCCGGCCCGGCTCGCGCGCGATTTCGCCAAACCGGCGAGCCAGAAACCGACGACTAAAGGAGCGAACAAGAAGGCCAAGACCGCCAAGACAGCAGAGTCGACCGCACCCAAGAGCACGACGACCGTCTCCCGCTTCAGCGAGGACGGCGCCCACGGCCTGCTCGTCGAGATCCGCGCCCGCGACGCAAGCGGCAAGCGCGCCGTCACTGCGATCCTGTCGGGCCGCGACGGCTCCCGCCTGAACCTGGCGCTGGGCGTGAGCCCGGACCCCGACGCCGCCCGCAACCAGGCGCGCGCGGCCTGGCGCGACCGCTGATTCACGTGAAACCGCGCGGCAGAGGTTGAGCCAGCACCGATTCGCCGCTAAGCCACGCGCAACAAACGCCCGGAGAACCTCATGAAAGCCCGCGTCACCGTCACCCTCAAGACCGGCGTGCTCGATCCGCAGGGCAAGGCGATCGAGGGCGCACTGAAATCGCTCGGCATCGCCGGCGTCGATTCGGTCCGCCAGGGCAAGGTCTTCGACATCGAGCTCGCCGGCCAGGATGCCATTGCCGCCGAAGCCGCGCTGAAGACGGCTTGCGAGAAGCTGCTCGCCAACACCGTGATCGAGAACTACCGCGTCGAGATCGGCGTCTGACCGGCAGTCTCGCGAGCCATGACGGGAATCGCGCCTCAGCTGGCTGCGACCGCGACCATAGCGCTTCGCCCCGCGACTCATGACGACGTCGATGCGATCATGGCTTGCGAACGCCAGCCCGGCTACGACGACACCGTCGGGCGCTGGAGTCGTGAGGAGCACCTCGCGGCGCTGGTCGAGCCGAGCCATCGCTATATCGTCGCGCTCGATTCCCACAGTGCCGTGATGGGCTTCGTGATCCTGCAGGAGATCGCGCCCGCCGCCAGCGCCGTATTGGTGCGCCGGATCGCGGCCCTGAGCCAGGGACGCGGCCATGGCCGCGCCCTGCTCGACCATGCGCTTGCGCTGATCTTCGACGAATTGGGCGCCGCGAAGGCCTGGTTGCGCGTTTGGCCGCATAATGCGCGCGGCATGGCTCTTTACACCAAGCTCGGCATGAGAGAGGACGGGCTGAGCGAGGTGCAACGCAATGGCGCGCCTGCCGTCATGACGATCATGTCGATCGATGCCGCGCGCTATCGCGACCGCAAGCCGAGGAGTGAGACCCCGTGAAAGCCGCCGTCATCACCTTTCCAGGCTCCAATCGCGAAGGCGATGTCGCCAAGGCGCTGAAGCAGGCCGGCGCGACGGTCGCCCATGTCTGGCACGCCGACACGGCCCTGCCGGCAGGCACCGATCTCGTGGTGCTGCCCGGTGGCTTCTCCTATGGCGACTATCTGCGGACGGGCGCCATCGCCGGGCGCGCCAACATCATGGATGCGACCCGCGCCCATGCCGAACGCGGCGGCTATGTGCTGGGTATCTGCAACGGCTTCCAGATCGTCTGCGAGGCCGGGCTCCTGCCCGGCATCCTGATGCGCAACGCCGACCTCAAATTCGTCTGCAAGCGTCAGCATCTGACGGTCGAGCGCACCGACACGCCTTATGCCAACGCCTATGCCAAGGGCCAGGTCATCGATGTCTGTATCGCCCATGGCGAGGGCAACTACATCGCCGACGCTGAGACCCTGGCGCGCCTCGAAGGCGAAGGCCTCGTCGCCTTCCGCTATGCCGATGCGCTGGGCCGGATCACAGCCGCTGCCAATCCGAACGGCTCGCAGAACAACATCGCCGGGATCTATTCGCCCAAGCTGAACGTGCTCGGCCTGATGCCGCACCCCGAGAACCTGATCGATTCGCTGACCGGCGGCATCGACGGGCGCGGCATGTTCGCAAGCCTGATGAGCGGCAAGCGCGCCGCCTGAGCGCAGGCGGGCAGAGCCTCCCTAAACTGTGTAACATAGTTGACAGATCAACGGTGCCCGGGGCCAACAAGCGGTCCCAGCAGGCGGATATCTCCGAGGCTCAACGCTAGGCGGACGAGTTGTGACATGGCGCTTGAAACCACGCGTTTCGACATTCAGGACCACCTGAAGACGCAAAGCGAACAGACTGCCTATCTCGAAGCGGCTCTCGCCGAGGATGACCCGAGCTTCATCGCGATCGCGCTCGGCGACATCGCGCGCGCGGCGTCACCAAATTCGCCGAGGAAGCCGGCATCAGCCGCGAGACGATCTACAAGACATTCCGCGCAAGCGGGAATCCGCGTTTGCAGACACTAGCCGCCGCGACGAAAGTCCTCGGCCTCAGATTGACTCTCGTTCCGGCCTGAACAGCTACTTCCCAGCCGCCGCCCGCGTCAGCAGGCGCCCGGCGGTTTGGGCATCGAGCGGCCCGACATGCTTTTCCAGGATCCGCCCGTCCGGGCCGATCAGGAAGGTCTCAGGCACGCCATAGACGCCCCATTCGATCGCCGCGCGCCCGCTCCGGTCGACGCCGACAGCCGAATAGGGATTGCCGAGCGCGCCCAGGAAGCGCCGGGCATTCTCCGCCTCGTCCTTGTAGTTCATGCCCACCAGCGCGACCTTGCCGGCCTTCACCGCGGGTGATTCGGCCATGGCCACCAGGAAGGGATGCTCGACCCGGCAGGGCGCGCACCAGCTGGCGAAGACATTGACGAGCGTGGCGCGGCCCTTCGCCAGATCCGCCATCGCGAAAGCCGGCACGGGCTGCCCGTCCCGCTGCAGCCCGTCGAGCTGCGACAGCGTGACCGCCGGAGCAGGCTTTCCGATCAGGGCCGAGGGCACCTTGCTGGCGTCGCCCGAGAACAGGCCGACCGCGAAGACCAGCGCCAGCGCGCCGAACAGGATCAGGGGGATCAGGAAAACCAGCGGCGAGCGGCGGCGGGGTTGAACCTCGATCTCGCTCATGACGACATCCTGTCCGAGCGACGGCCTGCGCCGCGCTGCTCCAAAGCCGCGAGCGCGCGCTTCTGCGCCCTGTGGTCGAAGAGGGTCGCCGCGATCAGGCCGCCGAGGATCAGGACGACCGCGCCATAGGAGGCGAGGATGAAACCGGCATGGGGACCCAGACCGCTCATGCCGGCACCGCCTGCGCCGCCAGTCGGTCGAGCCGCTCGGCTTCCAAGATCGTCAGCGTGCGCACCCGCCGGCGCATGATCTCGGCCCGCATCGCCACCAGATGCAGGCCCAGGCCCAGCAAGGTGAAGCCCAGCGCCAGGATCAGCAGCGGCCACAGCATGGAGGGGTGGATCGTCGGCCCCCCGCTACGAAACACCGAGGCCGGCTGATGGAGCGTGTTCCACCAGTCGACCGAGAATTTGATGATCGGCACATTGACGAAGCCGACCAGCGTCAGGATCGCCACCGCCCGCCCGGCCCGGGCGGAATCGTCGAGCGCGCGCCAGAGCGCGATGATGCCGAGATAGATCAGGAACAGCACGAGCACCGACGTCAACCGTGCGTCCCAGACCCAATAGGTGCCCCACATCGGCTTGCCCCAGAAGGCACCGGTGAGCAGGCAGATCAACGCGAAGCACGCCCCGATCGGCGCCGCCGCCTTCTGGGCGACATCCGCCAGGGGGTGCCGCCAGACCAGCGTGCCGAGGCCGGAGACCGCCATCATCGTGTAGAACATCAGCGCGAGCCAGGCGGCCGGGACATGCACGAACATGATCCGGATGGTCTCGCCCTGCTGGTAGTCGGCCGGAGCGACGAACCAGGCGAGATAGAAGCCGAGCGCGAGCATCAGCGTGGCCGCGCCGGTCATCCACGGCAACAGCGCGCCCGACAGGCGCATGAAGCGCGTCGGATTCGCGAAATCGATCAGGCTGGCCATGTCATCGCGATCGGCTTGTCCTCATCCGGCGGAAGCCGGAACTCGAACCTGATCTAGCAATCACGGCGCGTCTCAACAATCCACGACACGCGCGGCAAATCGCGTCGTGGCGGCCGGGTCAGTCCTCGTTTTGCAGGGACGATGCCTCGGATCCGTTACCGCCGACGACGCCAAAATCGCGCGATCGAACGCCTTCCGGAGCAAGACTGAAGCCCTCCGACTCCAACCCGCGCCGTAGCAGTTCGCGCACCGCGGCGGCGCGGCTCGGCATCCGCTTCTCGAAGCGAAAGTTCTCGACCGCGCGCAGTTCGTCCTGATTCAGCATGATCTGAAGCCTGTCGGCACGTTCCAGCTCAACCATCGCCCCTTCTCTCCATGGGCCAAATGAGTAAGTGACTATGTAATTGCACTATCGGCTGAATCAACAGGTTGTTGAAAAAGCGGGAGTTTGGCCGTCGACACCAACATCCCATGGACCGGCTCTTGCGCAGGAAAGGCCGATGGCCGCGTTGCCGCCATTGCCGGCGACACTGTCAAAAGCATGCATGTCGCCATCGGCGTTTCATACTAACTAATTGAACTATATAATACTTTTTTGATTTCCACGTTGCTTCGAATCAACGTCAGCCCTATGCTCGATCATGAACAGGAGGGCCAGCCATGCTGATCCAGCTATCCACCAGCATCCAGGACGACATCAAGGAAACCGTCAGGTCCAGCGCCAGCCAATCGCTGGTTCTGGATGTGTTTGCGACGGCCGAGAGCATCCGCCGCAAGCACGAAGATCAGAATGTCGCGCTCGAAGACATCGCGAACATGGTGGCGCGGGCTGCGGCGCAATACGGTTGCGCCCTGGAGTTCGGCGATCGCGGGGCGCACCTTGTCGAGCGGCCGCTGGTCTTGTCCTAATCCGCCTGGCGCAGGGCCACGGCCGCCGCGACCGTGCCGATCACGATCGACCCCAACGTGAGCGCGCACAGGATCAGAAACGGCGTCAGGAACGGAACCGTGCCGCCCAACGCGCTGTTGGCGGCCGAGACGCCGAAGATCAGCACCGGAATCGTCAGGGGCGCGACCAGGACGGGCAGGATCAGGCCGCCACGCCGCAAACCGGCCGTCAGCGCCGCCGCCGCCGCCCCGATGAAGCTTAGCGCCGGGGTTCCAACCAGCAAGGTCGCCGCGACCGGCAGCATCGCGTCCACGGGAAGCGCGACCAGCAGGCCGAGCAGCGGCGCGGCCAGCGCCAATGGCAGCCCAGTCGTCAGCCAATGCGCCAGCCCCTTGGCCAGAACGCTGAGTTCGAGCGGCAGCGCCGAGGCGCGGATCAGATCGAGCGAGCCGTCCTCCTCATCGCTCTGGAACAGGCGGTCGAGCCCGATCAGCGTCGAAAGCAGCGCGCCCAGCCAGAGGATGGCCGGACCGATCCGCGACAGCAGGTTGAGATCGGGCCCGAGCGCGAACGGCACCAGCACGACCAGCGTCAGGAAGAAGACGAGCGCCAGTTCCCCGCCGCCGCCGGCGCGCGAGGCGAGCATGAGGTCGCGCTTCAGGATGGCGAGGAAGGCGCGCGTCACGGTCCGATCCTCAATTCGCGCGCAGCTTCGAGGCCCAATGGCCCATGCGTTGCCGCCAGGATCGCGCCGCCCTGAGCGAGATGATCGCGCATCAGCCCGGCCAGCATCGCTTGCGCGGCGGCGTCCAGCGCCGCCATCGGCTCGTCGAGCAACCAGAACGGCCGCCGCGATACCAGGAGCCGCGCCAGGGCGACGCGGCGGCGCTGCCCCGCCGAGAGATAGCCCACCGGCAGGCCAGCGACATGCAGCAGGCCGACAGCCGAGAGCGCGTCCGGCGGCGCCGCACCGGGATCGCCGAGCAGCTCTTGCGCGAAGACGAGGTTCTCCTGTGCCGTCAGCGTGACCTTCAGCCCGTCGCGGTGACCGACGAGATGGCTGAGCTCGGCCAGCGGCGCATCCTCGGCCCCCTCGATCCGCATATCCCCGCCATCGGGCCGCAGCCGGCCGCACAGCATCGCGATCAGGCTCGACTTGCCGGCGCCGTTGCGCCCGGTCAGCGCGATCGCTTCGCCATGACCGAGCCGGAAGCTCAAGCCCTCGAAAATCAATCGCCCGCCGCGCCGGCAGCTGAGATTCTCGGCGTTCAGAACCAGCTCGGAGAATGAAAATTGCGACAAGGCTACAGCGTCTTCCCAAGCGTCAAAGTCATCGCCGCGCTCATACGGTACATGTAGCGGGCTTCTTGGAATTGCTCTATAGAACCCGTGGCTACGCCGCACGCCGATCCGGCGCGGGGCTCGGGCACTCCCGAGGCGGCGCGCGCGTCATGCGCATTAGGCCTTCGATCCGGCAAAGCCGCAAGGCTCACCGGCTCGCGACCGCAACCCCTTGATCAGGATAGCCCGCATGGCTTCGCTCGATTCCTTCAAATGCCGCAAGACCTTGACCGTCGGCACCAAGAAATACGTCTACTACTCCCTCAAGATCGCCGAGAAGAACGGCCTGCCCGGCATCTCGAAGCTGCCCTTCTCGATGAAGGTTCTGCTCGAGAACCTGCTGCGCTTCGAGGATGGTCGCTCGGTCACCAAGACCGATATCGAGGCCTTCGTCGGCTGGCTCGACGACAAGGGCAAGGCCGGCAAGGAGATCGGCTTCCGCCCCGCCCGCGTGCTGATGCAGGACTTCACCGGCGTTCCCGCCGTAGTCGACCTCGCCGCGATGCGTGACGGCGTCAAGGCGCTCGGCGGCGACCCCAAGAAGATCAACCCGCTGGTCCCGGTCGATCTCGTCATCGACCATTCCGTCATCGTCGACGAATTCGGCTCGCCCAAGGCGCTGAAAGCCAATGTCGACCTCGAATATCAGCGCAATGGCGAGCGCTACCGCTTCCTGAAATGGGGCCAGCTCGCCTTCGACAATTTCCGCGTCGTCCCGCCCGGCACCGGCATCTGCCACCAGGTCAATCTCGAATACCTCGCCCAGACCGTCTGGACGGGTAAGGAGAAGGTGAAGAAGGGCAAGAAGACCGAGACCGTCGAGGTCGCCTATCCCGATACCGTGGTCGGCACCGATTCGCACACCACCATGGTCAACGGCCTCTCCGTGCTCGGCTGGGGCGTCGGCGGCATCGAGGCCGAGGCCGCCATGCTCGGCCAGCCGCAGTCGATGCTGCTGCCCGAGGTCATCGGTTTCAAGCTCACCGGCAAGCTCAAGGAAGGCATCACCGCGACCGACCTCGTGCTGACCGTCACCCAGATGCTGCGCAAGAAGGGCGTCGTCGGCAAATTCGTCGAATTCTTCGGGCCGGGCCTCTATGCGCTGACGCTCGCGGACCGCGCCACCATCGCCAATATGGGCCCTGAATACGGCGCCACTTGCGGCTTCTTCCCGGTCGACGCCGAGACCCTGAACTATCTCGACACCACCAGCCGCAAGCCGGCCCGCGTCGCCCTCGTCGAGAAATATTCGAAGGCGCAAGGGTTGTTCGCCACCCGCGCCACGCCCGATCCGGTCTTCACCGACACGCTCGAGCTCGACCTGACCACGGTCAAGGCCTCGATGGCCGGTCCCAAGCGCCCCGAAGGCCGCGCCGATCTCGGCGCCATCAAATCCGGCTTCGCCGCCGCGATGGACACCGAATACAAGAAGGGCGTCGAGCTCTCGCGCCGGGTCAAGGTCGAGGGCAAGAACTTCGACCTCGGCCATGGCGACGTCGTCATCGCCGCGATCACCTCCTGCACCAACACCTCCAACCCCTCGGTGCTGATGGCGGCGGGCCTGCTCGCCCGCAACGCGGTCGCCAAGGGCCTGAAGGTCAAGCCCTGGGTCAAGACCTCGCTCGCGCCCGGTTCGCAGGTCGTGGCGGAATATCTCGCCAAGGCCGGCCTGCAGAAGGACCTCGACAAGCTCGGCTTCAACCTGGTCGGCTTCGGCTGCACCACCTGCATCGGCAATTCCGGGCCACTGCCGACCGAGATCTCCAAGACCATCAACGAGCAGGGCCTGATCGCGGCCGCCGTCATCTCCGGCAACCGCAATTTCGAGGGCCGCGTCTCGCCCGACGTGCAGGCGAACTACCTCGCCTCGCCGCCGCTGGTCGTCGCCTACGCTCTGGCGGGCTCCGTGCAGCTCGACCTGACCACTGAGCCGCTCGGCATGGACAAGACCGGCAAGCCGGTCTTCCTGAAGGACATCTGGCCGACCAACAAGGAAATCCAGGCCTTCATCGCCAAGAACGTCACCAAGGCGATCTTCAAGGCGAAATATGCCGACGTCTTCAAGGGCGACGCCAACTGGCAGAAGGTCAAGACGCCCCAGAGCCAGACCTATGCCTGGGAAGACGCCTCGACCTATGTGCAGAACCCGCCCTATTTCGAGGGCATCAGCCAGACGCCCAAGCCCGTCACCGAGATCGTCGGCGCCCGCATCCTGGGCCTGTTCGGCGACAAGATCACCACCGACCACATCTCGCCGGCCGGCTCGATCAAGGCGGCCTCGCCCGCGGGCAAGTATCTGATGGAGCACGGCGTCGAAGTCGCCGACTTCAACCAGTACGGCACGCGGCGCGGCAACCATGAGGTGATGATGCGCGGCACCTTCGCCAATATCCGCATCCGCAACCACATGATGGGCCCCAACGGGCGCGAAGGTGGCTACACCATCCACTATCCCAGCAAGGAAGAGCTGCCGATCTATGACGCAGCGATGCGCTACCAGCAGGAGAAAGTGCCGCTGGTCGTCTTCGCCGGTGTCGAATACGGCAACGGCTCCTCGCGCGACTGGGCGGCGAAGGGCACCAACCTGCTCGGCGTCAAGGCCGTGATCGCCCAGAGCTTCGAGCGCATCCACCGCTCGAACCTGGTCGGCATGGGCGTGGTGCCGTTCACACTGGCCGAGGGCACGAGCTGGGCTTCGCTCGATCTCAAGGGCGACGAGAGCGTGACCATCAAGGGCCTCGCCACCGTGAAGCCGCGCCAGATGCTGGAGGCCGAGATCACCTCCGCCGACGGCAAGGTCAAGAAGGTGCCGATCCTCTGCCGCATCGATACGCTGGACGAGATCGACTACTTCAAGAACGCCGGCATCCTGCAATACGTGCTGCGCGGCATCGCGGCCTGAGTTTTCCTTCTCCCCCATCAAAGTCGGCTGTTGCCGACTTTGACACTTTGGCTTGCCCATCTCGGGCAAGCCCGAGATGGCGGGGAGAAGGTGGCTCCGCGAAGCGGAGACGGATGAGGGAAGGGCCGGCGCAAACCGGAAACTCCTCGTCCAGTCCATCCGTCCCTCATCCGACCCGGCTTCGCCGGCCCACCTTCTCCCCCGAGGGGAGAAGGAAAAAGCCCACAGTTGTCCTCTTTCCGCCCTCGGTGTAAGGGGGCGTCACAGTCATCCTCGGCGGGGGGCTTGGGGCAGGCGCGGGATCCCCGCGCCCGGATGTCGCCCGCCATCATCATTCAAGACGGGAGCACCCGCATGTCCGCCACGTTCGAGACGGTCGCCGGCATTATTTCCGAGACCTGCGACATTCCACGCGAAAAGATTACGCCCCAGAGCCACGCCATCGAAGACCTCGGCATCGACTCGCTCGCCTTCCTCGACATCGCCTTCGCGATCGACAAGGCCTTCGGCATCAAGCTGCCGCTCGAGCAGTGGACCCAGGAAGTCAACGAGGGCAAGGCGCCGGCCGAGCAGTATTTCGTGCTCGATAACCTGTGCAAGCGCATCGACGAGCTCGTGGCTGCCAAGAAGGCCTGAGGTCGCAGGAAGGCCTGAGGTCGACGGCAGGCCCAGCGCCTGACGCGAGCTTGATCTGCGCTCGGCCTTGAGCCGGGCACACTCTCCCGATAGAGCATATGCAAGCCCGCGCGCGGAGACTTCGGTCCGCGGCGCGGGCGCGCGCCGTCTCAAGGTCGCGCCCGACAAGGCCAAGGATCGCATGCGCCTCGAATATTTCGACATGATCGACACCGTTGTCGCATTCGAACCTTCGGAAAAGCGCATCACCACGCGCTCGACCGTGCCGTCGGCAACTGCGAGCCCGGTCTTCGAAGGCCATTTCCCCGGCCACCCGCTCGTACCCGGCGTCCTGCTGACCGAGACGATGGCGCAGGCCTCCGGCTATCTGCTGCTGGGCCTCAACGGGCTGACCCAGATGCCCTTCCTGATGACGGTCGACAAGGCGCGCTTCCGCACTTTCGTCGAGCCCGACGCCGTTCTCGACGTCTTCGCCGAATTGGTGATCGAGGGGTCGGGCTACGCCGCCACCAAGGCGAAGATCACCATCGCCGGCAAGCCGATCTGCGACGCTGAATTGCGGTTCCGACTGATGCCCTTCCCCGCCGACATGCGCGCGCTGATGGAAGGCCGCATCAAAACCATCGGCCTCAAGCCGGAGCCTGCGCGATGAACCCGCACGACGTCGTCATCACCGGGATCGGACTGGCATCCAGTCTCGGCGAGGGGCTGGAGGCCCATGCGCAGGCGCTCGCAGTCGGCGCCGCGCCGCATACCGACATCACGAGCTTCGCACCCTATCCGGTTCACCCGCTGAAGCCGCTCGAACTCGACCGCCAGATCCCGAAGAAATCGGATCAGCGCCAGATGGAGCCTTGGCAGCGGCTCGGCGTCTACGCCGCCGGCCTGGCCCTCGATGAGGCCGGGCTGAAGCAGGATGTCGAGGCCAAGAGCGTACTGCAGGTCATCGTCGCCGCCGGCGGCGGCGAGCGCGACCATGCCGTCGACGGCGCCATCCTCACCGGCCTGCGCGGCGCGGGCGAGCCGGGAGCCTTTCTGAACGAGCGCCTGATGGGCGATCTGCGCCCCACGCTCTTCCTCGCCCAGCTCTCGAACCTGCTTGCCGGCAATATCGCCATCGTCCACGGCGTCACCGGCGCCTCGCGCACCTTCATGGGCGAGGAGCAGGCCGGCGTCGACGCCATCCGCACCGCGCATGCCCGCATCGCGGCCGGCCAGGCTGAGGTCATGCTGGTTGGCGGCGCCTATAATGCCGAGCGGCGCGACATGCTGCTGCTGCTTGAACTCGGCGGCTACTTGCGCAAGGGCGAATTTGCCCCGGTTTTCGCGCGCGAGGATGCGCCGGGCCTCATCACCGGCAGCGCCGGAGCCTTCCTGGTGCTCGAATCAGCCGCGCGCGCCGCCGCGCGCGGCGCCAAAGTCCATGCTCGGCTGAGCCATGTTGCTGCGGCGCGCTCGAAGCGCCAGCCCGGCACGGTCGAGGCGGCCCTGAGCGGACTGCTCTCGGGTTTTGGCGCGATTGCACCCGGCGCCCTGGCGATCTCGGCCGCGACCGGCGCCGCCGGAGTCACAGCGGAGGAGGCTTCGGTCATCGCTGCGCTGCCGCAAGCCAGGCGCGTCGCGACCGGCGACCTCGTCGGCCATGCCGTGGAGGCCGCATTCCCGGTTTCCGTTGCCTTGGCCGCGGCCGCCATCTCGGCAGGGCAGGCCAAGGAGGCGATCGTCACCGGCGCCGGCCATTGGCGCGGCGAGGGCGCGGCGCGCCTGGTGAAAGCGTGAGGATCGATCGATGAGCGCCAAGAACCAGACTATGGCCAACCAGACTGCCGTGAACCAGACTGCGGCAGGCCAGACCGCAGCCCATCGCGACGCCAAGGGCCGCCGGGTCGTCGCCGTTACCGGTCTCGGCATCGTCACCTCGCTCGGCCAGGGCAAGGAGGCCAATTGGCAAGCGCTGACCGCCGGCAAATCCGGCATCCACCGGATCGAACGCTTCCCGACCGAGGGCCTGCGCACCACCATCGCCGGGACGGTCGATTTTCTCTTCGACGGCTCCTTCACCGCGCCGCAGCTCTCGGAAAAGCTCGCGACGCTCGCAGCCGACGAGGCGGTCAGCCAGAGCGGCCTCGGTCAGCCCGGCGATTTTCCCGGCGAGCTCTTCATGGCGGTGCCGCCTGTCGAGATGGAATGGCCGCAGAAGCAGGAGCTGGCCCAAACTCTTGAAGGCGACGTGGATTATGACGGGCTTTTGCGCGCCGCCGCCTCGCAGAAATTCAAACCCATGCACGAACTCTTCCTGTTCGGCGCAGTCGCGGATCACATCGCCGACAGATTCGGCACCAAGGGCTCGCCGATCTCGCTCTCCACGGCTTGCTCCTCCGGCGCGACCGCGATCCAGATGGGCGTTGAGGCCATCCGCCGCGGCGATACGCAGGCCGCGCTCTGCATCGGCACCGACGGCTCGGTCCATGCCGAGGCGCTGATCCGCTTCTCCCTGCTCTCGGCGCTCTCGACTCAGAACGATCCGCCGGAAGCCGCAGCGAAACCCTTCTCGAAGAACCGCGACGGCTTCGTCATGGGCGAAGGCGCCGGCGCGCTGGTGCTGGAGGATTACGACCATGCGCTCGCGCGCGGCGCGACCATCCTGGGCATCGTCGCGGGCTGCGGCGAGCGCGGCGACGGCTTCCACCGCACCCGCTCGAGCCCCGACGGCAAGCCCGCGATCCTGGCCATGCAGGATGCGCTCGACGATGCCGGGCTTACGCCCGACGATGTCGACTACATCAACGCGCACGGCACCTCGACGCCCGAGAACGACAAGATGGAGGCGATGAGCTGCGCCGCCGTCTTCGGCGAGCGCATGGCGAGCCTGCCGATCTCCTCCAACAAGTCGATGATCGGCCACACGCTGACCGCGGCCGGTGCGGTCGAGGCCGTGATCTCCTTCATGACCATCGCCAATGGCCGCATCCCGCCGACGATCAACTACGCCAATCCCGACCCGGCGATAGCGCTCGACGTCGTGCCCAACACGGCGCGCGACGCGACGGTGCGCACCATCATCTCGAACTCCTTCGGCTTCGGCGGCCAGAACACCTGCCTCGTGCTGACTGTGGAGCCTACCCACGCATGACCCGCATCCTCGTCACAGGCGGCGCCAAGGGCGTCGGCGCCGCGATCGTCCGTGCGCTGGCCGCGGCCGGTCACGATGTCGATTTCACCTATCGCTCATCGCCCGACCAGGCGCAGGCACTCGTCGCGGAGATCAATGCGGCCCACCCCGATCGTCTCCTCGCCGCCCTCCCGCTCGATCTCTCCGACAAGGCCGCGCTCGACGCCTTCTGCGAGGGGCGCGAGGCGGAAAGCTATTTCGGCTTCATCCACAATGCCGGCCAGCCCTATGATTCGCTCGCCGCGATGATGGCGCAGGACAAGGCCGAAGCGGCGATGCAGGTGAATTTCTGGGCCTTCTCCCGGCTCGCCAAGAGCCTGATGCGCAACATGATCCGCGCCCGCGCTGGCCGCATCGTCGCGATCGGCTCCGTCGCGGCCTTGCGCGGCAACCCCGGCAATGCCGCCTACGCCGCCTCCAAGGGCGCGCTGATCTCCTATGCCAAGACGCTCGCGGTCGAGACCGGCAAGCGCGGCGTCACCGTCAACGTGATCGCGCCGGGCTTCGTCGACACCGACATGATGGCACCCTATGCCGCCTATCGCGACAAGATGCAGGCCCAGATCCCGGCCGGCCGCTTCGCCAAGCCCGAGGAGGTCGCCGGGCTCGCCACCTTCCTGATGAGCGAGCCAGCGGCCTATATCACCGGCACCGTGCTGCCGATCGATGGCGGGGTGACGGCGCAGCTCGGCGTACATCGCTGAGTTCGACCCGACGGCCCAAATATGCTAGGTTCACTCCGAACCGGAGCGAACCATCATGACCGCAGCCTTCACCATCCGCCTCGACGACGAGATGCTGGCCAAGCTCGACGCGCTGGCCGCCGACACGGACCGCTCGCGCAGCTGGATC
This sequence comes from Bosea vaviloviae, assembly GCF_001741865.1. Classification (NCBI taxonomy): domain Bacteria; kingdom Pseudomonadati; phylum Pseudomonadota; class Alphaproteobacteria; order Hyphomicrobiales; family Alloboseaceae; genus Allobosea; species Allobosea vaviloviae. The sequence continues at coordinate 916,370 of NZ_CP017147.1, forward strand.
GCGGCCAAGGCGATCGAATCCTATGTCGAGCTGAATGCCTGGCAGATCGCCAAGATCAAGGAGGGCATCGCCCAGGCCGACCGTGGCGAGTTCGCGACGGAGGAAGAGCTCGACGCGATTGAAGTGGAGTTGCAAGCTCGCATCGATGCCGCCCGATGAAGTTGATCTGGACGCCTCGTGCCAAAGATGACTTACGCGAGATCGGCCATTATATCGCTGATTTCAATCCGACTGCCGCGCTGACGTTGGTCCGAAGGCTTCGACTTGCAGCCAAAACGCTTGCCGACAACCCCGCCATAGGCCGGCCGGGCCGAGCTGAGGAAACGCGTGAACTCGTGGTCTCCGGCACGAGCTATATCCTCCCCTATCGCGTCCGCGAAGGACGCGTCGAAATCCTGGCCGCGCTGCACGCCGCGCGTGACTGGCCTGACCAGTTCTGAAAGGCACTATACCGATGCGTTCCCTCCAGCTTCATGGCGACCGCGACCTCCGTCTCGAGGAGATCGAGCCGCCGCCGCCGCCCGCCGCCGGCGAGGTGCAGATCCGTATCCGCGCGGTCGCGCTGAACTATCTCGACGTCTGGGGCTTTCGCGGCATGGCTTTCGCCAAGCGCAAGATGCCCCAGGCCGCCGGCGTCGAGGCCGCGGGCGAGATCGTCTGCGTCGGCGAGGGTGTCACCAATCTCAAGGTTGGCGACACCGTCACCGCCTATGGCGCCGAGACCTGCGGCCACTGCAAGGCCTGCAGGGAGGGCCGCGACAATCTCTGCGAGAACGTCGCCGGCATCATGGGCTTCCATATCGACGGCTTCGCGCGTGAACTGCTGAACAAATCCGCGCGCCTCGTCATCAAGGCGCCTGAAGGTGTCTCCTTCGAGGACGCGGCCTGCGCGCCGATCGGCTTCGGCACGGTCCAGCACATGCTGTTCGACAACGCCAAGCTCGAACCCGGCGAATCCGTCCTGGTCCATGCCGGCGGCTCGGGCATCGGCACGGCCGCCATCCTGATGGCCAAGGCTATCGGCTGCACGGTCTACACCACCGTCGGCGATGACGAAAAGGGCCGCAAGGCCAAGGCGCTCGGGGCTGATTTCGTCGTCAACTACAAGACCGAGCGCTTCGAGGGCGAGGTTCGCCAGCTCACCAAGCGCAAGGGCGTCGATGTCGTCTTCGAGCATGTCGGCGCCGACACCTGGAACGGCTCGCTGCTCTGCCTCAAGCGCGGCGGCCGGCTTGTCACTTGCGGCGCGACGTCGGGCGCTTCGACCACGATGAATCTGATGCAGCTCTTTCAGCAGCAATACCGCATCACCGGTTCCTTCGGCTGCCGCATCGAAAACATCGCGCAATCGCTGGAAAAGATGGCCGGCGGCATGAGACCCGTGATCGATTCGGTGTTTCCGCTCGCCGATTTCGAGAAAGGCCTGGCCCGGCTTGAAGGCCGGCAGGTCTTCGGCAAGGTCATCGTCGCCTTCTGACGAGGCGCTCCGCGCCCGGAAGGCTTGACGCAACGGGCCTTCCTGCCGCAAGTCCCCGGTTCCTGCCCGATAAGCTCAATGCACGGGCGAGATGGGACCGGGCTGACCTTGAGACGACTGAAAGCTCTCGCCGCGCGCGCCGGCGCCGTGGTGATGATCGGCCTGATCCGGGCGCTGTTTGGCTTCCTGCGCTGGCTCGGGCCCGAGCGCGCGAGCGATCTCGGCGGCTGGCTGCTGCGCAGCGTCAGCCCCGTGATCCCGGTCAACCGCGTCGCGCTCGCGAATATCCGCGCGGCTTTCCCGCAGATGGCGGAGGACGAGGTTCGGCGGATCGCGCGCGGGGCCTGGGAGAATCTCGGCCGCACCGCCGCCGAATACGCCCATCTGAACACATTGTTCGACTATGACGACGACAACCGGGACGCTCCCTCGCGCGTCGAGGTCGACGGCATCGAGCAATTCATCGCGCTCAAGGACGATGGCAAGCCGGGCCTGATTTTCTCCTCCCATCTCGCCAATTGGGAGCTGCCGGCGATCTGCGCCGCCGCCTACAAGCTCGACACCACCGCCGTGTTCCGCGCGCCCAACGACCCGGCCATCGCCGCGATCGTGCATGAGATCCGTTCCGGTGCGATGGGCGGGCTCGCTGCCGCCAAGCAGGGCGCGGCCTTCGCCATGCAGGGCGTGCTGGAGAAGGGCGGCCATCTCGGCATGCTGATCGACCAGCATTTCACCCGCGGCGTGGTGGTGCCCTTCATGGGCCGGCCGGCGCTGACCAACCCGATCCTCGGCAAATTCGCCCGGCGCTTCGAATGCCCGGTCCATGGCGTGCGCGTCATCCGCTTGCCCCATCATCGCTTCCGGTTGGAGTTGACGCCGCCGCTCGACCTGCCGCGCGATGCCAATGGCGAGATCGACGTTCAAGGCGCGATGGCGATGATGACCGCCGTCGTCGAGGGATGGGTCCGCGAGCATCCCGAGCAATGGCTCTGGATGCATCGGCGCTGGCGGCCTAACCTGATCGCCGCGGCGAAGGGCGGCGACGCGCCCATCATGACGATTCAACCGGTTTTCAAGGCAACGTGATTTCCAAGTGAGAGCTGTTGGGCGCTTTGGTAATACCTCACAGCTATAATGGTCGCCGAGTTCAGCCATGACCCTTCGCGCCCGCCTCCTTCCTGTATCCATCGCCGCGCTCCTCCTGGGCGGCGCGACGGCGCATGCGCAGGCTCCGGCGGTGCAGCCGAAGGCGGTCGTCGAGCTCTTCACCAGCCAGGGCTGCTCGTCCTGCCCACCCGCGGACGCGCTGCTGCGCGAGATCGCCAAGGACCCTGCCGTCATCGCGTTGACGCTGCCAGTGACCTATTGGGACTATCTCGGCTGGAAGGACACGCTCGGCCAGGACGTCTTCACCAAGCGCCAGAAATTCTATGCCAAGGCCCGCGGCGACGGCCAGGTCTACACGCCCCAGGCTGTGATCAACGGCGCCTCCCACATCGTCGGCTCCGACAAGACCGAGATCGAGCGCATGCTGCGCGAGCAGGCGCCCAGTGCTCTGCCCGTAAAGCTCTCGATCCAGGAGGACGGCACGACGCTGCGGATCAAGATCGCAGCCTCCGCCAGCCCCGGTGACAGGCCCGCCGGCGTCTGGATTCTTCCGGTCGCGAAGCTGGTCACCGTTCCGATCACGCGTGGCGAGAATGAAGGCCGCACCATCACCTACGCCAATGTCGTGCGCGCCATGGTGCGCGTCGGCGAATGGGATGGCGGGGAGACGACCCTGACGGCTCCCCTCACGACGACGCGCGCCGCCGATTCCGACAGCTATATCGTCGTCGTGCAGGCCGAAACGCTCGGGAAATACGGCATGATGCCCGCCGCAATGCTGGGCGCGGCTCGCAGCACGCGCTGATCCGGGATCGCGCCCCCCGCTTGTATCGACCTCCCCTAAATGCCAGTGACGTGCAGCCGGCTCAAGGCCATGGCGCGACGCGACCCCTGCGGCAAGGATCTCGAGTGGAACCCAATGCTTCCCTGAAGCCGCGCTGGCAGCGCCCGGTCTATTTCGCGCTCGGCTGCCTGAGTGTGGCGATTGGCGTCGTCGCGCTGGTCGTGCCCCTGATTCCCGGCATCGTCTTCCTGGTGCTGGCGACGGCCTGCTTCTCCCGATCCTCGCCCCGGATGGAAACCTGGCTGACGACCCATCCGCGCTTCGGCAAGCTGATCGCGAACTGGAATACGTCCGGTGCCATACCGCGCAGTGCGAAATGGCTGATCACGATCAGCATGATCGCGAGCTTTTCGCTGATCTTCCTGGAAACCGATTCGCGCCTGCTTCAGGCCGTTGTGGCCGCGATCATGCTCGGCGTGCTCGTCTATGTCTGGCGGCGACCAGAACAGCCGGCATCCGCATCCTAGAGCGTTTTCGAACGAAGTGGACACCGGTTCGCGCCAGGAAAACGCGTTAAAACAAAGATCTAGAGCAATTGAACGATCCAACCGGATCGGGAATTGCTCTAGCAGCCTGTTGAAAAGTCGGCCGCGCGAAACGCCATAGCGCCGCTCGTTTCAGACTCAGCTGCGGACAGCGTCTGCAGCCAGTCCGACTCCAAGACCGAAAAAACTGAACCCGGCGACGCGGCCCATCCAGCGCCGGCCACCAGCGCCCAGCAAGCGCGCCCGCAACCGCAGCGATACCGCCGCGTAGCTCGTATGTATCAAGCCAACGATCGCGATGATCGTGACGAACATCATCGCGAACTGCGGCGCGATGGGCGCCGCCTGATCAAGAAAAGACGGGAACGCCGCCGATAAGAACAGGATCGATTTCGGGTTGCTCAGGGAAACAAGGAGCGAACGAAGCACAATCGAGAGATCTGCGCGCTGGCTGGCCTCTTCCCGATCGAGCTCGAGACGTGCGATCGCCGAGAACGAGACGCGCAGCAGATTGAGGCCCACCCAGATCAAATAGGCGGCGCCTGCCAGCTTCATCGCTTGATACGCGCTCGGAAACGCCCGCAGCACAGTCCCCGTGCCCAGCGCCGCAGCCAGGGCAACCACGAACAATGCGACGAGATTGCCTGCGATGGCCAGGCCCGCACCGCGCCAACCATGCCGCAGGGCGTTGGTGATGACCGTCAGCACGTTTGGGCCAGGCGAACAGGTTGCGATGGCAATAAGAGCCGCAAAACCCAACCAAGACTGAACGCTCATGACGTCCTGGGACCTCCCGATAAAGCGTGGCGCCCCATATGTCTAGACAATCTGGACGCGCGCGACAACACATCTCGTCACGCGAGGGGGCGCACCTTCAGACAGTCAGGACGAGAGATGGACGTCACAGCAGGATCACCTTGTTCGGCAGTTCGTCGATATCGTCGGCAACCGGCGGTGCATGCTGCGCCAGGACGCGCCCGAGCGCCCCGACCGCGTCGATCAGCCCCTCGCGCAAACGCTCCTGCCGCGCGGCGTCGAGCAGGGCCGCGACGATGTCCCGCCATGTCTCCGGATCAACCTTGCCGTCGATGCCGATATCCGTGACGACCTCGGCATAGCGCTCCTGCAGGGCGACATAGAGCAACACGCCGGTGCGCCCACGCGTCTGCGTCAACCCGCGCGCGGTGAACTCGCGCAGCGCCACGTCATGCGCGCGGCCGCGCTTGACGAAGCCGGGCACGAAGCGGCCGCCGCGCCCATACCAGAGCAGTGCGGCCATCAGCAGGGCCGCGCAGATCAACTGGATCAGGAAGATGCGCGGCGCGCTCGTCATCGTCAGTGCCAGAAGCGGCCAGGGCACGAACAGCGACAGCACCAAAGCCAGCACCATCGGCACCGATCGGTAGCTGCTCGCGGCGCGGTCGATCACCACCACGATCTCGCCGCTGGTCAGGCGCTCGGCCTGGGCGACGGCCGCTGCGATCGCGTCCCTGTCGTCTGAATCCATCACCAATCCCCCGACGCACCGCCACCGCCCGACGAGCCGCCTCCACCGGAGAAGCCGCCCCCGCCTCCGCCACCGGAACTCCAGCCGCCGCCACCTCCCCAGCTCGAGCCCGACCCCGTGCCCCAACCCGAACTCTGCGGCAGCGTGATCCAGCGCCCGTCGCGCAGGCGATGCCGGCCGGCTCCGCGCGCCTGGCTCAGGCTGCGCATGAAGGAAACCACCAGGATGAAGATGAACACCATCACCAGGATCACGGCGAGGGTCTCAGCCGGCGAGCTCTCATCATTCCGCACCAGGGCGCGGCGCTGCCATTCCTCGGCGTCGCCGGAGAGGATGGTCAGGATCGCATCGACGCCACCCTCGATGCCACCAGCGAAATCGCCGGTCTTGAACTTCGGCGCCACCGCCGTGGTGATGATGATCTTGGAGAGCGCGTCGGTCAGCGCCCCTTCCAGCCCATAGCCGACCTCGATGCGGACCTTGCGCTCGTTCGGCGCGACGATGAACAGCACGCCGTTGTTGCGCGGCTTCTCGCCGAGCTTCCAGAACCGGAACAGGCCGTTGGCGAAATCCTCGATGCCGATGTCCTGCAGCGAGGGCACGGTCGCAACCACGAGCTGGTCGCCGGCCTTGTCCTCATGCGCCTTGATCTTCGCCTCGATGCGCTGGCGTGCCTCCGGCGCGATAAGCTTGGCGCCATCGACGATACGGCCGGTGAGGGCGGGATAGGAGGGGTCGGCGGCAAGGGCGTAACCGGTCGCCAACAGAAACAGAAGAAATGCGGAAACACGCCAGAGAACCCCTCTCCTGTAAGGAGAGGGGCGGGGGTGAGGTGTAGGCCGTTCGACGGTGAGGTTCAGCATCGCAGAGAATTTCGTGCCCACCTGGTTTGCTGGCCTGCCCTCACCCCTGCCCCTCTCCCACTCGGGAGAGGGGTTCCCCGCGCCTCACCATGCAATGCTTGCAGCATCACCCGGCGAACTCGGCGCATAGCCTCAGAACTTCACCGTCGGTGGCCGCTCCGCCCCGGCCGTCGCGGCAAAGGTCTCCATCGGCTTGGAACCCCAGAACAGTTTTGCCCAGATCACGCCCGGAAAAGTGCGGATCTCGGTGTTGAAGGCCTGCACTGCCTGGATGTAGTCGCGCCGCGCCACCGTGACCCGGTTCTCGGTACCTTCGAGCTGCGATTGCAAGGCGAGGAAGTTCTGGTTCGATTTGAGGTCAGGGTAGCGCTCCACCGTGACGAGCAACCGGCCGAGTGCGCCGGTGAGCTGGTTCTGCGCGTCCTGATATTCCTTGAACTTCGCGGGATCAGTGATGGTCGAGGCGTCGACCTTGACCTGACTCGCCTTGGCGCGCGCCTCGACGACCTGCGTCAGCACCTCGCGCTCCTGCGCGGCATAGCCCTTCACCGTCTCGACCAGATTCGGGATCAGATCGGCGCGGCGCTGATACTGATTCTGCACCTCGGACCAGGACGCCTTGGCCTTTTCCTCCAGCGTCGGGACGTTGTTGTAACCGCAACCCGCGAGCGCGAAACCGAGGAAAGCAAGCACTGCCGCCGTCAAACTGCGGCGAAAGGCGATGGAAACTGGGAACGACATGCCGGGTCCCTTTGCTGACGTATCGACAGGCAGGACCGCGACCTTAGCCTTCCCGGGCTCCGCCTCCAAGGCGGATGCGAAGCTCCGTCGCCAAGACCATGGCGCGCCAGCGCAATCTGGCGTGAGAGCCGGATGCGAAAAAGTGGGAACCGGTTTTTCGCATCCTGCTCTCACTTTTAGATGAGAGCCGGATGATTTCAGATGGGCTCACTTTGTGATCCCATCTGAAATCATCCGGCTCTAGTCTGGCAGTACGGCGCAACGGCGAGGAGCATGAGATGACGACCCTGTCAGTATCGAGGAGCGCTTTCCTCGCGATCGCCCTGTCCGCGGCCGTCGTGAGCTCTGCAGCTGCCCAGAGCCTCGCTCCGGCGCCCGAAGCCGCGACGGGGCGCATCGCCAAGACCTCCGGCCACGCCCAGCTTTATATGGTCGCCGCCGCCAATCCGCTGGCCACCAATGCCGGCCGCGAGATCCTGCGCGCCGGCGGCAGCGCGGTCGATGCGGCGATCACGATCCAACTCGTGCTCAACCTCGTCGAGCCGCAAAGCTCGGGTATCGGCGGCGGCGCCTTCATGGTGCATTGGGACGAGGCCGGCCGGAAGCTCACGACGCTGGACGGGCGCGAGACCGCGCCGGCGGCGGCAAAGCCGAACCGCTTCATCGGCGCGGACGGCAAGCCGACGAAATTCATGGAGGCCGTCATCGGCGGCCGCTCGGTCGGCGTTCCCGGCACGCTGAAGCTGCTCGAGGGCGCGCATCAGCGCTGGGGCAAGCTGCCCTGGCCGCAGGTCATCGCGCCGGCGATCAAGCTCGCCGAGGACGGCTTTGCGATTTCGCCGCGCCTCAACGGCCTCCTGGCCGGCGAGAAGAACCTGAGCGCCGACCCGCTCGCCGCCGCCTATTTCTACGAGCCCGACGGCAAGGCCAAGGCCGTCGGTACGATCCTGAAGAACCCGGCCTTCGCCGCGACCCTGCGCGCCATCGCCGAGACCGGCTCGGCTGCCTTCTATGCCGGGCCGATCGCCGAGGACATCGTCGCCAAGGTCACCGGTCACAACAACAATCCAGGCGACATCACGCTTGCCGACCTCGCCGCCTACAAAATTGAGGAGCGCGAGGCCGTCTGCGGGCTCTACCGCGTCTACCGGATCTGCGGCATGGGCCCGCCGAGCTCCGGTGCCATCGCCGTGCAGCAGATGCTCGGCATCCTCGAAACCCAGGATCTGGCGCGCATGGGCCCCGGGCCAGAAGCAGTGCACTGGTTCAGCGAGGCCGGCCGCCTCGCCTTCGCCGATCGCGCGCTCTATCTCGCCGACCCCGCCTTCCTCAGCGTCCCTGTCTCGGGGTTGATCGACCGCGACTATATCCGCTCGCGCGCGGGTCTCGTCAGCCCCGAGAAATCCATGGGCCGCGCCACCGCCGGCGACCCGCCGCATAAGCGCGCGCAATTGCTCGCGCCCTCGGACGGCGTCGAGCACGGCACCAGCCATATCTCGGTGATCGACGCCAATGGCGACGCCGTCGCGATGACCACGACGATCGAGGACGGGTTCGGCTCGCGCCTGATGAGCAAGGGCGGCTTCCTGCTCAACAACGAACTGACCGACTTCTCCTTCGCGCCGGAAGAAGACGGCAAACCCGTCGCCAATCGCGTCGAAGCCGGCAAGCGTCCGCGCTCCTCGATGGCGCCGACCTTGGTCTTCGACGCCTTCGGCAGGCTTTATGCCGTGGTCGGCTCACCCGGCGGCAGCCAGATCATCGGCTTCGTCGCCAAAACGCTGGTCGCGCTCCTCGACTGGAAGATGGATCCGCAGAACGCCGTCGATCTCGCCAATTTCGGCAGCCGCAACGGCCCGACCGAATTGGAAAAGGGCACCGAGGCCGAGCCCTGGAAGGTTGCTCTGGAGGCGAAAGGCCACGAGGTCCGCCTGCTGGAGATGACCTCGGGCATCCAGGCCATCGTCAAGACGCCGGAAGGCTTCGTCGGCGGCGCCGATGGCCGGCGCGAGGGCGTCGCCATCGGCGATTGAGGCTTCATCGCCCTGTCATGTTTCGGGCGCGTCGGTTTCTTCCCATCAGGAGAACCGCCATGCGCTCCCTTTTTCTCGCCGCCCTGACGACGGCCTTGCTCGCCCTCTCCCCAGTTCATGCAGGGGAGGCGAAACCCTTCGCCACGGCCAAGACCATCGATCTCCTGACCTTGCTGAAGCCGCCGCCAGCCAATGATTCGGCCCAGACCCGGGCGGAACTCGCCGAGGTGCTGAGCATCCAGGTCACGCGCACGCCGGAGATGGAGGCGCAGGCCCAGGCCGATGTCGTCGAGAATGTCTGGCGCTTCGCCAATGTCATGGGGCCGAACTTCAAGACCGAGGCGCTGCCGGCCTTCTCCGCCTTCTTCGACCGCATCGTCGCAACCGAAGGCGAGGTCGTCGACCCGGCCAAGGACAGCTGGAAGCGCCCGCGCCCGCATCAGTATAGCCCGCTGGTCAAGCCCGCGGTGAAGCTCTCCAACTCCGGCGCCTATCCTTCGGGCCACACCACCGTCGGTACGCTGATGGGCGTCGTCCTGTCGAACATGGTTCCGGAGAAGCGCAACGAGATCATGGCGCGCGCCTGGGCCTATGGCGAGAACCGGATCATCGGCGGCATCCATTTCCGCGCCGATGTCGAGGCCGGCCGCATCGCCGGCACGGTGATCGCAGCCAGGATCATGGAGCAGCCCGAATTCCAGGTCGAATATGCCGCGGCGAAGGCCGAGCTGCGCAAGGGCCTCGGCCTCTAGAGCAGGATGCGAAAAAGTGGGAACCGGTTTTTCGCAATCGATCCTGCTCTAACTCTTTGATGAGAGCCGTAAGCCTTATCGGCGCGGCGCGCCGGTCGGAACGGTCCGGGCCGCGCCCGCCCCACGTCCCGCGATCAGCCAGTAGACGAACCCCGTCGCCGCCCCGATCAGGAACAAGGCGCCGATCACCCGCATCTCGGCCTCGCTCGGCGCGCGCGAGAGGCGCAGCATGGCCAGCGGCATTACGGTCGCCAGCAGGCCGGTGAGCCCGCTCTGGATCAGCCCGCTGCGCAGTCGGAAAAGCTCGCTGAAAACTGCGACCAGCACGACCGGCGCGACGATGATCGCCATGCCGAGCCTCCCAAGCAGGCTGAAGGCGGCTTGCGCCACCGGCGTGGGATCGATGTCGCTCTCAGCCAGGCCGAACAGCGCCTCCATCAAGCGCTGGAAACCACCGCCGATCAGAAGCGCGATCTCAGGTGAGACCACGCTGGCGACGAGCATGGCAAACAGCCCCGCCCCCATTGCGACGAGCAAGGCGAAGGGGATCAGCAGCAGCCAGCGCAGCAAGGTGATTATTCCGCAGCGACGGCAGCGGCAGCCGCCGCCTCGTCCTGATCCAGCATCAATCGTGCGCGGGCCGAGAGCTTCTCGGTCTCGCTCTTGAGCTGGCCGCAGGCGGCGAGGATGTCGCGCCCGCGCGGAGTGCGCACCGGCGAGGCATAGCCCGCCCGGAAGACGATCTCGGAGAAGCGCTCGATCCGGTCCCAGTCCGAACACTCATATTTTGTGCCGGGCCAGGGGTTGAACGGGATCAGGTTGATCTTGGCCGGAATGCCCTTGAGCAGGCGCACCAGTTCGCGCGCATCGGCATCGCTGTCGTTGACGCCCTTGAGCATGACATATTCGAAGGTGATCCGCTTCGCGTTCGAAACGCCGGGATAGGTCCGGCAGGCCTCGAGCAGTTCGGCGATCGGATACTTCTTGTTCAGCGGCACGAGCTCGTTGCGCAATTCGTCGCGCACCGCATGCAGCGAGATCGCCAGCATCGTACCCATCTCATGCCCGAGCGGGCCGATCTGCGGCACGACGCCGGAGGTCGAGACCGTGATGCGGCGGCGGCCGAGCGACAGCCCCTCATTGTCCGAGATCACGCCGATGGCATCGCGCACGCCGTCGAAATTATAGAGCGGCTCGCCCATGCCCATGAAGACGATGTTGGAGACGAAGCGCCCGCCATCATTGGGCACGAAAGCGCCGTCGGGCTTGCTCCGGTTCGGGAAATCGCCGAGCCGGTCGCGCGCCACCATCAATTGCGCCACGATCTCCTCACAGGTGAGGTTGCGCACGAGGCGCTGCGTGCCGGTGTGGCAGAAGGTGCAGGTCAGCGTGCAGCCGACCTGGCTGGAGACGCAAAGCGTGCCGCGGTCGACCTCGGGAATATAGACGCATTCGATCTCGGCGCCGCGATCGCGCGGGCCGGTCGGCGCCATGCGGATCAGCCATTTGCGCGTGCCGTCGGTCGAGACCTGCTCGGCCGTCACCTCCGGCAGGTCGAGCGTGAAGCGCTGATCGAGCGCCGCGCGCAAACCCTTGCCGATCGTCGTCATCGCGGAGAAATCGCGGACGCCGTAATGGTAGATCCAGTTCCAGAGCTGGCCGACGCGCATGCGCCGTTCCTTCTCGGGGACGCCGATCTCGGCCAGCGCATCGCCAAGCCCGGCGCGCGTGCGCCCGACCAGCGAGATGCGGCTCGAAACAACGGGTTCGGCCGCTGGCGCGGCGGGCTCAAGCACGGACAAGGTCATCGGAACTCTGGCTCGGACGGGCGATCATCGGCCCGAATATCCGCGGCTCATAGCACGAGAACGCCCAGCCGCGAAATCACAGGACAAATACCATTACAAACCGGTGCGACGCAGGGTGGCCGCCGGAATTCGCCAGCGTGAGTCGGCTGGCGCGGATTTCGAGAACCGGAGCGCAGCGGACTTCATGTCCGTGAGCACCGGAAGCGCAGAAAGCCGCGTCAGACGGCCGCGCTCGCGGATTCCGGCGCCGCCCTACTTACAGGCGTCTTCGGCGCGCTTCACCGCCTGGTTCATGCCGGCGAGCGAGTATTTGTCGCTGGTCGGGTTGCCGCGCTTCGAGGTGCCCTTGACCTCGAGCCCCGAACCTTTGCGCAGCGCGTCCAGCATGCGCGGCTCCTCGGCCGGGTTCTTGAGCCACATGTTCTGGCCCTTCGCGACCAGCGCAAAGCGCTCGGACCCGATGATCGCCTGATGCTCGACATCTTCCTTCAGGTCGAAATTCAGCACGAAGCTGATCTCGTTGCGCACGCCCTCGGTCGGGCGGCTGGAGACGAAGAGCAGTCCCTCGATATCCTTGAGATTGGCCGGCAGGCGCGCCTCCGCCTTGGAGAGCGCGTAGCAGACCTTCGAGCGGCCCTGCTGCGAGGAAAAGGCCTGCCATTTCCCGGCCGTCTCCAGGAGCATCGCCTGGGCCTGGCCAGCGCTTGCCGATGCGACCGGCGCAGGCTTCGCCTGGGGCTTCGGCTTGGGTTGAGCGGAGGCCGGCACGGCGATCACGCTCGCGGCGAACAGCGATGCGACGATCAGGAGCCGTGAGGCGGCGAAATCGGTGCGGAGCAAACAGAGATTCATAAGCCGCCATCAATCAGCAGAAATCTTAACAGCGTCTCTATTCCCGGGGCATTTGACCCGAGAGTTCAAGATCGCGGAAACGATAGGATGTCACGATCCGGGCGAAAATGCGAATGCCCTACACCCCCAGCTACAGTTCCGTTCGTCATCTGAGCATGCCACATTCGCCGCCAAGCGCATCGCAGCGGTTGGGGAAACGATGAAAGCACTGCTCTGCGAGGCCCATGGGCCGGCCGAGACGCTCGTTATCCGCGACATTGCCGAGCCCAGCCCCGGGCCGGGCGAGGTCGTCATCGCGGTCAAGGCGGCCGCGCTCAACTTCTTCGACACGTTGATCATCGAGGGGCGCTACCAGACCAAGCCGGCGCTGCCCTTCTCGCCCTCAGCAGAATGCGCCGGCACGATCGCCAGCATCGGCGAAGGCGTCACCGGCTGGCGTGTCGGCGAGCGCGTCGCCGCCTGGCTCGGCCACGGCGCGGCGCGCGAAAGCGTCGTCGTCCCCGCCCAGCAGATCGTGCGCGTGCCCGATGCGCTCGACGACGCCCAGGCAGCGGGTCTGTTCGTCACCTATGGCACGGCGATGCACGGGCTGATCCAGCGCGCCGGCCTCAAGGGCGGCGAGACCCTGGCCGTGCTCGGAGCGGCCGGCGGCGCGGGGCTGGCGGCGGTCGAAATCGGCGCGCTGCTCGGCGCCCATGTCATCGCCTGCGCCTCCTCGGCCGATAAGCTCGCCCTCGCCCGGACGCATGGCGCGCAGGAGGAGCTCGACTACAGCAGCGAGGATCCGAAGGCCGGCCTGCGCCGCCTGACCGAAGGGCGCGGCGTCGATGTGCTCTACGACACGGTCGGCGGCGATCTGGCCGAGCCGGCTTTGCGCGCCATGGCCTGGGAAGGGCGCTATCTCGTCGTCGGCTTCGCCGGCGGCGCGATTCCGAAGATCGCGCTCAACCTGCTGCTGCTGAAGGGCTGCGACCTGCGCGGCGTGTTCTGGGGCGAGTTCGTCCGGCGCGAGCCCGCCGCGCATCGCCGCAATATGGAGCGCCTGCTGGATTGGGCCGCGAACGGGCATATCCGCGCCCATGTCCACGCCGCCCTGCCATTGGAGCGCTGGACCGAGGGCTTCGCTTTGATCGGCGACCGCAAGGCCAAGGGCAAGATCATCCTGACGCTGTGATCTCGCCATCGTTCCGGATCGCCCCGGAATGACATCTTTCGACGAGCGGGCAGCTCTGCCTACAGCTCCGCCAGCGTCCGCTTCGCCTTCTCGCGGTGTTCGGGCGTGATCGAGCCCGCGACCGCAGCGATGGCCGCGGCAATCACCGCCGCATCGTCGGTGAAGCCGATGAAGGGCAGGATGTCGGGAATGGCATCGAGCGGCAGCACGAAATAGCCGAGCGCCGCCAGAAGCGTCAGCCGCACGCGCCGCGGCGTCGCCGGATCGCGCGTACAGATCCAGGCCGCCAGCAGATCCTCGGCGAAGGGCACCCGCTTCGCCACACGCTTGAGCCGGCCCAGAAACTCCGAACCGAAGCGGGCCTCGTCGCGCAGGCTCCGGCGGATCTCCGCCATCTCCTCCGCCGAAAAGCGCGAATGGAACGTGTCGCTCATGCCAGCCCCTCCTTGCGGGCTTTCGATCCCAACGTCATCAGGATGATGCCGATCAGGACCGTCGGAAAATGTGGCCCCAGGCCCAAGGCTGCACAAGAGGCCTGCCAAGAATCTCGCTTGGAGCCGGGCGGCAGGGCCTCTAAACGCGTTACAAACGCCATTGCGAACGGGAAACGCCCATGCAACTCGATTCCTCGCTCTCCGCCATCGTCACCGGCGGCGCCTCCGGCCTCGGCGAAGGCACCGCGCGCGTGCTCGCGGGCTTCGGCGTCAAGGTCGCACTCCTGGATTTGAACGCCGAGCGCGGCGAGGCGGTCGCGGCCGAGATCGGCGGGGTTTTCTGCCATTGCGACGTCACCAATGACGCCTCCGTCGACGCGGCGCTCGCCAAGGCGCGGGCTGCCCAGGGCGTCGCCCGCATCATCGTCAACTGCGCCGGCATCGCACCCGGCCGCCGCGTCATCTCCAGGAAGCGCGAGACCGGCGAGCTCATCGCCCATGACATGGCGACCTTCGAGAAAGGCCTCGCCATCAACCTGACCGGCACGTTTCGCATGATCGCCAAATCGGCCGTGGCATTGGCCGCCCTCGACCCGGTCACAGAGGATGGCGGGCGCGGCGTGATCGTCAATACGGCCTCCGTCGCCGCCGAGGACGGCCAGATCGGCCAGGCTTCCTACTCCGCCTCCAAGGCCGGCGTCGTCGGCATGACGCTGCCGATCGCACGCGAACTCGCCGCCTATGGCATCCGCGTGATGACGATCATGCCCGGCCTGTTCGAGACGCCGATGTTCGACGGTCTGCCCGAGGACTCGCGCGCCTCGCTGGGCGCCTCGATCCCCTTCCCGTCGCGGCTCGGCAAGGCCGGCGAATACGCGGCCCTGGTCAAGAGCATCATCGAGAACGACATGCTCAACGGCACCGCGATCCGGCTCGACGGCGCGATCCGGCTTGCGGCGAAGTAAGTCCTTGCGCCGAGTTAAGTCTCAGACGATCCGGTAAACCTCGCCGCGGCTGAGATCGCGGTAGAGGTCCACCCGCTCGCCATTCCAGTGATAGTCGAGATGGCGGCCCTGAACCGGGTTCGAGGCGCCGTCGGGATAGAACAGGCCGACGCAGGCTCCCCCAGTACGGCGAACGCTCGGATAGACCACGCCTTCCGAACCGGCGGCGCGAAGCGCGCTGCCGAGCGCCTGGCTTTGCGTATAGTCGCCCGGGTCGAGCACCGCGCTGACGGCCGACCCAGGCTTGCGCAGATCATGCAGCCGCGCCTCGACATCGAGCAGGATTTCACGAAATTGCGAGGTCCAGCCCGGCGGCTGCCTGGTCGCGGCCATGAAGCGGCCATGGTGATGCACCGTCTCGAACAGCCCGACCTCGAAGCTGTCGCCGGCATAGAGCACGCCGAACCCGCCAGCACTGAAACGGCTCGGCCGGTCCGGGCTGACATGGGTGAAGGGCGCCATCAGCCAGCTCGCGCCCGGGCCCGAGACGCGCCTCTCCGGCGGCACGAGAGCGAGATTGCCGACGCTCTCCATCAGGCGTGGATTGGTCTTCTGCTCGGCCGCCAGGATCAATGGCCAGTCGGCGGGATCGGCGATGTCCTCGAACAGGTCGATCGGCGGAAACAGGCTGCGGATGATCCGGACCGCGCCCCGCCACACCAGATCGGTGGCGGGGACGGCGCTGACATCGATCACCAGCCACCCCGCTCGTCGTCGAGATAGCGCCTGACCCGCATCAGATCCGTCAATTCGCCACCCAGCATGACCGCCAGCGCCGTATGGCCGGAGAAGGCGGCATTGGGCGCCTGGATCCAGTCATAGCCGCGCTGGGGCTCGCGAAAGATCAGGCGTAGCGCCTTGTGGATGCCCATCAGATTGGAGAGCCTCGCCTTGCCGTCGCGCGAGATACGGCCGATCTCGCCGGCCTTCCAGCGCCGATAGCTGCGCAAGGGCAGGTCGAGCAGCGTCGCCGCCTGCTCGTCGGTGACGCGCCAGAGCCGGAAGAGATTGATCGCGGCGCGGAACATCGCGCCGGCTTCGTCATCCGAGATCGGATCCGGGACAAAGTCGCGCTGGGTCGTCTCGATGCGCTGCAGGGCCGTCATGACGCAATCTCCATTTGGCATCAAATAATACATAAAATGCCAAATGGCAAGATCGAACCCAAGATCAGGCCAATGATTGCGCTCGGGAGCACAGCGTCATCCCGGGCGTGGGAAGCGGAGGCCCGGAATGACGGTGTGGTTCGGAACCAAGACAGCGGGCTCTATCGCCCGAGATGGCGGTCGAAGAATTTGGCGATATCGGTGAAGGCCTCTTTCGTCTCGGGGGCGTTCATATCCGCGCCATACTGTGCATGGCTCTGGCCCTCATAGACGTTGAGGTCTGCAATGACGCCGGCGCGCCGCAGCTTGCGATGGGTCCGGACCGTGTTCGACAGGAACAGGTCGCGCGTGCCCGAGGTCAGGATCGTCGGCGGGAAACCGTGGAAATCGCCATAGATCGGCGAGAGCTGCGGATCCTTCAGATCGCGGCCATTGGCGTAGAGCAAGGCTGCGCGCCCGAGCCAGCCATCCCAGGTCACCAGGACATTGTCGACCCATTCATTGGTGGCGTAGCTGTCGCCGATCTTGGCGATGTCCGACCACGGCGTGCCCGGCGCGATCGCGGCGGGCAGCGGCAGCTTCTCCGCCTTGGCGCGCAGGACCATGGCGAGCGTCATCGCGCCGCCGGTCGAGGTTCCAAAGATCGCCATGTTGCGGGGGTTGGCCATCTTGGTCGCCGCCTTCCAGACCGCCATGGCGTCGTCCATCGCGGCGGGATAGGGCGCATCGGGCGGCATGCGGTAATCGACCGAGATCACCTTGTAGCCGCCGAAGCCGGCGAGCAGGATCGCTTCCGGCAGCGCCGCCTCTCCCGGCCCGAAGACATAGCCGCCGCCATGGACATGAACGAGCAGCCGGTCCCGATTGGCGCGCGGGATCGTCCTGGGCGTGACGATGAAGGCCTTCACGCCGCCGATCACGGCTGGCTGGACATCGACCTTCAGCTTCTCCTTCAACGCCGGAAGGGCGGCGATGGCGAGCTTGGCGCGCCGGTCGACCAATTCCTTCCACTCGGCCGCGTTCTTGGGCGCAGCGTCCATATGCGGCGGGAACGGCAGGGCGATCAGCTTGCGCATCTCCGGGCTGACCTCGTCGGTCGGCACCGCGAAGCTGCGCGGCGGCGTCCGGCGCGGACCGTCCGCGGCGTTGGCGGCAGCTTGCTCGGCGGCGAAATTGGCCGGCGGCGCAGCCTGCGGGGCCGGAACGGCCTGGGCCCAGGCGGCTATGGAACCGCTGATGGAGAAGATGAGAGCAAGCGACGGAAAACGAAGTGACGGCATGGGCGCTACCTCCGTCTCAGGTCTTGGTTGTCGACAGGTCTTGGTTGTCAAACTGCCTGAGTGAGGTCAGCAGAGCCCCGATATCCGCCGGTCGCAACCTGCGAGCCCGCCTTGCAGGGCAGTTCCGCGATGCGCCCATGGCATGGCGCGAGCCCGATTTACGGGAGTAACCAGCTCGCGAGGCCGCCTGCTACTCCTCGGTCTTCGCCGGCTTCAGCTCATGCTTCAGGATCAGCGGCGTCTGCGCGAGCGCGAAGGCCATGGTCAGCGGCATCACGCCCCAGACCTTGAAGGCGACCCAGAAATCCTGCGTCTGGGTGCGCCAGACCACCTCGTTCAGGGCTGCCAGCACGAAGAAGAACAGCCCCCAGCGGAAGGTCAGCTTGCGCCAGCCTTCCTCGTCGAGCTGGAGCACCGTCTCCAGCACCAGCGCCAGCAGCGAGCGGCCAAAGAACAGGCCGCCCAGCAGCACGCAGCCGAACAGCGCGTTCACGATGGTCGGCTTGACCTTGATGAAGAAGGCATCGTCGAGCGCGATCGTCAGCCCGCCGAAGACGCTGACCACCACGGCGTTGACGATCGCCATGCGCGGCAGATAACCCAGCACGATCCGCGACAGCACCAGCGCGACCAGCGAAGCGACCATGAAGATGCCGGTTGCGACGAAAATGCGCCGATCCTGCGCGACGCCGAAGAGCCGGTCGCCATAGGAGTTGGCGAAGAAGAAGATCGCCAGCGGCCCGAATTCGAGCGCGAGCTTGAGCAGCGGATTGACGCTTTTGCCCGGTTTCGCCTCGACCACATTCTCGCTCACGCCGCTTCTCCCAATCCCGCGACCGCGCGGGCAAATTCCTGCGCCGAGAACGGCTCCAGATCATCGACGCTCTCGCCGACGCCGATGAAATGCACCGGCAGACCGAATTTCGCCGCCAGCGCCACCAGGATGCCCCCGCGCGCCGTGCCGTCGAGCTTGGTCATGACCAGCCCCGTCACTCCGGCCGTATCCTGGAACGCCTCGACTTGGGCGAGCGCGTTCTGGCCCACCGTCGCGTCGAGCACGAGCAGCGCCGCATGCGGGGCTTCCGGATCCATCTTGCGAATGACGCGGACCACCTTGGCGAGTTCGTCCATCAATCCCGTCTTGTTCTGCAGCCGCCCGGCGGTGTCGACCAGCAGCACGTCGGTCCCGGCAGCCTTGGCCTTCTGCAAGGCCTCGAAGGCCAGGCCCGACGCATCCGCGCCCTGCTGGCCCGAGATGACCTCGGCCCCGGTGCGCTCGCCCCAGACCTTGAGCTGCTCGATCGCGGCGGCGCGGAAAGTATCGCCGGCAGCGAGCATCACGGATTTGCCCTCAGCCTTGAACTTGGCCGCGAGCTTGCCGATCGTCGTCGTCTTGCCCGAGCCGTTGACGCCGACCATCAGGATCACGAACGGCTTTTTCGTGGCGTCGATCGCCAGCGGCAAGGCCACGGGGGTGAGGATCGCCTCGACCTCGCGCGCCAGGATCGCCTTCACCTCGGCCGGATCGATCTGCTTGTCGTAGCGCCCCTCGCCGACCGCCTTGGCGATGCGCGCCGAGGTCGCGAGACCCAGATCGGCCTGGATCAGGATGTCCTCGAGGTCTTCGAGCGTGCCGGCGTCGAGCTTGCGCTTGGTGAAGAGGTCCGTGATCCCGGTGGTGAGCGCCGAGGAGGTCCGTGACAGACCCTCGGTCAGCCTGCGCCACCAGCTCCGCTTCGGCTCCTGCGCGGCAACCACCGGCGGGGGGGCCAGGACTGAAGGTGCCAAGACTGGAGGCGCCATAACTGGAGGCGCCATGACGGGAGGGGCCATGACGGGAGGGGCCATGACGGGAGGGGCCATGACGGGAGGGGCTTGCACCGGCGCAGGCTCGGGCATCGCGATCGGCAAGGGCGCGGCTTCGCCCATCAGCAGGTCGGGCGCGATCAGCGCGTCAGGCTCCGGCTCCGGCGGCGCCTGCGTGACGGGCGCGCTGGGCTGCTCCGCCGACTTCGCCTGCTCGTCCTCGCTGCCGAAAAGCCTGGAAAAGAAACCGCGTTTCTTCGGTTGCGTCTCGCTCATCATCCGTCCTGTCGTCCGACCGCGCCGCGCCTCGAGGTTGCGTCGTTCGGCCGCTTTCGCTAGAGCCGGATGATGTCAGATGGGCTCACAAAGTGATCCCATCTGACATCTGAATCCGTCTCTCATCTGAGAGTTAGAGCAGGATCGATGCGAAAAACCGGTTCCCACTTTTTCGCATCCTGCTCTAGCGCAATGCCATGACCGCGCCCGATCAACCAGAAATTTCGCAAGAGACGCCGGAAGCGACGGCGGATTCCGAGCTTCCCGTCCCGCTGCTCTATCGCGACGCCATGATGCTGGTCATCGACAAGCCGGCGGGCCTGCCCTCGCATCGCGGTCCCCAGGCCAAGCGCCGCGTCATCCCGGTCCTCACCGATCACCTCGACGCGCTACGCTTCGGCCTGCCGCGCCGGCCCGAGGCGGCGCATCGGCTCGACAAGGATACCTCCGGCTGCCTCGTGCTCGGCCGCCATCCCCGCGCCATGGCCGAACTCAACCAGATGTTCCGTGAGGGCCGCATCGACAAGACCTATTGGGCGGTCGTGCAGGGAGATCCCGCTCTCGACGAAGGCCTGATCGACTTGGCCCTCGGCAAGCGCGCACCCGATCGCGGCTGGTGGATGAAGGTCGATCCCGAAGGCCAGCCCTCGCAAACACGTTTCCGTGTGCTCGGGCGTGGCGCCGACGAGGCCGGGCCACTCGCCTGGCTCGCTTTGGAGCCATTGACCGGTCGCACCCATCAGTTGCGCGTGCATTGCGCGGCTTCCGGCTGGCCGATGCTCGGTGACGAAATCTACGGCACGGCGCCGCGCGAGGGCGGGCCGGGACTGCAATTGCATGCGCGCAGCATCACGATCCCGCTCTACCGCAAGCGCGCGCCGATCCATGTCGAGGCCACGCCGCCGGAGCATATGCAGACGGCGCTTTCGCGATGCGGCTGGACGAAATCTTTTACAAAATCCTAACGCCGTTCCTTGGCTACCGCAGGTTGCGGGAAACCCTTCCCTAACGTGTACCCATTAAAACGCCTCGGACATCAAAGCCGGGCGGGGCCATGCATCAGACAATCAGCGCAGCCGACACTCCAATGTCGGTTGTTCCAACTGCGCGTTCTCTTCTGACATTGCCCGAAGCGCGCTCCCGCTGCGCAGGCCAGACCGGAACAGCGCTGTCGATCCTGCTCGGCTGGGTCGAGAGCTATCTGATGAGCGCTCATGCCGATCTCGGCCGCACCGGCGCGGTCTGCCCCTTCACCCGTCAGGCCGCCAAGCTCGACACGGTGCGTCTCAGCATCAGCGATGCCGGCCCCGGAGACGAAGAGGCGGTCTTCATGCTGCTTCGCGACGGCTTCAAGGCGCTGAACGCGATTCCCGCCAAGCCCGCCATGGCGCATTTCCGCACCGTGATCATCGGCTTCCCCGCCTGCGCCGCGCCGGACGGCGTCGCGATGCTCAAGCGCATCCAGAAGCGCCACAGATTCTATTCGCTCGCCCGCAACCGCATGATCGGGCTGATGTATGCCGATTCCGACGCGCCGGGACTATGGAACCCCGAATTCCGGCCGCTGCGCGCACCTTTGCCGGTGCTCGCCATCCGCCATATGGTCGAGCAGGACGCCCCCTTCGCGGCGCGCCATCCGCTCCTGCTGGTGCCTTATCTCGCGCGCTTTCCGCTGGCGGGCGTGAAACGATTGATCTCGCATGCCCGGACCGGCGCCTGATGGCCGCCCTCACCGCGCTTCGTACCAAATGCATCGAGCTCGCCGCACCGAGCATGGCTGCCCCGACCACGCGCGAGGTTGCGCCCACCATCGACATCGTCAGCGGGCATGACGGCTTCCTGGCGCTGCAGCCCGAATGGGACGCGCTCTTCGCCCGCGCCGCTTTGCCGCAGCAGGTCTTCCAGAGCCATGTCTTCCTGCGCCATTGGGCGCGGCACTATCTCGAAGCCGGCAGCCGCCTCAGCATCGTCACGGCCAGGCGCGGAGGCCGGCTCGTCATGGTCTGGCCGCTGATCGCCCAACGCCGCTTCGGTATGACCATCCTGCGCTTCATGGGCGTACCGGTCGCGCAGTTCGGCGATGTGCTCGTCGAGCGCACCGGTCATGAAGTCGAGCTGTTGCAGGCCGGCTGGGCGGCGGTCCGCGCGCTGCGCGCCGACCTGTTCGAATTGCGCAAGCTGCGGACCGATGCCGCCCTTGCCCCCGCCGGAATGCCGGCTGACGCGATCCTGCTCGAGCAGCGCGAGGCGCCTTACGCCGATCTCGACCTGCGCGTCGGCCGGGAGGGTCCCAGCGCCGTCTACGCCGCGCGCGAGCGCTCGAACCATCGCAGGCGCTTGCGACGTTTGAGCGAGCGCGGCGACATCTCCTTTGCGACGCTGGACCCGGGCCCGGAGGCCGCAGGGCTTGCCGCCGAGGCGATCGCGATGAAGCAGATGGCGCTGACCCGGCACGGCATCGTCGCCCCGACCGTCGCCGATCCGCGCTTCGCCGCCTTTTTCCACGATCTCGCCGGCGACGCCGAGGGCGGCTCGCCACTCCGGATCGCCGTGATTCGCTGCGATGACCAGGCGATCGGCATCGACCTCGCGCTCGACTGCAAACAGGTGAGCTTCGGCCATGTCATCGCGACCCATCCCGACCATGAGCGAGGCGGCGTCGGCGGCATCCTGGTGCATCGCAGCTTCGCTGCCGCCAAGGCGCGCGGCAACGCCCTGTTCGATCTGCTGGCCCCGGCCGACGCCTACAAGCTGGAGCATGCCGACGGGTTGACCGTGGTGAGCGATGCGATGCTGCCGCTGTCCTGGCGGGGCCGCCTGATCTGCCGACTCGGGCTGCGTCATCTGCGCCCGGCGCTGCGGGCCGCCGTCCGGAACCTGCCGGAGCCGGTGACCCGCCGCCTCGCCGCCTGGTCGAACACCGGCAAGAGCTGAACACGGTCGGGCTTGACCCACTGCCGACCGGTTCGCCACGAGCCCCCGGTCGAAAAAGCTCCATTCATCGCAGGCTTTCCAGCAGGCGGTGAGGAATGAGACAGGCGCGGGGAACCCTTCTCCCGGATGGGAGAAGGGTTCCCCGCGTCCTTCATCCGGCATTTCGCTTCATCTTGCCCGCGAGGGGAGAACCGTCCATGATCCGCTCAGTGGCCAAAACCCCAACCGGACGGTCGTGGGCTTGTCCCGACCATCTCGTAAGCCCAGAGCGCTCTGGTCATGAGATTCTCGGGGCGCAAGCCCGAGAATGACGACCTTCGGTCGCCCAGGATGACGGCGCGGTTCTGATGGGTCTCAGCCCGCCAGCGCGTCCATGGCGCGGGCGAGCTTGACGTCGAGCTCGGTCAGGCCGCCGGCGTCATGCGTCGCCAGCGTGACCTCGACGGTCTTGTAGACATTCGACCATTCCGGATGGTGGTCCATTTTCTCCGCCAGCAGCGCGACGCGCGTCATCCAGCCGAAGGCCTCGCTGAAATCGCGGAAGATGAAGCGCTTCGTGATCGCCTCGCGCCCCTCGACGAGCCGCCAGCCGGTCAACGTCACCAGCGCCTCGTTGCGGGCCTCCGCGCCTAATCGCTTCGGCATCGTCATCTCCGCTGGAAACCGGTCTGGGACAGCCGGTTGGGGTAGGCAGGTCCAAGCGGATAGGCCGCTTCCAGCACATAGGGGCCGCCGCCGACCGAATCGCGCGACGACATCAGCGCCAACCGCCGTGTCGTGAAGCTGATCGGCCGGACAATCGGATGCTGGCTGAGATAATGCGCGACATCGATCGGGGAGGCGTCCCGCAGCCGCGCCAGGGTGACATGCGGCACGAATTTGCGCGCCTCCGGCGGCAGGCCGAGCCGGCGCATCAAGCGCTCGATATCGGCCTGGAGTTCGCTCAGCTTCTGGCTCGGCTGGACCCTGGCGAAGACCGCGCGCGGCTTGTCGCCGCCGAAGCTGCCGAGCGAATCGAGCGTCACCTGGAAGGGATAGGATTGCAGATCGGCCAGAAAGCTATCGACGTCATTGGCCATGCGGCGATCGATATCGCCGAGGAAGCGCAAGGTGATGTGGTAATCGGCCGCCTCGATCCAGCGCGCGCCAACCAGCCCGCCTCGATGCAGCGTTAGCACCGAGGCAACCTCGGCGGGTATTTCCAGAGCTGTGAACAGCCTCGGCATGACGAATCAGTGCCAGTTTTTTGTGACTCTGGCGAGACGAAAAACCGAGCAAGCACTGCCTTCGTCCACAAGGCAGCGTTGCTCTCCCGTCATGCCCGGGCGAAGACCCGGGCATCTCTGGCGGGAGATTCCCGGGGCAAGCCCGGGAATGACGTCAACCGTCAGGGGCAGGGGTTGCCGACGAGCTGGTGGATCGCGTCGATCTTGGCCTCAAGCTCGGGCGAGAGCATCACGCCGATCGAGGCAATGTCGGTCTTCAACTGATCCATCTTGGTAGCGCCAATGATGTTGGCCGTCACGAAGGAGCGCGAATTGACGAAGGCCAGCGCCATCTGCGCCGGATCGAGCCCTGCCTCGCGGGCAAGCGCGACATAGCGCTTGATCGCATCCTCCGCGCCTGCCGTCTCATAGCGCTGCGCCCGATTGAACAGAGTGGTGCGGGCCCCGGCCGGTCGCGCACCGTCGAGATATTTGCCGGTGAGGAAACCCTGAGCCAACGGCGAATAAGCCAGCAAACCGACATCCTCGCGGATGGCGACCTCAGCCAGCGCCGTCTCGAAGGTGCGATTCAGCAGGCTATAGGCGTTCTGGATCGACTGGACCCTCGGGCTGCCGCGCGTTTCCGAATCGCGCACGAAGCTCATCGTGCCCCAGGCGCTCTCATTGGAAAGGCCGAGATGGCGGATCTTGCCGGCCTTGATGACCTCGGCGAAAGCGTCGAGCTGCTCGGCGATCGGCGTTTCGTCGGCCAGCTTTTCGAAGGCCGTCGTGCTGAAGCGCGTCGGGTTCGAACCCCATGGCATCGGCCGCTCGGGAAAATGGATCTGGTAGAGGTCGATATAATCGGTCTGCAGCCGCGCCAGGCTCTTGTCGACGGCCTCGAAGATCTGCTTGCGGGTGACGCGCGTCGGGCTCTTGTCGTCACGCAGCCAGTCGCTGGTGCTGCGCCCCAGCACCTTGGAAGCTAGGATGACCTTGTCGCGATTGCCCCTGGCCTTGAACCAGCTGCCGATGATCCGCTCGGTCGAGCCTTGCGTCTCCGCCTTGGGCGGGATCGAGTACATCTCGGCCGTGTCGAAGAAGTTCACGCCCTGGTCGAGGGCATAGTCCATCTGCTCATGGCCCTCGGCTTCGGTGTTCTGCTCACCCCAGGTCATGGTTCCAAGGCAGATCACCGAGACCTTGAGATCGGTGCGCCCGAGACGACGATATTCCATGGTGATGCAACTCCGAGAAAAGACCGGCGAGCAGGCGCGCGCCGCGAGGAAGGCAAAACGGAAAAGGCGGGCAAGACGAAAAACGAGGGAAGCGATTTTCGGGCCGAGAACCGCGTTCAGGATTTGGCGGGCAACGTCGCGAGGAAGCGCTCGACCGTCGGCAGGATGCGCTGGACGATGACGCGGACGCCCTCTGGGGTGGGATGAAGCAGGTCGGCCTGATTCAACGCGCGGTCGCCCGCGATGCCGTCCAGGAAAAACGGGTAAAGCACCAGTCCATGCGCCTGCGCAAGCCGCGGGAACATGGCGTCGAAACGGCCGGTGTAGTCCGTGCCGAGATTGCGTGGCGCATACATGCCCGCCAGCAGCACGGGAATGTTGCGCGCCTTCAACCGCGTGACGATCGCATCCAGCGCCTTCTCGGTGGTCGCCGGATCGATACCGCGCAGCGCGTCGTTGGCGCCGAGCTCGAGGATGACGCCATCGGTCCCGTCGGGAACCGACCAGTCCAGTCGCTCCAGCCCGCCCGAGGCGGTATCGCCGGAGACGCCGGCATTGCTGATCTCGACCTGAACGCCCTTCTGGCGCAGGGCTTGCTCCAGCACGGCGGGAAAGGCAGCGCTGCCGGGCAGGCCGTACCCGGCCGACAGGCTGTCCCCGAAGGCGACGAGCTTGAGCGGGCGCGGCGGTGTCTGGGCCATGGTCGCGACCGGAAGCAGCATGAGACAGAACAGAAAAACCGCGGCGAGCGATTGGACAAGCGCATGCGCACGCCCATATCGCCCCGGAACGGGGTGCGCTGCGGTACCGCCCCACTCGCTCCATGATGCAGTGCGAGAGGGTCTGATGGAATGCGAAGTCAGGATCATGTCACGATGAGCGAAAAGCCCGCCCCGGCGATCGAATTGCAGGATGTCCACCTTAGTCTGGGGCGTGCCGCTGCCCGCGTCCATATCTTGAAGGGTGTTTCTTTGTCGCTGCCCTCGGGCGAGGCGACAGGGCTCGTCGGTCCATCCGGTTCGGGCAAGTCCACGCTCCTCATGACCATGGCCGGACTGGAGCGCCCCGATTCCGGCATCGTCAAGGTCGCGGGCCAGGACCTCGGCAGCCTGAACGAGGACGGCCTCGCCTTGTTCCGCGGCAAGCGCATCGGCATCGTCTTCCAGTCCTTCCATCTCGTCCCGACCATGACGGCGCGTGAAAATGTCGCGCTGCCGCTGGAATTGGCCGGCGCGAACGACGCTTTCGCCCGCGCCGAAGCGGAATTGCGCAATGTCGGCCTCGGCGATCGCATGGACCATTACCCGGCCCAGCTCTCGGGCGGCGAGCAGCAGCGCGTCGCGATCGCGCGTGCGGTCGCGCCCGATCCGGCGATCCTCGTCGCCGACGAGCCGACCGGCAATCTCGACGAGAACACCGGCCGCTCGATCGTCGACCTGATCTTCGCGCTCCGGCGCGAGCGCGGCGCAACGCTGGTCCTGGTCACGCATGATCTCTCGCTCGCAGCCCTTTGCGACAGGACGATCCGCCTGCGCGCCGGGCGCATCGAGGCCGATGCCGATCTGGCGGTCGCCTGATCATGCACGCAATCGTGAAGCCGCAAGCCCAGCCCCCCTCCCGCGCCGCCGGCGTTGCCCTGGCATTGCGGCTCGCCTGGCGCGATCTGCGCGGCGGGCTGCGTGGCTTCGGCGTCTTCATCGCCTGCCTCGCGCTCGGCGTGATGGCGATCGCAGCGGTGGCCTCGGCGTCGCGCGGCCTGACCGAGGGCCTCTCCCGGGAAGGACGGCGCATCCTCGGCGGCGACGCCGCCTTCAGCCTGATCCACCGCGAAGCGACCTCGCAGGAACTGGCCTTCCTCAGCTCCCATGGCGCCGTCTCCACCATCGCCACCATGCGCGGCATGGCCAATGCCGGCGAGAAGGGCGCAGCCCTGGTCGAGATCAAGGCGGTCGATGCCGGCTATCCGAGCATCGGCGCGGTCACGACCGAACCGGCAGCACCGCTCCCGGATCTCCTCACTGAGCGTGACGGCGTCTTCGGCGCCGTCGCCGATCCGGTCCTGCTCGGACGTCTCGACCTGAAGCCGGGCGACATCATCTCGGTTGGCGCCGCAAAGCTTCAACTGCGCGCCAATCTCGTCTCGGAGCCCGACAAGATCGCGGCCGGTGTTGGCTTCGGCCCGCGCCTGCTCATGACCCAGGCCGCCCTGCGCGCCACCGGCCTGCTCCAGCCCGGCAGCCTGGTGCGCTGGACCTATCGCGTCATCCTGCCCGCCGCTGCTTCGAATGAACCCGCGCTCGATGCGCTGATCGCCGCCGCCGGCACGCAGCAGCGCGAGGCGGGTTGGGAGATCCGCTCGCGCTCCAACGCCAATCCGGGCTTCCAGCGCAATCTCGAGCGCTTCACCCAGTTCCTGACGCTGGTCGGCCTGACCGCCCTGCTCGTCGGCGGCGTCGGCGTGGCCAATGCGGTACGCCGCTTCGTCGAGGCCAAGAAGCTCGATTTCGCCACGATGAAGGCGATCGGGGCGACCGGCGGGCGCGTCGTCGCGATCCATCTGACCGAGGTCATGCTGGTCGCAGCCTTGGGCACCGCCATCGGCCTTGCGCTCGGCGCAGCCGCGCCTTTCGCATTGGGCTATGCGCTTCAGGGCATCCTGCCGCTGCCTTTCGAACCGACCCTGGCGCCGGGCGAACTCGGCGTCGCGGCGCTCTACGGCATGCTGACGGCGCTGGTTTTCGCGATCCTGCCGCTCGGCCGCGCCCATGACGTGCCGGTTTCGGCGCTGTTCCGCGATCAGATCGAGCCGGATGCCCGCCGCCCGCGCCCGGTCTACATGGCGATCTTCGCTCTGGCGCTGGCCGGGCTCGTCGGCGTCGCGCTCGTCTTCGCCTATGAGCAGCGCATCGCGCTGATCTACCTCGCCGTGATGGCCGGCATCTTCCTGCTGCTGCGCGCGGTTTCATGGGGTTTGATGGCGCTGGCGCGAGCCCTGCCGCGACCGCGCAATCCGAGCCTGCGCATGGCGCTCGCCAACAGCCACCGCCCCGGCGCATTGACGCCTTCGCTCGTGCTCTCGCTGGGGCTGGGCGTCGCCCTGCTTTCGGCGCTGGCCTTCATCAATGTCAGCCTGACGCGCCAGCTCACCCAGGCGCTGCCGGAGAAAGCCCCGAGTTTCTTCTTCCTCGACATCCCCAACGCCGAATCGGCGCGCTTCGACGCCTTCCTCGCCGAACAGCGGCCGGGCGCGGTGACCGAGCGCGTGCCGATGATGCGCGGGCGCATCGTCAGCGTGAACGGGGTCAGGGCCGAAGACGTCAAGGCGACCGAACAGTCCGCCTGGGTGCTCGACGGCGACCGCGGCATCACCTACGCCGCAGCCCTACCGGAAGGCTCGAAGCTCACCGCCGGCGAGTGGTGGCCGGAAAACTACAAGGGCGAGCCGCTCGTCTCCTTCGATGCGCCGATCGCGGCGGGAATCGGCCTCTCGGTCGGCGACACGCTCACCGTCAACGTGCTCGGCCGCAACATCACCGCCCGCGTCGCCAATCTGCGCGCGGTCGAATGGCGCTCGCTCGGCATCAATTTCGTGATGCTGTTCTCGCCCAACACCTTCGCCGGCGCGCCCCACACCAACCTCGCCACGATCACGCCCGCCGCCAATGCAAGCAGCGCCGACGATGCGAGCCTGCTACGCAAGCTCGCCGTCGCGTTCCCCTCGGTGACGGCCGTGCGGGTGAAGGACGCGCTGGAAGCGGTCAACACCATCGTCGGCCAGCTCGCCACCGCGATCCGGGGCGCATCGGGCCTCGCCATCGCTGCAAGCCTGCTCGTCCTGGGCGGCGCGCTCGCAGCCGGGCAGCACGCGCGGCTCTATGACGCAATGATCCTGAAGACGCTTGGCGCGACGAGGCGCTTTATACTTTCGTCGTACGCCCTTGAGTACGCTGCGATCGGCCTCGTTTCGGCATTGTTCGGCGTTCTCGCGGGCGCACTGGCGGGCTGGGGCGTCGTCACGCAAGTGATGAAGATCGCATTCGTCAGTGATCCGACCGGCGCTCTACTGGCTGCGACTGCGGCTGTCGGCGTTACCGTCCTGTTCGGGCTTGTCGGCACGCTGCAGATACTATCGAAAGCGCCGGCTTCTCACCTGCGAAATTTGTGATGACTATCTGCTCCGGCTAACGATAGACATGAACGGTCGCTGCATTGCATCATTCGCGCGCCGCGTTTCTATGCGGGCGCCCGTCTTAACCATGACGCCCCCTTGTAAGCGCGGCCGATCCCCCTCATATTCGCGACATCGCCACGATTGTCGGCGATGATGGGTTTCGCAGAGGCGATATCCGTCTCCGGAATCAACGTCAGGGGAACTCGCTCGATGAGCAACTTCGACCGCAATGCTCCAGTCTGGGGTGCCGGCCGCGCACAGCAGACCAGCGCCGTCGAGATGGATCAGGGCCTGCGCTCGTTCATGCTCGGCGTCTACAACAACATGTCGATCGGTCTGGCCATCACCGGCCTCGCCGCGATCGGCATCTCCATGCTGGCGATCGCCGGCTATGCGTCGACCGGAAAGGCGATCCTGTCTCCGTTCGGGGTGACGCTTTTCACCAGCCCGCTGAAATGGGTCGTGATGCTGGCGCCGCTCGCCTTCATCCTGTTCTTCTCGTTCAAGGCCGAGAGCATGAGCTCCTCGGCCGCACGCGCCATGTTCTTCGCCTTCGCGGCGGTGATGGGCGTCTCGATGGCGTCGATCTTCGTCGTCTTCACCGGCGAGTCGATCACCAAGGTGTTCTTCATCACGGCTGCGGCTTTCGGTGGCCTCAGCCTTTACGGCTACACCACGAAGAAGTCGCTCTCGGGCATGGGCTCGTTCCTGATCATGGGCCTGATCGGCCTCGTGATTGCCTCGGTGGTCAACATTTTCCTGGCCTCGAGCGCGCTGTCCTTCGCCATCTCGGCGATCGGCGTGCTGGTCTTCGCCGGCCTGACCGCCTGGGATACGCAGCGCCTGAAGGAGATGTATCTCTACTCGGACATGGATCAGGAATCGGCTGCGAAGCTCTCGGTAAACGGCGCCCTGTCGCTCTACCTGAACTTCATCAACATGTTCCAGATGCTGCTGCAGCTCTTCGGCGACCGTCGCTGAGCGACCTCCGCCCTGCATGAAAACGAGCCCCGGCCGCAAGGCCGGGGCTTTTCTTTTGGGCAGCCACACAGTCATCATCGGCGGATGACGACGCTTTCGATCCGCCCCGCCGGCCCCGCCGATATTCCCGCCATCACGGCGATCTACGCTCAAGCCGTTCTGCACGGCACCGCCTCCTGGGAGATCGAGCCCCCGGACGAGGCTGAGATGCTGCGCCGCCAGGAGGCGATCCTGGCCGGGGGCTACCCTTATCTTGTTGCGCAGCGCGACGGCGCGCTGCTCGGCTATGCCTATGCCGGGGCCTACCGCCCGCGCCCCGCTTATCGCGCGACTGTCGAGAATTCGATCTATATCGCCCCTGCCGCGCAAGGCTCAGGCGTCGGCGGTGCGCTGCTGGCGGCGCTGATCGAGGCCTGCGCCGCGCGCGGCTTCCGGCAGATGATCGCAGTGATCGGCGACGGCACCGGCGCTTCCATCGGCTCGCGCCGGCTGCATGAGCGCGCCGGCTTCCGGCTCATCGGCGTGGCCGAGAAGGTCGGCTACAAGCACGGCCGCTGGCTCGACCAGATGCTGATGCAGAAGGAGTTGGGCGAAGCCGACAGGGTGCCGCCTTCGCTTTGAGCCTCAGCTCACCACGCTCAGGCGCTTATCGACCACCCGCAGCACGCGGCTGAGATCGGGGCCGCGCTTGAGCACGAGCCCGGTCGCCGCCACGACGGAATAGGCGCCCTGCCGCTTGGCCAGTGCCGGGTCCTTGACGAAGCGATAAAGTGGTACCTCGGAAGAGCGGCGATAGACTGAGAACTGCGCCTTGTCCTTCAGAAAATCAATCGCATAGTCGCGCCATTCACCCAGTGCGACCATTCGGCCGTAGAGGTTCAGCAATTCCGCGAGTTCGCGTCGATCGAAGGTGACGGTGGGGGTTTTGGCCGGGCTGGGGAAGGCAATGACCCCGCCGGCCTGCTGCGATTGCGGCGTTTCGCTTTCGCTCATTGCGCCTCCCGATCGGCGACCGTCGAGTCGCCACGCTGTTTGGCAGTCGATGATGCGCTTGCGATGCTGCGCTGGCAAGGTTCCCTACCGGCAAGGCAGTGAACGCCATCACAGCTTCGTCAGCTTCGCCGCATTTTCGCCCGAAACGCGACAAGCGACGGCCAAACTAGGCGGTTCAACTATGCATGTTGCCTCGACGGCCCGGCCTGCTGATCTTCGGATTTGTCAGCCCCCCAGCCCCCCGGAGTTCGAATGGGCCGGGCCAATCGGTTCGAGGCTACCTCACGGCCGGCGGTCTCCGCTGGCCGTTTTCTTTTGCCGTTTGTTTCCGCGATTTACGGCATCGGCTCGTCCCGAAAACCGGTCCCACTTTTCGGGCCGATGCTCTCGAGCAGGATGCGAAAAAGTGGGCACCGGTTTTTCGCATTGATCCTGCTCTCACTTTTAGATGAGAGACGGATTCAGATGTCTGATGGGATCACTGTGTGATCCCATCAGACATCATCCGGCTCTAGCGCGCCTGGCCGTGATATTCGGCATTGGGCCGCATATCGACCGCCGAGGCCATCCGGTTCGACATGTTGAAGAAGGCCGCGACCGCGCCGACATCCCAGATGTCGCGCTCGCCGAAGCCCGCCTTGCGCAGGCCTTCGCGATCGGCCTCGCCGATCAGATGCGGCGTCTCCGTCAGCTTGACCGCGAAATCGAGCATGGCGCGATGCCGCACCGAGAGCTCGGCTGCCCGGTAGTTCATCACCATCAATTCGCCGAGCACCGGATCGCCTGAAAGCTGGCGCACTGCCGCGCCATGCGCGGTGAGGCAGTAATAGCAGCGGTTCACGCTGGAGACGGCGACCGCGATCATCTCCCGCTCCAGCTTCGACAGACCCGACGGCGCCAGCATCAAATCGTTGTAGACCGTCGCAAAAGCGCTCAGCTTGGCGTCGTCATGGGCATAGGACACAAGCACATTGGGCACGAAGCCGAGCTTCTCCAGGCATTTGTCGAAATAGGCCTGGTTCTCGGCCGAAAGCGTGCCAGGCGGCAGCGGCAGCGCCATCACCGCGGGCGACGTGTCCTGCTGCGCCGGAGCCTCGCCCACCTTCGGTTTGTCATGCTTGGTCGCCATGGTTCCTCCTGTCACGTCGTTTTGCCCGGACTTCGACAGGATCGGTCGAGTCAGGATCCGATTTGGCCTTGCCGCGACCTCAGTCGCGGCGAAAGTTGAAAGGCCGCGCAGCCTATGTCATCGCTGCGGCAAAAGAACAGGGGGAGAAGCATGGCTAAGCGGGTAATGAATGCGACGGCTGCGGCCATCGCGGCGATCGAGACCGCGGCCTCCCAGACCGGTGGCGCTCTCCCTGCGGAGTTCGTGCGCCTGCTCTTCGGCCGCGTCGTCGCCGAGGATCTCGACGCCCTGCCGCCAGCCATGCTCGCCCGCGCCGCCATCGCTGCCTATGACCACCTCACCGCCGCCCGCGCGCCTGGAGCCATCAATCTGCGCTTCCGCGACGAGGGTTTCGACAGCGAGGGCCGCGAGCGCCAACTGACGATTCTTGAGGTCGTCAACGACAACAAGCCCTTCCTGCTCGATTCGACCCTGGCCGAACTCACCGAGCAGGGTTTCGAGCCGCGCCTCGTCGCCCACCCCATCCTGGCGGTCGCGCGCGATGCGGACGGCAAATTCCTCGAGCTTGCCGGCGAAGCCGCCGGCCGCGCGCCGGAAGGCACGCGCCGCGAGAGCCTGATCCATATCCATCTCGACCGCATCGATACGCCCGAGGCGCGCGAGCGCCTGCGGGCCGGGCTGGACCGCGTCTACGCCGATGTCGGCCTGGCGGTCGACCATTGGGCGGCGATGCGCGGGCGAATCACCGAGGTGATCCAGGCCTACCGCGCCAATCCGCCGCCCCTGCCGGAGGACGAGGTCAGCGAGGCGCTGCAGTTCCTGGAATGGATCACCGGCGACAATTTCACCCTGCTCGGCATCCGCGCCTATCGCTTCCCGGGCGGCGACGCCGCTGCCGACCCGATCGACGGGTCGGGCCTGGGCATCCTGCGCGACCCCTCCGTCCGGGTCTTGCGCAAGAACCGCGAGATGGTGGTGACCACGCCCGAGATTCGCGCCTTCCTGGCCAAACCCCAGGCGCTGATCATCACCAAGGCCAACGTCAAGAGCCGGGTCCACCGGCGCGTCCACCTCGACTATGTCGGGGTCAAGCTGTTCACGCCCGATGGCCGGCTCGACGGCGAATTGCGCATCGTCGGCCTGCTCACCTCCAACGCCTATACCGGCAGCGCCCGCACCATCCCCTATCTGCGTCTCAAGGTCGCCCGCGTCGCCAAGAACACCGGCTTCGACGCGGCGAGCTATTCCGGTCGCGCCCTGTTGAACGTGCTCGACGCCTTCCCCCGCGATGAGCTGTTCCAGATCGATACCGCGACCCTGGAGAGCTTCGCGCTCGACATCCTGCAGCTGACCGAGCGGCCGCGCATCCGCGCGCTCGCCCGCGTCGACGAGTTCGACCGCTTCGTCTCGATCCTCGTCTTCATCCCGAAGGATCGCTACGACACGCAGGTGCGCCGCCGCGTCGGCGAATTCCTCGCCCGCATCTATGAGGGCCGCATCTCGGCGGCCTATCCCGCCTATCCGGACGGGCCACTTGCCCGCACGCACTACATCATCGGCCGCGACGAGGGCAAAACCCCGAAGATCGACCGCGCCACGCTGGAAGCCGGCATCGCCGCGATCGTCCGTACCTGGGGCGACGGGCTCAAGGACGTGCTCGACAACGAGAAGGCCGGCCCCTCCGCCCGGGCGCTGGTCGAGCGCTATGCCGAGGCTTTTGGCGCCGCCTATCGCGAGCGCTTCTCGGCCAGCGATGCGCTCGTCGATATCGAGATGCTGCAGCAGCTCACCGGCCAGCGCACGCGGGCGGTCAATCTCTACCGCCGCGAAGGCGACCCGGCGACACGCGCCAATCTCAAGGTGTTCTCGCGCGGCGCGGCGATCTCGCTCTCGGCCCGCGTGCCGGTGCTGGAGAATATGGGCTTCCGCGTCGTCAACGAGCGCACCTACAACATCCTGCCGCAGCAGGCCGCGAGCAGCGAAGGCTCGGAGGCCGCCCCTGTCTGGCTGCACGACATGACGCTGGAGCGCGCCGACGACAGCGCGATCGACGTCGAACGGCTCGACCCGACCATCGAGGCGGCGCTGATGGCGCAGTTCCGGGGCCTGGCCGAATCCGACCGTTTCGACCAGCTCGTCCTGGTCGCGGGGCTGGCCTGGCGCGAGGCGGCGCTGCTGCGCTCGCTCGGGCGCTATCTGCGCCAGGTCGGCGCACCCTATGCGCAGGACTACATCGCCGATGCGCTGACCCGCCATGCCGGCATCGCCTCGGGTCTCGTCGCGCTCTTCCTCGCCAAATTCGACCCGCGCATCGATGCGAAGCAACGCGAGGCCCGCGTCGCCGCCGAGCGCGAACGCATCGAGACCGCGCTGAACGACGTCACCAGCCTCGACGAGGATCGCATCCTGCGCCGGCTGGTCAATCTGATCGATGCCGGCCTGCGCACGAATTTCTTCCAGATCGGCCCGGATGGACACCCGCGCAGCACGATCTCGATCAAATACGAATGCGCCAGGCTCGATTCGCTGCCGCTGCCGCGCCCGCTCTACGAGATCTTCGTCTATTCGCCGCGTGTCGAGGGCGTGCATCTGCGCTTCGGCAAGGTCGCGCGCGGTGGCCTGCGCTGGTCCGACCGGCCGCAGGATTTCCGGACCGAGGTGCTCGGCCTGGTCAAGGCGCAGCAGGTCAAGAACGCGGTCATCGTGCCTGTCGGCGCCAAGGGCGGCTTCGTGCCCAAGCAGCTTCCGGCTCCCTCGGACAGGCAGGCCTGGCTGGCTGAGGGCACCGAGAGCTACCGCATCTTCGTGCGCACCCTGCTCGAGCTGACGGACAATCTCGACGGCGAGACCGTGATCCCGCCCGCCGACACCGTGCGCCATGACGGCGACGACCCCTATCTCGTCGTCGCCGCCGACAAGGGCACGGCGACCTTCTCCGACACGGCCAACGCGCTCTCGCTGGAGAAGCATCACTGGCTCGGCGACGCCTTCGCCTCGGGCGGTAGCCAGGGCTACGACCACAAGAAGATGGGCATCACGGCGCGCGGCGCCTGGGAAGCGGTGAAACGCCATTTCCGCGAGATCGACATCGACATCCAGACCACGCCCTTCACCGTGGCGGGCGTCGGCGACATGTCGGGCGACGTCTTCGGCAACGGCATGCTGCTCTCGCCGGCGATCAAGCTGATCGCCGCTTTCGACCACCGCGACATCTTCCTCGATCCCGATCCGGACCCGGCAAGGACCCTGGCCGAGCGTCAGCGCCTGTTTGATCTGCCGCGCTCCTCCTGGGCTGACTACGACAAATCGCTGATCTCTCCCGGCGGAGGCGTGTTCTCGCGGCAGGCCAAGCGCATTCCGCTCTCGCCGGCGATGCAAGCGCTGCTCGATCTGCCCAAGGCCGAGGTCACGCCGCCCGAATTGATGACCGCGATCCTGAAGGCGCGGGTCGACCTGCTCTGGTTCGGCGGCATCGGCACCTATATCCGCGCCACGGACGAAAGCGATGCGCAGGTCGGCGACCGCGCCAATGACGCGATCCGCATCACCGGCAGCGATGTCAGGGCGCGCGCCATCGGCGAGGGCGCCAATCTTGGCGCGACCCAGCGCGGGCGCATCGAGGCGGCACGCAAGGGCGTCAAGCTCAACACCGACGCGATCGACAACTCGGCCGGCGTCAACACCTCCGACGTCGAGGTCAACATCAAGATCGCGCTCGCCGGGCCGGTCAAGGACGGTCGCCTGGCCGAGGACGACCGCAACGTGCTCCTGGCCGAGATGACCGACGAGGTCGGCTTGCTGGTGCTGCGCAACAACTATCTGCAGACATTGGCGCTCTCGCTCACCGAAGCGCAGGGACAGGCGGCGACGCCGGGCTTACGACGCCTGATGCAGGCGCTGGAGGCCGAAGGGCGTCTCGACCGCAGCGTCGAATATCTGCCGAGCGACGCAACCATCGCCGAGCGCGAGAAGCGCGGCGAAGGCCTGACGCGGCCGGAGCTTTCGGTGCTGCTCGCTTATGCCAAGCTTGCTCTGCACGACGCGCTTCTGGCCTCCCCAGTGCCCGACGACCCCTATCTGAACAGCGAACTGGTCCGTTATTTCCCGCGAGCGCTGCGCGACGGCTACGCGCCCGAGATCGCCGGCCACAAGCTGCGCCGCGAGATCGTCGCGACACAGCTCGCCAACGCCATCGTCAATCGCGGCGGCCCGGCGATCGTGACGACGCTCGCCGACCAGACCCGCGCCGAGGCTCCGGCCATCGCCGCCGCCTATGCGATCGCGCGTGATTCCTTCGATCTGATCGCACTCAACGCATCGATCGACGCGCTCGACGCGAAAATACCGGGCAAGACCCAGCTCGGGCTCTACGCCGCCGCGCAGGAGCTGGTGAGCGACCGGATGAGCTGGTTCCTGCGCCGGGGCGTGGCCAAGCCGGGCGCGATCGAGCAGACGGTGGCGCGCTATGCCAAGGGCGTGAGCGCGCTCGCCGCTGAGCTCGAGACCCTGCTGCCAGAGGCCGCCGCCCAGGCCCGCATCGCCCGGATCGCTGTGCTGACGTCGGAAGGCGTGCCCGAGGTGCTCGCCGCCCGGATCGCCAGCCTGCCGGCGCTTGCCCAGGCGACCGACATCGTCGATATCGCGGAGCGCACCGGACGCGACATCACCGAGGTGGCGCGGATTCATTTCGGAGTCGATTCGGTCTTCGGCCTGTCGAATCTGGAGGGCGCCGCCGCCGCCGTGCCCGCCACCGACGATTACGAACGCCTCGCCCGCGAGCGCGCCGTCGAGACCCTGGTCGATGCCCATGCCGGCCTGACCCAGGAGATCGCGGGCGCGGCCAACGGCGCCGGCACCCTCGACGCCTGGCTCGACACGCGCGGCGCGGACGCCGAACGCACCCGCAACACGGTCTCGGCCATTGCCATGTCGGGCCTCTCCCTGCCAAAGCTGATGGTCGCGGCCGGCATGCTTGCCGACCTGCCCAACAAGCACAGTTGAACGAGACCCCGCATGACCGAGACCGGACCGGAACCGACCGCGACCCGCATCGACCCGAAGCTGCTTGAAATCCTGGTTTGCCCGGTGACCAAGACAACGCTCGAATATGACGCGACCAGACAGGAGCTGATCAGCCGCGCCGCCAAGCTCGCCTACCCGATCCGCGACGGCATCCCGATCATGCTACCGGAAGAGGCAAGGCAATTGGAGGGGTAGTGCTGGTAGCACCAGTGCGTCATTCTCGGGCGAAGCCCTCGGGTCCGATCTTCGATCGGCCCAAGGACAGGCTCCGCGGAGGCCCGGGATCCATAGCACGTCATGGTCGGGCTTGACCCAGGGCTGTCCAGTTGGGGTTTTGGGCCCTGAGCGGATCAGGCGCGGCTCTCCCCTTGCGGGCGAGATAAAGCGAAGTGCCTGATGAAGGGCGCGGGGAACCCTTCTCCGGATGGGAGAAGGGTTCCCCGCGCCTGTCTCATTCGTCACCACCGCCTGGAAAGCCTGCGATGAACGGAGCTTTTCGATCGGGCGCTCGTGGCGAAACGGACAGTCGTGGGTCAGCCCGAGCATGACGCGGTAGTACTGCCCCTTACAGCGCCTCGCCCCGCAACAGCCGCGGCGTCGCGCCGGCAAGCCCCGCCGCCTCGCGAATGAAGAAGCGCTTCAGCCCCGGCAATCGGTCGACCAGACCCAGGCCCAGATCGCGCGCGAGCCTCACCGGGGTGACGTCGTTCGAGAACAATCGGTTCAGCCCGTCCGTGACCGCTCCCATCGCCACCGTGTCGAAGCGGCGCGCACGCTCATAGCCTTCGAGCACCTCGGCTGCTCCGGGATCGAGCCCGAGCCGGGCCGCGTCGACGATCGCTTCGGCCAAGGCCGCGACATCCTTCAACCCGAGATTGAGCCCCTGCCCGGCGATCGGGTGGATGACATGGGCGGCGTCGCCGAGCAGGGCCAGCCGCTCCCCGACGAAGCGCCGCGCCACGCCGAAGCCGAGCGGATGCGCGCTGACGGTGCTCTCCAGCGCGATCTCGCCGAGTTCCAGCCCAAAACGCCGCTCGATCTCGGCCAAGAGATCGGTCGCGTCGAGCGAGAGCAGCGCCGGCACATTCTCCGTGCCTTCAGTCCAGACGATCGAGGAGCGATGTCCGAGCTTGCCCCCATCGGTGAGCGGCAGGATGGCGAAGGGCCCCGATGGCAGGAAATGCTCGACGGCGCGGCCGTGATGCGGGCGCTCGTGACCCAGCGTCGCCACCAGCCCGGTTTGCCGATAGGACCAGCCGACCCAGCCGATGCCGGCCTGCTCGCGCAGCTTCGAGCGCGCTCCGTCGGCCGCGACGAGCAGAGCCGCCTGGAGCAGCTCACCGCCGGCGAATCGGAGTTCGACCTCGTCATCCCTGCTCTCGAAGCGGCGTACGCCCTCGGGGCGCAGCACCACGCCCGCAGCGCGGCAGGCGTCGAGGAACGCGCTCAGCAGCGCCGCATTCTCGACCATATGAGCGAAGGGCTGGCCAGGTTCGACCTCGCCATCGAAAGTCAGGAAGACCGGGCGCACCACATCCGAGTTGCGGCTGTCGGTGACGACCATCTCGGTCATCGGCTGGGCGGTGGATACGACCTTCTGCCAGATTCCGAGCGCCTCCAGCATATTCTGCGCCGCTGCGGCCACCGCGTAGGCACGGCTGTCGGCGCGTGGCTCCAGGCTCAATGACGGATCGGCCAGCACGATCTCGAAGCCTGCGCCAAGCGCCTGCTTCAGCGCCAGCGCCAGCGACAATCCGGCGATCCCGCCGCCCGCGATCACGATCCGGTTGCGGGCCAGGCCCAGTCCAGACGCCATTGTAATCCACTCCTCGCCCGACGGCCGTGCTGAAGGCGCACCGGCTTGACGACGCGCGATGCGTCGGTGCTGATGCAGCATAGACTGCGATCGCGCCCGCCCGAAGAGCCTTCAGACCATGTCACAGATCAGCGACTCCCTGCTGTCGATCCTCGACCTCGAGCCGCTCGAACGCAATCTGTTCCGGGGTCGCAGCCCCAAGGTCGGCTGGGCGCGCGTCTTCGGCGGGCAGGTGATCGGCCAGGCGCTCTACGCCGCCTGCAAGACGGTGGAGGATCGCCAGCCCCACTCGCTGCACGCCTATTTCCTGCTGCCGGGCGATCCCGAGATCCCGATCATCTATGAAGTCGACCGGCTGCGCGACGGCCGCTCCTTCACCACACGGCGCGTGCTGGCGATCCAGAAGGGTGAGGCAATCTTCGCCATGTCGGCCTCCTTCCATGCCGCGGAGGAAGGTTTCGAGCATCAGATGCCGATGCCCGACGTGCCGATGCCGGAGGATCTGCCCGACCGCGAGACCATGAAGCGCAGCGTGCTGCCGCATATGCCCGACGCCGTGCGCGCCTATTACCAGCGCGAAAGGCCAATCGAGATCAGGCCGGTCGAACTCGCCCGCTATGCCAGCGGCGGCAAGATGGAGCCGAAATTCAACGTCTGGATCAAGGCGATGCAGCCCTTGCCCGACGAACCGGCGATCCACCAGAGCGTGCTCGCCTATGCGTCGGACCTGATGCTGCTCGATTCGAGCCTGATCGCGCATGGCAAGAACGTTTTCGACAAGCAGATCCAGGGCGCAAGCCTCGACCATGCGCTCTGGTTCCACCGGCCCTTCCGCGCCGACGAATGGCTGCTCTATGCCCAGGACAGCCCCTCGACCTCGGCTGCGCGCGGCTTTTCACGCGGCCTCATCTTCAACCGGGACGGCAAGCTGGTCGCCTCGGTCGCGCAGGAAGGGCTGATCCGTCCGAGGCCGGACATGGCGTGAGCGCTTTCGGCGTGAGCGCTTTCTAAGCATCAGCCTAATAAATCATCATTTGCATATTTCTTGATCAGCGCTGGTGGCTTCATCACCGGCGTAATCGCTGATTCGCGAATTCAACCCCCGGTGTGACCACAGGGCAGTTGGCACGCGCCTTGAATTGCCGTTTCCCGACGTGCGCCGAAACTCTCACAGGTGCGCGAGGCGCAACAAGATCGCCGGGGCTGACTTCCGGGCGGCGTAAACGGGGAAACCCTGCAATGAAGATCGTGATGGCTATCATCAAGCCGTTCAAGCTGGAGGAGGTGCGCGACGGGCTCACCGCCATCGGCGTGCACGGCCTGACCGTGACCGAGGTGAAGGGCTATGGCCGCCAGAAGGGCCACACGGAAATCTACCGTGGTGCCGAATACGCCGTGAGCTTCCTGCCGAAGATCAAGATCGAGGTCGCCGTGTCCGACGAACTCGTCAGCAAGGTGATCGACGCGATCACCGCCGCCGCCCGCACCGGTCAGATCGGTGACGGCAAGATCTTCGTTTCGTCGATCGAGAAAGCCGTGCGCATCCGCACCGGCGAAACCGACGGCGACGCCCTCTGAGCCAGCGATCCTTCAGGAGTTTCCAACGATGAATTTCAAGACCCTCAGCCGGGCCGGACTTGTCGGGCTGGCGCTCGCGGCGGCCGCTGGCACCGCGCTCGCGCAGGCTCCGGCCACCCCTCCCGCGCCCGTTCCCAACAAGGGCGACGTCGCCTTCATGATGAGCTCGACGATCCTCGTCCTGCTCATGACCATTCCCGGCCTCGCGCTGTTCTATGGCGGTCTCGTCCGCAGCAAGAACATGCTCTCCGTACTGACGCAGGTCTTCGCCATCGTCTGCATCGTCTGCCTGCTCTGGGTCTTCTACGGCTACTCGCTCGCCTTCACCAATGGCGGCAGCCTGAACGACTATGTCGGCGGCTTCTCCAAGGCCTTCCTGAAGGGCATCGATCCGAACTCGACGGTCGCGACCTTCTCCAACGGCGTCGTCATTCCGGAATATGTCTATATCTGCTTCCAGATGACCTTTGCCTGCATCACGCCGGCCCTCATCGTCGGCGCCTTCGCCGAGCGCATGAAGTTCTCGGCGCTGCTGCTCTTCAGCGTGCTCTGGGCCACCTTCATCTATTTCCCGATGGCCCATATGGTCTGGTACTGGGGCGGTCCCGACGTTGTCGGCAATGCCGCCAAGGCGCTGGCTGTCGCTGGGGCTGACGGCAAGGTTGCGGCCCAGGCCGCGCTCGACGCCGTCAACGCCGATGCCGGCATGCTCTTCAAATGGAGCGCGCTCGACTTCGCCGGCGGCACCGTCGTGCACATCAATGCCGGCATTGCGGGCTTGGTCGGCTGCCTGCTGCTCGGCAAGCGCATCGGCTACGGCAAGGAGCTGATGGCGCCCCACTCGCTCACCATGACGCTGATCGGCGGCGCCCTGCTCTGGGTCGGCTGGTTCGGCTTCAACGCCGGCTCCAACCTGGAAGCCAACGGCACCGCCGCGCTCGCCATGATCAACACCTTCGTCGCCACGGCGGCGGCGGCAGTCGGCTGGCTCTTCGTGGAATGGGCCGTCAAGGGCAAGCCCTCGATGCTCGGCATGGTCTCGGGCGCGGTCGCGGGCCTTGTCGCGGTCACGCCGGCCGCCGGCTTTGCTGGCCCGATGGGTTCGATCATGCTGGGCCTCGTCGCCGGCGTCGTCTGCTTCGTCTTCTGCTCCACCGTCAAGAACGCGCTGGGCTATGACGACTCGCTCGACGTCTTCGGCATCCACTGCATCGGCGGCATCATCGGCGCCCTGGCGACCGGCATCCTGGTGAATGTCGATCTCGGCGGCGTCGGTATCCCGGACTATTCCTCGAAGCCCGGTGAACTTGCCGTCGGCGCCTATGTGCTGGGCGATGCCTTCCTGGCGCAGGCCAAGGCGGTGCTGTTCACGCTGGTCTTCAGCGGCGTCGGCTCGCTGATCCTCTACAAGATCGTCGACGTCATCGTCGGCCTGCGCGTCGCCCCCGATCAGGAACGCGAAGGTCTCGACATCGCCGAGCATGGCGAGCGCGCCTATCACGACTGAGCCGCTCTCGCCTCAGCGTCTCACGTGAAACAACCCCGGCGGGAAACCGCCGGGGTTTTTCATTGGCGTCAGGAACCGGACGTCAGAAATCCACTGCCCGGCGATCGACAACGACGTCCAGGATCTGCACGCTTTCAGGCAGCTCGATCAGAAATTCCGCATCACGTTCGAGATGGTGGATGCGGCGCGGATCGGAGCCGGCGAAGCGCGACATCGCCTCGATGCTCTCCCAGTACGAGATCGTCACGAATTCCGTCTCGGCGCCGCGATCCTCGCGAAACATCTGCGCCCCGAGCGCGGTTTCGAGCAGTGGTGTCACGCCCACCTCGCGCAGATAGACGGCATATTCATCCGCTTTCGCCGCGGTTGTTCGGCCGCGCCAGATGCGCGCGATCGCCGCGATCTTCTCCCCATGAGCGTCTCGCATCGCGATGTCTCCTGTCTGGCTGCCTACAGGGCGGAAATGCAGCAGCGCCCGTAACGTTCCATCCGAAGTCGCCAGCGCGCCAAGGTTAAGCGGGTCTTAACCTCACCTTCCTAACGTGACCGGACAGGCCCGACTCTGGCGGCCGGAAGCCCGAAGCACGACACCAGCATGCGCACGATCCGACGTTCCTCCTCGCTGATGGACCGCCTGCCCGATCCGGTGCGGGAGTTCCTGTCGCGGCGCGCGGCGGAGTTGACCGGGCTCGGCCTGCTGGCCCTGACATCGGCGATCGCGATCGCGCTCGCGACCTGGTCCGTCGACGACCCCAGCATCAACAACGCCACCAGCGGCGCCGTCAGGAACTGGCTCGGCCGTCCCGGCGCGATGGTCGCCGATCTGCTGATGCAATTGATCGGGCTCGGCGTCGTCGCCCTGCTGTTCCCGCCGGTGATCTGGGCACTCCGGCTGATCCGCTTCCATCTGTTCGATCGCGGTGCGCTCAAGCTCGGCCTCTGGGTCGTCGGCATCGTCGCCACCGGCGCGGTCGCCAGCGCCCTGCCCGCGACGCCGCGCTGGCCGCTGCCGACCGGCATGGGCGGCGTCATCGGCGACGGCCTGCTGTTCGGCACCCGCAACCTCGTCGGCATCGCCGGCAATGCGCTCGGCGGCCTCGTCGGTTTCCTCTATGCCGGCATCTCGATCCTAGCGATCACGGCCGCGGCCGGCTTCGGTTTCGTCACCGACGAGGATCCGAGCGCCGAGAACGAGGATGAGGACGAATCCTGGAGCGAGAGCGAGGATCGCCGCGACGACGAGCCCGGCATCGCGGTCATCCTGATCGGCTGGCTCGCCCATGGCGCGATGTCGCTCAGGGGCATGATCCTGCGCCGTTTGCCGCAGCCGCCCGAGCCGCTGGTCAATGCAGGCCCGGCCG
The DNA here is from genome assembly GCF_001741865.1 of Bosea vaviloviae. Classification (NCBI taxonomy): domain Bacteria; kingdom Pseudomonadati; phylum Pseudomonadota; class Alphaproteobacteria; order Hyphomicrobiales; family Alloboseaceae; genus Allobosea; species Allobosea vaviloviae. The sequence continues at coordinate 959,854 of NZ_CP017147.1, forward strand.
CCTCGGCCCCCGTGCCCGGCCGCGTCCGTCGCGAGCCACAATTCGGCGAGACAGCACCGCGCGCCGCGAGCCAGCCTTTCGCCCCCGAGCCCCTGCCTGTTTCGCGCCCGCGGCCCGCCGCGGTCGACCTGCCCGAGGACGACGACGAGCCGCAGGATCTGCGCGATCTCAACGCACCGCGCGTCACCGCCCCGGCGATCGCGCCCAAGCCGGGAAAGCGCATGCAGCGCGAGGCCCAGCCCTCGCTGCTCGACCGCGACCAGTTCGAATTGCCGCCGCTGACCTATCTGTCGGAACCCAAGAAGCTGCCCGCCAACGCGATCTCGACCGACGCGCTGGAGCAGAATGCGACCTTGCTCGAAGGCGTGCTCGAGGATTTCGGCGTGCGCGGCGAGATCACCCAGGTTCGACCCGGCCCTGTGGTGACGCTTTACGAGCTTGAGCCTGCGCCAGGAACCAAATCCTCGCGGGTGATTTCGCTGGCCGACGACATCGCCCGCTCGATGAGCGCGATCGCGGCGCGCGTCGCCGTGATCCCGGGCAAGAACGCCATCGGCATCGAACTGCCCAACGCCAAGCGCGAGACCGTCTTCCTGCGCGAACTTCTGGCCAGCCAGGATTTCGAGAGCTCCAAGCACAAGCTCGCCTTGGGGCTGGGCAAGACCATCGGCGGCGAGCCGGTGATCGTCGATCTCGCCCGGATGCCGCATCTGCTCGTCGCCGGCACCACCGGCTCGGGCAAGTCGGTGGCGATCAACACCATGATCCTGTCGCTGCTCTACCGGCTGAAGCCGGAGGAGTGCCGCCTGATCATGGTCGATCCCAAGATGCTCGAACTCTCCGTCTATGACGGCATTCCCCATCTGCTCACCCCTGTCGTCACCGACCCGAAGAAGGCGGTCGTGGCGCTGAAATGGGCGGTGCGCGAGATGGAGGAGCGCTACAAGAAGATGTCGAAGGTCTCGGTGCGCAACATCGACGGCTTCAACGCCCGCGTCGGCGAGGCCAAGGCCGCCGGCGAGGTCATCACCCGCACCGTGCAGACCGGCTTCGACAAGCATTCCGGCGAGGCGATCTATGAGGAGGAGGTCATGGACCTCGAGCCTCTGCCCTATATCGTCGTCATCGTCGACGAGATGGCCGATCTGATGATGGTCGCCGGCAAGGAGATCGAGGGCACGATCCAGCGGCTGGCCCAGATGGCGCGCGCGGCCGGCATCCATGTCGTGCTGGCGACGCAGCGCCCCTCCGTCGACGTCATCACCGGCACGATCAAGGCGAACTTCCCGACCCGGATCTCCTTCCAGGTCACCTCCAAGATCGACTCGCGCACGATCCTGGGCGAGCAGGGCGCCGAGCAGCTGCTCGGCCAGGGCGACATGCTCTACATGGCCGGCGGCGGGCGCATCACCCGCGTCCACGGCCCCTTCGTCTCCGATGCCGAGGTCGAGAAGGTCGTCGCCCACTTGAAGACGCAAGGCCGGCCGCAATATCTCGAAGCCGTCACCTCCGAGGAGGAGGAGGGCGCAGCCGAGGGCGAGGATGGCGCGGTCTTCGACAAGAGCGCCATGGGCCAGGCCGAGAGCGACGACCCTTACGACCAGGCGGTGGCGGTGGTGCTGCGCGACAAGAAGGCCTCGACCTCCTATATCCAGCGCCGCCTCCAGATCGGCTACAACCGCGCCGCCTCGATCATGGAGCGGATGGAGAACGAAGGCATCGTCGGCCCCGCCAACCATGCCGGCAAGCGCGAAATCCTGGTCGAAACCGGACGCGCCCGCGAAGACGAGGATTGAACGCCGGCATTCCGTCCTCAAATTGCCATGACGGTACTGCAACCTTCGTCCATCGCGATGCGTTGACTGGATCGGGTTGGTAAAAAGTGGAAGCCGGTTTTTCGGATGAATCCGCGCCAAGATTTGACCGGAGCGGTAGGTTCGCTTCCATGACCTGTTTGTTGCAGCGTGCCGGCAAAGGCACGCTGATCCCGGCCACTGGGCCGATTTTGAGTGGAGCTTGCATGCTCATGACACGCCGCCTCCGGATGCGGGCCTCGATCAGCGCGCTCGTCGCGCTCGGCTTCGCAGCCACCCTCGGTGGGGCCAGCGCCCAGCCGCTGAATCTGCAGCCCGCCAAGCAGGCGATCACTGCCGCCAAGCCGTCGCGCAGCGGCACGCGCCTGCCGCCCGTGCGGCCTGAGGGCCTCGGATTGCCGCGCATGGCGACGGCGGCGACGCCGGTGCAAACCGCTTCCGCCGAAGCGCCTCAGCGCATCGCGGCCACGCCGGCGAAAGCATCGGGCAAGTCCTCCGCCCCACAGACGCAAGACGAGGCCGTCGAGCGGTTGAACGCCTATTTCAACGGCTTCGCCACTCTGCAGGCCGATTTCATCCAGTTTTCTCCCGATGGACGCCGTCTTGAGGGCAAGCTCTACATTCAGCGCCCGGGCAAGATGCGCTTCGAGTATCGCGCTCCGGTGACGACGGAGGTCATCGCCGACGGCACCTCCGTCGCGATCCGCGACAAGAAACTGGCGACGCAGGATATCTATTCGATCGGCCAGACCCCGCTGAAATTCCTGGTCAAGGAGCGCATGGATCTGGCGCGCGATTCGGTCGTGATGGGCGCCGGCACCAAGGGTGACATCCTATCAGTCAGGATCGAGGACCGCTCGACGCTGGGCGGCACCTCCAAGATCACCCTGAATTACGACATCACTGCCAATGAGTTGCGCGGCTGGGTGGTGATCGATCCGCAAGGTTATGAGACGACAGTCTCGGTCTACAATCTCGACACCCAGCGCCGCCCCGATCCGAAGAATTTCACGATCAACTACGAGCGCATGCTCTGAGGCCCAGCGCCACATAGCTTGATTTCGACCAAGCTCCGCCCTTCCGGGCGCAGCCCTCGGGTCCGGTCTTCGATCGCCCAAGGATAAACTCTGCGCAGACCCGGAATCCACCATAGGGCACCGTGGCTCCGATGGATTCCGGCTCGACGCCGCTGATGTGGCTTGTCCGGAATGACGGCGTGATTGCCCTCGCGGAGCTTGCTTTTCTGCGCGCTACAAACCAGTTTCCGGCAGCCCTCCGCCCGGAACATTCGCGTGCAACTCACCGTCACCAGCTGGAATATCAATTCGGTCCGCCTGCGCATTGGCATGGTCTCGGATTTCCTGACCACGCATGCGCCCGATGTGCTGTGCCTGCAGGAGACCAAGACGCCCGACGAGCAGTTCCCGGCCAAGGCCTTCGAGAAGATCGGCTATGTCCATCAGGCCTTTATCGGCCAGAAGGGCTATAACGGCGTCGCCATCGTCTCAAAGCTGCCCTTCAGCGAGAAGGACGCCATGGCGATGTGCGGCAAGAACGACGCCCGCCATATGACCGTCGTACTCGACAAGGCCGCGGGCGCCGCCGCCGGCGTCGCGATCCATAATTTCTACATTCCGGCGGGCGGTGACATTCCCGACCCGGCCAGGAACGACAAATTCGCCCATAAGCTCGCCTTCCTCGACGAGATCGGCGCCTGGGGCATCGCCAAGAAGCCGACCGACCGACCCGCCATCCTGCTCGGCGACCTCAACATCGCGCCTTATGAGCACGATGTCTGGAGCCACAAGCAATTGCTCGATGTGGTCAGCCATACCCCGATCGAGACCACGACGCTGGAGAAGCTGCGCAGCGAGCTCGGCTGGACCGACGCCGCGCGCACGCTCAGGCCCGAACCCGAAAAACTCTATAGCTGGTGGAGCTACCGCGCCGCCGACTGGGAAGCCTCCAACCGCGGCCGCCGCCTCGACCATATCTGGCTCTCGGACGCGCTGAAGCCGGCTCTGCGCGACCTCAGCTTCCTGCGCGAGGCGCGCGGCTGGGAGCGCCCCTCGGACCACGTGCCGGTGACGGTAACGCTGGAGCTTTGAGCGGCCGGAAAGGAGCGGGCGTTCCACCGTCAATGGGATATTGAGCAAAGACCGATCGTTCAAACGCGCCGTCATCCTGGCCGAAGCGAAGCGGAGCGCCGGGATCCATCGTAGAGCTCCGGGGCCCTCCGATGGATCCCGGGCCGACCTTCGGCCGCCCGGGATGACGGCGCGTATTGTGGAGACCGAAGAGCTAACCTCAGCCTCGATCGATCGCGTCCAGCGCAGCCTGGACCTGGCTCAATTCGCCGACGAACTCGCGCAAACGATCGCCGATCGCTTCAGCGATCGCCTCGGCCGACTTCGGAAACTCGGCGAGGACACGGCGCATCACACTGCGCGACAGCTTCATCACCTGCGTCGGCTCGCGCGCGATCGCCGTCACCGGCCGGTGCGCCGAGGTGAACAGGGCGATCTCTCCGAGCAAGGCGCCGGCGCCGACGATCTCGTCGGCGGGCTGGCCGTCATCCTGGTGCAGCAGGGCAACCGCGCCCGAGATGATCAGCACGGCGCCATCAGACAAATCGCCGCCACGAAACAGGACATCGCCGGCGCGCAGGATGCGGCTTTCCGCCGCGAACGCCACCAGCCGCAGCGCATCGCGCTCCATCAGACTCAGCAGCGGCTGCTGGGCCAGCAGGGCAATGTCGTTGTCGAGAGCCATATCGACTTAAGGGTTGAGGCGGTAACCGCCCGCATCCGTCACGAGCAAACGCGCATTGCCCGGATCAGGTTCGATCTTCTGGCGCAACCGGTAGATATGCGTCTCCAGCGTGTGGGTCGTGACCTGGCTGTTATAGCCCCAGACCTCCTGCAGCAGAATCTCGCGGGCGATCGGCTTGCGGCCGGCGCGATAGAGAAAGCGCAGGATCGCGGTTTCCTTCTCGGTCAGCTTGGTCTTGGAGCCCTTCTCGCTGACCAAAAGCTTCGAGCCGGGATGGAAGGTATAAGGCCCGACCTGAAAGACCGCGTCCTCGCTCGCCTCATACTGGCGCAAATGCGCCCGGATGCGCGCCAGCAGCACGGCGAATTTGAACGGTTTGACGACATAATCATTGGCGCCGGCTTCCAGCCCCAGCACCGTGTCTGAATCGGAGCCTTGGCCGGTCAGCATGATCACCGGGCTCTTGAAGCCGTTCTTGCGCATCATCTTGACCGCTTCGCGCCCGTCCATGTCGGGCAGGCCGACATCCATCACGGCAAGATCGATCCGCTCGGCCTGCACGGCCTTGACCGCCGAGGTCGCGGTGCCGGCGGTCGAGATCTTGAACTCGTCGTAGAGCGCGAGCTGTTCGGCCAGCGCGTCGCGCAATGTCTCGTCATCATCGACGAGAAGGATATGATGAACGGCGGACATGAACGATCATTGTGACGGTTGCGCAGCGGGCACCATGAGCCCGCTGATTCGTGTCTGCAAGTCACGCAGGATGGAATTTCAGTGAGAAAACGTGAGAGCCCGATCACATCCTGGTCGGTTCGCAAGCCGCGCGGCCTCACCCGGCTGCGGGTCTTCGCCTCGGTCCGGGACCGCAGCAAGGGCTTCCTGGTCGCAGGAAGAGCGGTATTCCCCTGCGCGCTTGGCCGCTCCGGCATCGTCGTACTCAAGCGCGAGGGCGACGGCGGCACCCCGCGCGCCGCTCTGCCGCTGCGCAGCGTGCTCTACCGCAAGGCGCGGCTGCCGAGGCCGAGGACCCTGCTGCCGCTGCATGCCATCACCGGCCATGACGCCTGGTGCGACGATGCCGGCGACCGCCGCTACAACCGGCTGATCGCCCGCCCGCCCGGCGCCGCCGAGGAGCGGCTGCAGCGCGACGACCATCTCTATGATGTCATCGTCGAGCTCGGCTGGAACGACGCGCCGGTGATTCGCGGCCGCGGCAGCGCGATCTTCTGGCATCTCGCGCGGGCCGGCTTCACGCCCACCGCCGGCTGCGTCGCGGTCGAAGGCCATGTCTTCGCCAAGGTCCTGCCGCGGCTGGCGCGGCATTGCGTGATGGTGGTGCGATAAGGAGGGCTTGGGCGCCCTACTCGGGTCTGCGCTTCGCTTCACCCGAGAAGCTTCGGCAAGAGATGCTCGGGTCAGATCCGAGCATGACCCAACCGGCCCCCCTCAGCCTGTTTTCACACCCGCGCGCCAAAAATCGCGCTGCCCACGCGCACATAGGTCGCGCCCATCTGGATCGCGGCCTGGTAATCGGCGCTCATGCCCATCGAGAGTTCGCGCAGGCCATGGCGCACCGCGATCTTGGCGAGCAGGGCAAAATGCGGCGAAGGCGGTTCATCGGCCGGCGGAATGCACATCAGCCCCGTGATCACGAGGCCGTGATGCTCGCGGCAGTTTTCCAGGAAGGCATCGATCCCGGCCGGGCTGACGCCGCCCTTCTGCGGCTCGTCGCCGGTATTGACCTGGACGAAAAGGATCGGAGCCTTGCCGATACGCCCGATCTCGCGCGCCAGCTCCTTGGCCAGGCTCTCGCGATCGAGCGAATGGATCGCGTCGAACAGTTCGACCGCCTCGCGGGCCTTGTTGGATTGCAACGGCCCGATCATGTGGAGCTGGGCATCGGGAAAACGCTGCTTCAGCTCCGGCCATTTGGCCTTGGCCTCCTGGACATAATTTTCACCGAAAATGCGCTGCCCGGCTTCCAGCGCTGGCAGGATCGCCTCTGCCGGCATCGTCTTCGAGACCGCGATCAGCGCAACCGAATCGGCCTCGCGCTCGAAATCGCGCGCCGCGCGCGCAATCGCGGCCCGTGTGGCGGCCAAACGCGTAACCGTATCGCTCATCGGTAGTCCCTTCATGTCCTGTGCAGCGTTGACCGCGTGGCTGCAATGGTGTCCTAGTCCGGGCTCATCCGATCACGCAAGAATTGCCCGTTATCATGGCCGTCGAACGCTACAATCCCAAGGAATCAGAGCCGAAATGGCGCCGTGTCTGGGAGGAGCGCAAGCTCTTCGAGACCCGCAACGACGATCCGCGCCCGAGCTACTACGTCCTCGAGATGTTTCCCTACCCCTCGGGCCGCATTCATATGGGCCATGTCCGCAATTACGCGATGGGCGACGTCGTCGCGCGCTACAAGCGCGCCAAGGGCTTCGCCGTGCTCCACCCGATGGGCTGGGATGCCTTCGGCCTGCCGGCTGAGAACGCCGCCAAGGCCAACAAGGTCCATCCCCGCGAATGGACCTACGCCAATATCGCAACGATGCGGACGCAGTTGCAGTCCATGGGCCTGTCGCTCGACTGGAGCCGCGAGCTCGCGACCTGCGACCCGAGCTATTACAAGCACCAGCAGAAGCTGTTCCTGGACTTCCTCAAGGCCGGGCTGGTCGACCGCAAGACCGCGAGGGTCAACTGGGACCCGGTCGACGAGACCGTGCTCGCCAATGAGCAGGTCATCGACGGGCGCGGCTGGCGCTCCGGTGCGCCCGTGGAAATCCGCGAGCTGACGCAGTGGTTCTTCAAGATCACCGACTACGCCCAGGAGCTGCATGACGCGCTGGAAGGCCTGACGCGCTGGCCCGACAAGGTCCGGTTGATGCAGAAGAACTGGATCGGCCGCTCGGAAGGGCTGTTGATTCGTTTCGCTCTCGAATCGAATCCTTACGATCGCAACGAGCTGGAGATCTACACGACCCGGCCCGACACGCTGTTCGGCGCCCGGTTCATGGCGATCGCTCCCGACCACCCGCTGGCCAAGGCGGCGGCCGAGAACAACCCGGCCCTGCAGGCCTTCATCGAGGACTGCAAGCGCACCGGCACGGCCCAGGAAAACATCGACAAGGCCGAGAAGCTTGGTTTCGACACCGGCATCCGCGCCGTGCATCCCTTTGATAAATCATGGACCTTGCCGGTCTATGTCGCCAATTTCATCCTGATGGAATACGGCACCGGCGCGATCTTCGGCTGCCCGGCCCATGACCAGCGCGATCTCGACTTCGTCAATAAATACGGGCTTGGCGTCACGCCCGTCGTGGCGCCCGAGGGCCAGGATCCGGCGAGCTTCATCATCACCGACACCGCCTATGGCGATGACGGCCGCATGATCAATTCGCGCTTCCTCGACGGCATGACCATTCCGGAGGCGAAAGAAGAAGTCGCCCGCCGGCTGGAGGCCGAGACGCGCGGCAACAGCCCCGTCGCCACGCGCAAGGTCAATTTCCGCCTGCGTGACTGGGGCGTTTCGCGCCAGCGCTACTGGGGCTGCCCGATTCCGGTGATCCATTGCGCCGATTGCGGCACGCTGCCGGTGCCCGACGCCGACCTGCCGGTCAAACTGCCCGACGACGTCTCCTTCGACCGGCCCGGAAACCCGCTCGACCATCACCCGACATGGAAGCATCTCGCCTGCCCGCAATGCGGCAAGCCGGCCCGGCGCGAAACCGACACGATGGACACCTTCGTCGATTCGTCCTGGTATTTCGCCCGCTTCACCGACCCCTGGCGCATCGACAGCCCGACCGACCGGCCGGTCGTCGATCGCTTCCTGCCGGTCGACCAGTATATCGGTGGCGTCGAGCACGCGATCCTGCACCTGCTCTATTCGCGCTTCTTCACCCGCGCCATGAAGGCGACGGGCCATGCCGGGCTGGACGAGCCTTTCGATGGCATGTTCACGCAAGGCATGGTCGTCCACGAGACCTACCGGGCCAAGGACGGCAGCTGGGTCGAGCCGGGCGATGTTCGCATCGAGGTGAATGGCGCTGAGCGCCGCGGCTTCCATGTCGATACCGGTGCGCCGATCGAGATCGGCGCCATCGAGAAGATGTCGAAGTCCAAGAAGAATGTCGTCGATCCCGACGACATCATCGCCTCCTACGGCGCCGACACCGCGCGCTGGTTCATGCTCTCCGATTCGCCGCCGGATCGCGACGTGATCTGGACCGATGAAGGCGTCCAGGGCGCCGCCCGCTTCGTCCAGCGCCTCTGGCGGCTCGTCGGCGAGATCGCCGAGCGCACCGGCAACAGCGCCGCCCTACCCAGCTCCCTGAGCGAACAGGCCTTGACGCTGCGCCGCGCCAGCCACCGTGCCTTGCATGCGGTCGGCCTCGATATCGAGCGCCTCGGCTTCAACCGCTGCATCGCCCACATCTATTCGCTGACCAACGCCATCGGCAAAGCGCTCGACGCGGCTGCCGAAAACGCCGCGCTCGCACCCGATATCGCTTTCGCGCTGCATGAATCCGCCATCATCGCCACGCAGCTTGTCGCGCCGATGATGCCGCACCTCGCCGAGGAGTGCTGGCAGGCGCTGGGGCAGCCGGGGCTTATCGGCGAGGCTGCATGGCCTGTCGCCGACGAGGCCCTGCTGAAGGACGACAGCATCGTGCTGCCGGTGCAGATCAACGGCAAGAAGCGCGCGGAGGTGACCGTCCCCGCCGATGCGAATACCGTGGCCGTGGAGGCGCTCGCGCGTGCCTCCGAGGCTGTCATCAAGGCGCTTGACGGCCGGGAGATCCGGAAGATCATCGTCGTGCCCGGGAGAATCGTGAATGTCGTCGCCTGAAGTCCAGAACCGGCCCCTGTCACAGCCGATTCCCACCCGCCGCATGATGCTGGCCGCCACATTGCTCGCGACCGCCTTCGCCGGGGGCTGCCTGCAGCCGCTCTATTCCGAGAACACCACGAGCACCGTCGGCGGCAGCGTCAGGTCCGCGCTGAAGAGCGTCGAAATCCCCCAGATTTCGGGGCTGACCGGCCATTATCTGCGCAACGAGCTTGCTTTCGAGCTCGATGGCGGCGGCGAGCCCGACGTTCAGAAGCGCCTGCGCTTCGAGGCCAAGACGTCCGAATCAATCGAGGTCGTCACGGTCGACTACAACACCGGCCGCGCCGATTCGGCGGTCCTGATCGCCACCGCGACCTGGACGGTGAAGCGCATAGGAGGCGCGGGCGAGACTGTCTCCTCGGGCACCAATGTCGTGCGTGCACCCTATGAGCGCTCCTCGCAGCGCTTCGCCACCGTGCGCGCCGCGCGCGACGCCCAGATCCGTGCGGCCAAGAGTCTGGCCCAGCTGATCAAGGGGCAGCTCGCCGCCGATCTGGTCTCCGGCTGAAGCGAGAATCTCTGCCATGGCCGCCGTCAAGGCGCATGAGGCCGAACGCACGCTGGCCAAGCCCGATCCGGCCTGGCGGCTGTTTCTGATCTACGGCCCCGATACCGGCCTGGTCTCGGAGCGCGCCGCCGCACTGGCGCGCGCCAATGTAGACGACGCCAACGACGCTTTCCAGCTCGTGCGGATGAGCGGCGACGACATAGCCTCCGACCCGCTCAAGCTCGTCGACGAGGCCAATACCATCGGCCTGTTTGGCGGCCGGCGCGCCATCCGCGTCTCCGCTACGGGCAAACTGCTGACGGCCGCCGTCGAGCCTTTGCTGGCGACACCATCGCGGGACGCTATCGTCATTATCGAGGCCGGCGATCTCCAGCGCAGCAATCCGCTGCGCGTCGCCTGCGAGAAGGCGCGATCCGCCCTCGCCGTTCCCTGCTACAGCGATGGCGCGCGTGATCTCGGCAGCCTGATCGATGAGATGCTGCGCGCGGCAGGCAAGACCATCGACCGCCTCAATCGCGACCATCTCGCCGGATTGCTCGGCGGCGACCGGCAGACATCGCGACGCGAGATCGAGAAGCTCCTGCTTTATGTCGGGGCCGATCCCGCTGTTCTAAGCGAGCATATCGAGGCGGTCGTCGGCGACACCGCCCAGCGCGAGCAGGCTGCTCTGGTCGACGCCGTCTTCGCCGGGCGCCTGCCGGCGCTCGATCTGGCCTATGCCAAACTGAGCGGGGAGGGCCTCGACCCCGGCGTCATGTTGGGCGCGGTGCTGAGACAGGCGCTGACGCTGCTCAAATCCCGGCAAAGCGTCGATGCCGGCCGCGGCGTCAAGGACGTCGTTGCAACCATGCGGCTGCCTTTTCCACGCATTCCAGCGATGGAGGCGGCGCTCGCCGCCTGGACGACCCCGAAACTGACCGAGGCCATCTCGCTTCTGGGGGCTGCGACGCTTGCCGTCAGGCGGGACGGCGATATCGCCCGGCCCGCCGCGGTGCGCACGCTCTGGACCTTGGCGCGTCTCGGCCGTTCCGGAGCGCGCGGAGACTGAAGCGTTTACGAGCAATTCTCGATCCAGTCAGATCGGAAATTGCTCTCTTCAGGCCTTCAATCGGCGGCAGAGCGCTTCAAGCTGCTCGAGCGTCTTGTAGCTGATCTTCATCTCGCCGCCGCCATTGGCCCGATGCTGGATCGAGACCGACAGCCCCAGCGCTTCCTCGAGAGCCTTCTCGACCGCGCGGGTATCGGGATCCTTGTCGATCTTGGGCTTGCCTGGAACGCTTTTGGTTTCGCCGCGCGATTCGTCTTGAACGATCCGTTCGATGTCACGGACGCTGAGCCCTTCGTCGATGATCTTGCGAGCCATCAGTTCCGGCTCCGAAACAGACAGCAAGGCGCGGGCATGGCCGGCCGAAACCGCGCCTTCGCTGACCATCTTCCGCACCGATTCCGGCAGTTTGGACAGCCGCAGGGTGTTGGCGACATGGCTGCGGCTCTTGCCGATGACCCGCGCAAGGTCGTTTTGCGTATAGCTGAACTCCGCGATCAACCGCTCATAACCGGCGGCCTCCTCAATCGCGTTCAGATCGGTGCGCTGGACGTTCTCGACAATGGCGATTTCGAGCGCTTCGCGATCATCCGCCTCGACCAGGATGACCGGCACATCGTGCAAGCCTGCGCGCTGGGCAGCGCGCCAGCGCCGTTCACCCGCAATGATCTCATAGGCATCGAGCATGCCTGGAATCGAGCGCACGATGATCGGCTGCAGGATGCCGCGCTCGCGGACCGAGGCCGTGAGTTCTTCGAGATCGTCCTCGCCGAAGCTGCGCCGCGGATTGCGCGCGCTCGGACGCAGGAACTCGACAGGCACGCGCCTCTGGCCGCGCGCCCGGTCGATCGCACCGATCTCCTCGCCGACATCGCCGATCAACGCCGCCAGGCCTCGGCCGAGCCGTGAGCGCCCCTGTTCTTCGGCCATTGCCATCCTCTTGTACTCTCTCGTCTTTTCCTGGATCAGGCTGCCGCGCGCAGAACGCGCTCGCGCTTGATCACCTCGGAGGCCAGCTTCAGATAGGCCTGCGAACCCGAACAGCGCAGATCATAAAGCAGCGCCGGCTTGCCATAGGACGGCGCCTCCGACACCCGGACATTGCGCGGGATCACGGTCTCATAGACCTTATCGCCGAGGAATTCGCGGACATCAGCCATCACCTGGCCCGACAGGTTATTGCGCGGATCGTACATCGTCAAAACCACACCCTGGATAATCAGACGCGGGTTGAGGCCGTTGCGGACCTGCTCGACGGTCTTCAGCAGCTGGCTCAAGCCTTCCAAGGCAAAGAACTCGCATTGCAGCGGCACCAGCACCGCATCCGCAGCCGTCATCGCATTGATGGTGATCAGGCTCAGCGAGGGCGGGCAATCGATCAGCACATAGGTCAGGTCGGAACAGCGCTGATCATAGACCAGTTCGTCGATCGCGTTCTTCAGGCGATGGGCGCGATCCTTGGAGGAGGCGATCTCAAGTTCGACGCCGAGCAGGTCCAGCGTCGACGGCGCCAGGAACAAGCCCGGGACGGCCGTCTCCTGCATCGCTTGCCCAAGACCAACATCGCCGCACAGAACATCATAGGTCGAGGATTTGCGGCTTTTGCGATCGATGCCGAGCCCCGTCGAGGCATTGCCTTGCGGATCGAGGTCGACGATCAGCACCTTCTCGCCGATCGCCGCCAGCGCCGTGCCGAGATTGATCGCCGTCGTCGTCTTGCCGACGCCGCCCTTCTGATTCGCGAGCGCCAGCACGCGCGGACGGCGCGGCAGGGCAATAGGGGTAAGATCGGTCATGAATCGGCCCGCTTCTCGACCGCACGAACCATCAGGATGCGCGCGGCGCTGTCTGTCACGGAAGAAACCGTTGAGGCCTGAATCTTCCAATATTTAGACGCGTCGGTCAATTCAGCATCTAGATGTTGTCCCTTGGGAAAAAGCCCCAACGCCCCTGTTCTCAACAGGTCTTTGCACCAGTCCAGCAGCAATGGCAGCGGCGCCAGGGCTCGCGCGCAAACCACGTCGATCTTGCCCACAAAATCGCCAACGGCATCCTCGATCCGCGCATTGTGAACCCTGACCGGTGCCCCCGTCAAACGCGCGGCATGTCGCAAAAAAGCGCATTTTCGGCTGTTGCTCTCGACAAGATGGATTTCGCCGGCCCCCCGCTCCGCCAGGCAAATGCCGATCACCAACCCGGGAAAGCCGCCGCCGGAGCCGAGATCAAGCCAGCGCTGCGAGTCTCGCGCCAGATCGAAGAGTTGCAGTGAATCGGCAATATGGCGTGTCCAGACATCTTTCAACGTGCCCGAGGACACCAGATTCTTTGCCACCTGCCAGCGCTCGAGCTCAGCGACGAGGATCGCCAGACGCTCCTCTGTTTCACGTGAAACAGGCGTCAAGCTCAAAGCATGCGCCCTGTCGCTTTTATCAACAGTCACGAATCACGCGATCGGTTCGGGGGCGCGCTGGCGACGCCCACGCCGCGCATGCGCCGCCAACAGGGTCAGCGCGGCAGGCGTCATGCCCTCGATCCGCGCCGCCTGGGCGAGATCAGCCGGCCGCTCCGCGTTCAGCTTCAACTTGATCTCGTTGGACAAACCCGAGATTTCGTCGAGATCGAGATCCTCCGGCACCTTCAACGCCTGGTCGCGCTTATGCGCCTGGATCTCTGCAGACTGGCGATCGAGATAGACCGAATAGACCGCATCTGCCGTCACACGTGAAACAACCGACGGATCATAGTCAGCAAGATCCGGCCAGATCGTCGCGAGGCTCTCATAGTCTATATCGGGATAGGAGAGCAGCTGGTAGGCGCTCCGCCGAAGGCCGTCGCGGTTAAGATGGATTCCGGCCCCTTCCGCTTGTTGCGGGGTGACCCAGACATCCTTTAATCGAGCCTGCAACCGTGCGATGGCGGTCCGCCGGGCTTCGAAATGGTCGCGACGCAATGAGCTCACTAGGCCAAGCTCCATACCACGCGGCGTCAAGCGCTCATCGGCGTTGTCGACGCGCAATGACAGCCGAAACTCCGCCCGCGACGTGAACATTCGGTACGGCTCCGTAACGCCGCGCGTAACCAGATCGTCGACCAGAACCCCGATATAGGAGGTGGTGCGCTCGAACACGGTCGGCTCGGCCCCGCTAGCCCGGCGCGCAGCGTTCAAACCGGCGAACAGTCCTTGTGCGCCGGCCTCCTCATAACCTGTCGTGCCGTTGATCTGGCCAGCCAGGAACAAGCCGCGGACCGCACGCGTCTCCAGCGTGTTCTTTAGGGCGCGTGGATCGACGAAATCATACTCGATCGCATAGCCGGGGCGCAGCATGGTGGCGCGCTCCAGACCCGGAATCGTCTTGAGCACGCCGAGCTGCACATCCTCCGGCAAGGAGGTCGAGATGCCATTTGGATAGACCGTGTCGTCATCGAGCCCCTCGGGCTCAAGGAAAATCTGATGGCCGTCGCGATCGCCGAAGCGCCCGACCTTGTCCTCGATCGAGGGGCAATAGCGCGGCCCGCGGCCTTCAATCTGGCCGGAAAACATTGGCGCGCGGTGGAGATTGGCGCGGATCAGGTCATGCGTCGCCAAAGTCGTACGCGTGATCCCGCAGGAAATCTGCGGCGTCGTGATCGCCGTGGTCAACGCCGAGAAGGGCTCAGGCGGATCGTCGCCCGCCTGCATTTCGAGCGCTGCCCAATCGATCGTGCGGCCATCCAGACGCGGCGGCGTGCCGGTCTTGAGGCGGCCCAGCGGAAAGCCATGACGCTCCAAGGTCGCAGACAACCCCAACGAGGGCGCCTCATCGACCCGCCCAGCCGGAATCTTGGCTTCGCCGATATGGATCAAGCCGCGCAGGAAGGTTCCAGTCGTCAATACGACCGTTCCGGTAGCGAATCGACGCCCATCCGCCAGGATCACGGCGTTGACCTGGCCGTTCCCGATCTCGATATCGAACACCTCGCCGGTGACGATATCGAGATTGCCCTGTTCGGCTAACAAATCCTGAACAGCAAGACGATAAAGCTTACGATCCGCCTGGGCCCTAGGGCCGCGCACGGCCGGGCCTTTGCGGCGGTTGAGCATACGGAACTGAATGCCGGCCCGGTCGGCTGCCCGCGCCATGACGCCATCGAGCGCATCGATCTCGCGGACGAGATGCCCCTTGCCAAGACCGCCTATCGCCGGATTGCAGGACATCACGCCGATCGTCTCCGGCCGATGCGTGATCAGTGCGGCGCGCGCGCCAAGCCGCGCAGCTGCGCTCGCCGCCTCGGCGCCGGCATGGCCGCCACCGACCACGATCACGTCGTAGCGTGTTTCGACAACAGGAAGAGACATGCGGATTCGCTAGCGAAGCCCGAGCCGGGGGTCAATGACTATAAGGCGATGACGCCTCGTTTCACGTGAAACGGCCCGAATTATGAAGGTGAGGCCGCCGCTTGCTATTTTCCGATGCAGAAGCCGGAAAACAGCTGGTCGAGAACATCCTCGACATCGATGCGTCCGACCAAGCGCTCCAGCGCCGTCACGGCCAGGCGAACCTCCTCGGCCAGCAATTCGACCTGGCCGTGCCGGGCATCGATCGCGCGCTCCAGCGCAAGCACGGCATCGGACACCGCAACCCGGTGCCGCTCACGCGTCAGCAATGCCGGTTCGGGCTGCGAGAGCGCCCCGAGCTCGGCAATAATGCTCGCCAGCAGATTATCCAGGCCTGCGCCCGTGCGAGACGAAACCGCGATCTCGCCCGGCAAGGCCTGGCTTGCCAGATCGCTTGCCAGATCTGCCTTCGTGGCGATGCAAAGCGTCTTTTGAATCGAGGCGAAACGATCCGGAGGCGAATCGATCGCCCGAAGCTTGAGAACGAGATCCGCCCGCGCGACCAAATCCAGGGCCCGCCTGACGCCCTCGGCTTCGATTGCCTCGGTGCTCTCGCGCAAACCCGCCGTATCGACCAGCGTGACCGGCAAACCCGCCAGATCGAGCCGCACCTCGATCGCATCGCGCGTCGTACCCGCCATGGCCGAGACGATGGCGACATCGCGGCGGGCGAGCGCGTTGAGCAGGCTCGACTTGCCGGCATTGGGCGGGCCGGCGAGGACCACGACGAAACCCTCGCGGACGCGTTCGCCCATGGCAAAGCTGCCGAGAGCCTCTCGCAGCTCCGCGGCGATGCCTGCTGCGATCGCCAGCGCCTCATCGACGAGCGGTCCCGAGACATCGCCCTCGTCGGAGAAATCGATATCCGCGGCAAGCAGCGCCATCGCCTCGATCAATCGGCTGCGCCACGCCGCCGCTTGCTTGCCGAGTGTGCCCGTCATCTGGCGCAACGCCTGCCGGCGCTGCCATTCCGTTTCCGAATCGATCAGGTCCGCCAGACCTTCGACGGCGGCGAGATCGAGCTTCCCGGCTTCAAAGGCCCGCCGGGTGAATTCACCAGGCTCCGCAAGCCTCACCCCGGGCAGATGTGTCAGGACGTTCAGCAGACGGGCAATGACAGCCCTTGCGCCATGAACCTGGAACTCGGCGATATCCTCACCCGAAAAGCTCGCTGGCGCGGGAAAATACAGCACGAGCCCGGTATCGATGACCTCGCCGGCCTCGTCACGCAGTTGCCGCAAGACGGCATGGCGTGGCGCAGGGATTCCGCCCGCAATCGTTTCGAGCACGAATCGAACCCGCGAGCCGGATATCCGGATGACAGCGACACCCGCCCGTCCGCTGCCGGAGGACAGGGCGACGATCGTCGGATAGGCTGCTACGTCGCTCATCTCTCGAACACCATGCTGCGCCCGGCCCCAACCACGCTTTGGCGCCCCGCTGGAAAGCCACGCCGATGAACCGTCTCGCGGATGCCGCCAGCCCCTATCTTCTGCAGCATAAGGACAATCCGGTTCACTGGTGGGAATGGAGCGAGGCCGCTTTCGCCGAGGCCAAGCGCAGCGGCCGGCCGGTTCTGCTCTCGGTCGGTTATGCCGCCTGCCATTGGTGCCATGTCATGGCGCATGAAAGTTTCGAGGACCCTGCAACCGCGGCGGTGATGAACGAGCTCTTCGTGAACATCAAGGTCGACCGCGAGGAAAGACCCGACATCGACCATGTCTATATGAGCGCGCTGCACAGCCTGGGCGAGCAGGGCGGTTGGCCGTTGACCATGTTCCTGACCGCCGCTGGCGACCCGTTCTGGGGCGGCACCTATTTCCCGCCCGAAGCGCGCTATGGCCGGCCCTCCTTCACCGGCGTGCTGAAACAGCTCGCGGCGATCCACCGGCAGGATCCCGATCGCATCGCGCGCAACGCCGCCGCCATTCGCGCAGCCTTGACGCAAGCCGATGCTTTCGCCACGGCCGGGATGGGTGAGCCCGATCTCGACGCGCTGGCGGGCCAGATCGCCGGCGCCTTCGACCCACATCATGGCGGCCTGCGCGGCGCGCCGAAATTCCCCAATCCCGGCCTGGTCGAGGCGCTCTGGCGCCATGGCGCGCGCACGGGCTCCCCTGCAACGCAGGAGCCTTCCCGCAGGACATTGGAGCGGATGGCGCGCGGCGGCATCCATGACCATCTCGGCGGCGGCTTCGCCCGCTATTCCGTCGATGAGCGCTGGCTCGCCCCGCATTTCGAGAAGATGCTCTACGACAACGCCCAATTGCTCAACCTCTACGCTTTGGAGGCCGCCCGCAGCGGCGACGCGCTGATGAAGATGGCGGCTGAGGGCATCGTCGCCTGGCTCGCACGCGAGATGCTGCTGCCCGAGGGCGCTTTCGCCGCCAGTCTCGATGCCGATTCCGAAGGCGTCGAGGGCAGGTTCTATGTTTGGACCGCGCGCGAGCTCGAAACGCATCTCTCGGAGGAAGAGGCGCGCCTGCTCGCGCTCCATTACGACGTGACCGCGCACGGCAATTGGGAAGAGGTCACGATCCTCAATCGGCTGGAAACGCCGGATCCCGATCCCGAGACGGCAACCGTCCTGGCCGGTATCCGCGAGCGATTGCTGGCGATCCGGGCCAAGCGGATTCCGCCCGCCCGCGACGACAAGATCCTGGCCGACTGGAACGGCATGATGATCGCGGCGCTGACGCGGGCATCCGGCCTGCTTGATCGCAAGGACGGGCTCGCCCTTGCCCGGCGCGCCTACCATTTCGTCACCGAATCGATGGCCGATGGCGACGGGCTCGCCCATTCCTATCGCAAGGGCCGGCTGATCAAGCCCGGCTTCGCGCTCGACCACGCCGCCATGGCGGACGCCGCGTTGGCGCTGCACGACGCGACATTCGAGCAGCACTACCGCGACGCTGCCAGCCGCTGGAGCGCGCATCTGCAGCAGCACTACCGAAACGAAACCACGGGCCTACTCGGTATGACTCGTATGGAAAACAAGGGCTTGCCGGTCATACCGCGCCCGACCCATGACGACGCCGTGCCCAACGCCAACGGGATTCACGCCAACAATCTGCTGCGCCTGGCGATCAAAAGCGGTGATGTTGAGGATCGCGATCGCGCCGAGGCATTCCTTGGCGTGGCACTGGCCGCGGCCGAGCGCGCACCCATGGCACATGGCTCGATCCTGAACGCCTATGATCTGGCGCGGCATGGTTTGGAGATCGTGCTGGCAGGATCAGAGCGGGCGGCGCTGCACCAGGCGGCGCTCACTTTGCCCTATACGGTGACGACCCTGGTCGATTGCCCGGATGCCTCGAATCTGCCGGCCGAGCATCCAGCTGCCGCAATGGCGCGGCAAGCGGGCACAGGAGCGGCCTTCGTCTGCTTTGCCGGCCGCTGCCTGCCGCCGGTCACGGAGCCGAATCGATTGGCGCAGGCTGTCGCGGAGGGCCGCTGAGCCGGTGTGACCGGCTCAGGTGTTCATCGAGTCGAAGAAGTCGGCGTTCTGTTTGGTCTGGCGCAGCTTGTCCATCAGGAACTCGATCGCGTCCTGCGGGCCCATCGGGTTCAGGATGCGGCGCAGCACATAGGTCTTGGCCAGCACATCCTTGGGCGTGATGAGCTCTTCCTTGCGGGTGCCCGACTTGAGGATGTCGATCGCCGGGAAGATGCGCTTGTCGGCGACCTTGCGGTCGAGGATCACCTCGGAGTTGCCGGTGCCCTTGAACTCTTCGAAGATGACTTCGTCCATGCGACTGCCGGTGTCGATCAGTGCGGTCGCAACAATGGTCAGCGAGCCACCCTCTTCGATATTACGCGCCGCGCCGAAGAAGCGCTTGGGCCGCTGCAGGGCGTTGGCGTCGACACCACCGGTCAGCACCTTGCCGGAGGAGGGCACCACGGTGTTGTAGGCACGGCCCAGACGCGTGATCGAATCGAGCAGGATGACGACGTCGCGGCCATGCTCGACCAGGCGCTTGGCCTTCTCGATCACCATCTCGGCGACCTGGACGTGGCGCGAGGCCGGCTCGTCGAAGGTCGAGGAGACGACCTCGCCCTTCACCGAGCGCTGCATGTCGGTGACTTCCTCGGGCCGCTCGTCGATCAGCAGCACGATCAGATAGCATTCCGGATGGTTGGTCGTGATCGACTGCGCGATGTTCTGCAGCAGCACGGTCTTGCCGGTGCGCGGCGGCGCCACGATCAGGGCACGCTGGCCCTTGCCGATCGGCGAGACGATGTCGATGACGCGGGCCGAGAAATCCTTCTTCGTCGCATCCGGCACTTCCATGCGCAGGCGCTCATCGGGATAGAGCGGCGTCAGATTGTCGAAGTTGATCTTGTGCTTGATCCGCTCGGGGTCCTCGAAATTGATCGTATTGACCTTGAGCAGCGCGAAATAGCGTTCGCCATCCTTGGGGCCGCGGATCGGACCTTCGACCGTATCGCCGGTGCGCAAGCCGAATTTGCGGATCTGCGTCGGCGAGACATAGATGTCGTCGGGACCCGGCAGATAGTTCGAATCCGACGAGCGCAGGAAGCCGAAACCGTCAGGCAGGACCTCGACAACGCCCTCGCCGAGGATCTCGGTATCCTTCGCTGCAAGCTGCTTCAGGATCGCGAACATCAGCTCCTGCTTGCGCATCGTGCTGGCGTTCTCGACCTCGAGCCCCTCGGAGAAGGTCAGAAGTTCGGTCGGAGATTTGACCTTGAGGTCTTGGAGCTTGATTTCCCGCATGGGGCACCCGGATCGTGAAAGCCCCTGCGAAACGAACAGGGGTCAGGAGGTAACGGAGAAGAACGGCAGGTCCAGGACGGACCAGCGTTGCGGTTGCGCGCCATGAGCGTCTGCGCAGGCAGCGGGCTCACGAACCATCGGCAACAGGGAATACGCCAAACGAGCGCAGGGGCTTGATAGCGGGATTCTCACCTGGGCTCAAGCGGGAAACGACACGGCGTCGTCCCCTCAGAAAACCGGTCAAGCCGAGGCGAAATTCAGAACGGCAAATCAGAACGGCTTGACGATGACGAGGATCACGATCAGCGCCATCAACACGGCCGGAACCTCGTTGATGACGCGATAGAACCGCGCGCTCTTGAGGTTGCGATCCTCGGCGAAGGCGCGGACCCGTCCTGCCAGATAGCCATGGATGGCGGACAGGATGAAGACCAGCAGGATCTTGCCGTGCAGCCAGCCGCCCTTGAAGCCAAAGGCCGACCAGGCGAGGTAGAGGCCCAGGATCCAGGTCACGATCATCGAGGGCGTCATGATGCCCTTGAGCAGCCGCCGCTCCATGATCTTGAAGGTCTCGGACTGGATCGACCCGGTCTGCGCTTCCGCATGATAGACCATCAACCGCGGCAAATAGAGCATGCTCGCCATCCAGGCGATCACCGCCATGACGTGGAAGGCCTTGATCCATTCATACATCGCGATGGTCCTCCCTCAGGCCCTGACGGCGGCAATCAGCCGCTCGACATGCGCGATCGGGGTGTCGGGCAAGATGCCGTGACCCAGATTGAAAACGAAGGGCTTAGGCCCGAAAGCCGATCTGATCGCGGCAACCTCGCGCTCCAGCTCCGGTCCCCCGGCGCGCAGGATCAACGGATCGAGATGGCCCTGGACCGGCACCAGCGATTGGATCGCGTCGCGCGCGAAACCGCGGTCGATATCGGTTTCGAGTCCAGCGGCATCGACGCCTGTCGCCGTGACATAACCCGGGATGAGCGCACCGGCGCCACGAGGGAACCCGATGATGCGGGTCCGGGGATGACGCGCCCGCACGCCCTCGACGATCCGCTTCGTCGGCGCAATGCACCAGCGTTCGAACTCGGCCGGCCCCAGAGATCCCGCCCAGCTGTCGAAGATCTGGACGGCATCGACGCCGGCTTTGATCTGCGCGTTGAGATAATCGATCGACGAAACGACGATCCGGTCGATCAGGCGCTGGAAGAGATCCTGGTCGCGCGTGAACAGCTCTTTCGCCGGCCCTTGATCGGGAGTGCCTCGACCGGCCACCATATAGGTCGCCACGGTCCAGGGCGCGCCACAGAAGCCGATGAGGGCGGTCTCCCTGGGCAGGGCCCCTCTCACCCGGCGTACGGTCTCGATGATCGGCGCAAGCTTGTCCTGGTCGGCTTGCCCATCGATCGCGCGCAAGCGCTCCTCATCGGCTACGGGCTCGAGGCGGGGACCTTCGCCTTCGGCGAACCAGAGGGCCTGCCCGAGCGCTTGCGGAATAACGAGGATGTCCGAGAACAGGATCGCGGCATCGAAACCGAAGCGCCGGATCGGCTGCAAGGTGACCTCGGCAGCCATTTCGGGATTATAGCAAAGCGCGAGGAAGCTTCCAGCCTTGGCGCGAAGCTCACGATACTCCGGCAGATATCGGCCAGCCTGACGCATCAGCCAGAGCGGGGGAGTGACCAGTGTCTCTCCATCGAGTGCCCGCAGGAAAACCGGTTTGCTATGCGTCGACATGTTCGATCCAGACCATCGCTCTCGATCTCTTCTAAATATGATTCTTGAGAGAGAATCTTCTTTTTTGACTCTTGGGGGCAGGCACAGGCTTAGCCGCAAAGCCATCCACAGCCGGTCCACAGCTCCTGGGCCCTCAAGGCCGGAATGCGGCAATGGCGATCGAGGTCGTTAAGGCTTTCTTAACCAATTGGAATCGGGGTCGGGCTTCCGGCCTCCAAAATGATTCACGTGAAACATCGCCGAACCTGACCACAGCCCTTTGCCTGTTGATCGAAATGGGGGGTTATACACGCCGCTTTCCGGAGGCCTCTGGGACGCTCGGTTGTCCACACTCATCCCCGGCGTCGTGAATCCGTCTGCGCCGCCGACGGCCTCCCGGTCCAATTTGCTTTGTCCGCTCAGCGCGCCAGAGCAGGATGCGAAAAAGTGGGAA
Source organism: Bosea vaviloviae (assembly GCF_001741865.1). Lineage (NCBI taxonomy): Bacteria > Pseudomonadati > Pseudomonadota > Alphaproteobacteria > Hyphomicrobiales > Alloboseaceae > Allobosea > Allobosea vaviloviae. Next base: position 982,167 of record NZ_CP017147.1, read on the forward strand.
CCGGTTTTTCGCATAGATCCTGCTCTAACTCTTTGATGAGAGACGGATTCAGATCTCAGATGGGATCACTTTGTGATTCCATCTGAGATCATCCGGCTCTAGAGGTGGCTCTGTTCGTTAATCCGGGAGCCAACGTGGCCCGCAATTATTTTCACCTCCATCTCGTCTCGGACGCGACCGGCGAAACGCTGATCGCGGTCAGCCGCGCAGCAGCCGCACAATACGAGACCGTCTCGGCGATCGAGCACGTCTATCCGCTCGTCCGCTCCGAGGCGCAGCTCGCCCGCGTGCTGGCAGAGATCGAGGCCTCGCCCGGCGTCGTGCTCTACACCCTGGTCGAACCGGAATGGTCGGCGCGGCTCGAGGCGTTTTGTCGCGATCTCGGCTGCCCCTGCCTATCGGTGCTCAATCCGGTACTCTCGCTGTTCCAGTCCTATCTCGGCCAGGCCTCGGCGCCGAAGCCTGGTGCCCAGCACGTCCTCAACGCGGAATATTTCCGCCGCATCGACGCGATGAACTACACGCTGCTGCATGATGACGGGCAGCTCGGTGGCGATCTCGAAAGCGCCGATATCATCCTGGTTGGTATCAGCCGGACCTCGAAGACGCCGACCTCGATCTATCTCGCCAATCGCGGCATCAAGACAGCCAATATCCCGCTCGTGCCGAATGTGCCGTTGCCGCCAGAGCTCGAAGCCCTGAAGAAGCCGCTGGTCGTCGGTCTCGTCGCCAGCGCCGACCGCATCGTCCAGATCAGGCAGAACCGCCTGCTCTCGCTCAAGGCCGATGACGAGACGCCCTATGTCGATCCCGCCATGGTCGCCGACGAGGTCGCGCAGTCGCGCCGGCTTTGCGCCCGTAAGGGCTGGCCGGTGATCGACGTCACCCGCCGCTCGATCGAGGAGACGGCAGCCGCTATCCTCGATCTCCTGCGCGACCACCGCATGAAGTTCATCGCGACATGAATGGCGCAGCTGCGCTCTGGCTCGGCTCGGTCCCGCTCGTGCTGGCCTCGGGCAGCACGACGCGGCGCGACATGCTGCTGGCGGCAGGAATTCTGGTCGAGGTGATCAAGCCCGAGATCGATGAACGCGCCGTCGAAGCGGCGCTGCTGCAACGCGGTCTGCCGGGCGAGGATGCAGCTCTCGAGCTTGCGCGCGCCAAGGCCTTGGTGGTCTCAAGGGCTCATGCCCAGCGCATCGTGCTCGGCGCCGATCAGACTTTGACCTGTGACGGCGTCAGTCATCACAAGCCCGCTGACGCCGCCGGCGCTCGCGCCCAGATCGCTGCGCTGTCGGGTCGAACGCACCAGCTGCGCTCGGCCTTCGTCCTGGCGCAGGCCGGCGAGGTCATCGCGCAGGGCGCCCAGACGGCCGGCCTGACCATGCGTGCTTTGAGCCCGGATTTCATCGCGGCCTATGTCGATGCGATGGGCCCGTCCGCTTTCGTCAGCATCGGCGGCTACCAGATCGAAGGGCTCGGCGCCCAGCTCTTCGACACAGTCGAAGGCGACCATTTCACCATTCTCGGCCTGCCGCTCCTTGCCGTCCTCGCCGCCTTGCGCGGTCACGGCCTGCTCGCGCACTGATCCCTCGGACCGCTATCCACCATGACTCTTCGCTGCTTCGTCATCGGCCATCCGATCGCCCATTCGAGATCGCCGCTGATTCACGGAACCTGGCTCGAGCAGCATGGGCTCGACGGATCCTATGAGCGCATCGATGTCGCGCCGTCGGAGCTGCCGGGCTTCGTCGCGCGCATCCGGGCAGGCGCATTCGCGGGTGGCAATGTCACTGTCCCGCATAAGGAAGCGATGCTGCCCTTGCTCGACGAGGTCAGCGCGGCGGCGCGCGCCATAGGCGCGGTCAATACGATCTGGTGCGAGAACGGACGGCTTTACGGCGACAACACCGACGCTGCCGGTTTCCTCGGTCATCTCGATGCGATTGCGCCGGGCTGGCAGGAGAGGGTTCGCACGGCGCTGCTGATCGGTTCGGGTGGCGCCGCGCGGGCCATCGCCTACGGCCTGAAGAGCCGTGGCGTGGCCCGCATCATCCTGGCCAATCGCGGCCGGGAGCGGGCCAAAGAGCTTGCCCGGGTTCTCGGCGCGCCGCTGCAAGCGCGCGACTGGGACGAGCGCGACGCACTGGTCGGAGAGGCGGATCTCATCGTCAACACGACCTCGCTCGGCATGAAGGGCCAGCCGCCGCTGGCTCTCGATTTGGCGCGCCTGCGCCCCGGCACGCTCGTCGACGACATCGTCTATGTACCGCTGAAGACGGCGCTGCTGACGCAGGCCCAACAGCGCGGCGGCGTCATCGTCGATGGCCTCGGCATGCTGCTGCACCAGGCCGTGCCCGGATTCGCGCGTTGGTTCGGGGTGACGCCGGCGGTAACGCCGGCCCTGCGCGCAAGGCTCGAAAGGGATATCCTGGGGGCCTGATTCGGCGGGATCCCATGGCCACTCCATGATCTTCATCGCATGACCTTCATCCTCGGACTCACCGGCTCGATCGGGATGGGGAAATCGACGACCGCGGCCTTCTTTCGCGCGCGTGGTGTGCCGGTGCATGATGCCGATGCCTGCGTTCACGCGCTCTATCGCGGCCGCGCCGCGCCATTGATCGGCGAGGCCTTTCCCGGTGTCGTCCGTGACGGCGTGGTCGATCGCGCGCGTCTCTCAGTGGCGGTGGTCGGACAGGCGGAGGCGCTGAAGCGGTTGGAGGGCATCATCCACCCGCTCGTTCGCGAGGAGGAGGAGGCCTTCCTCGGGAATAGCCGCAAGGCAGGCGCAGGGCTTGTCGTGCTCGATATTCCGCTGCTGCTGGAGACCGGCGGGCAAGGGCGTTGCGATGCCGTGCTCGTCGTCACCGCCTCGGCCGCGGTCCAGCGCGCCCGCGTCCTGGCGCGCCCGGAGATGACGGAGGAGAAGTTCGCCGCCATCCTCGCCCGCCAAATGCCGGATGCGCAGAAGCGCCGCCAGGCCCATTTCCTTGTGGACACGGGCGGCGGTCAGCTGGCCGCGCAGCGGCAGGTGAGTTCTATCCTGAGCGTCCTTGCCGGCCGGCCTGGCCGCAGGCTTCCAGTGGAGAGCGCCGCTCATGCGTGAAATCGTCCTCGATACCGAGACGACCGGCGTTGAAGCCAATAGCGGCGATCGCATCGTCGAAATCGGTTGCGTCGAGCTGGTCAATCACTGCCCGAGCGGGCGCAATTTTCACGTCTACATCAATCCCGAGCGCTCGATGCCGGACGGCGCCTTCAGGGTCCACGGCCTCTCCGAAGCCTTCCTCTCTGACAAGCCGCTCTTTGCGGCGATCGCCGATGGCTTCATCGAGTTCATCGGCGATGCGCGCCTCGTGATCCACAATGCTGCCTTCGATATCGGCTTCCTCAATATGGAGCTGAAGCGGCTCAGCTATGGGCCGATCGAACAGCACCGCGTCGTCGACACCCTGGCCATGGCGCGCCGAAAGCATCCCGGTGCCTCCAACAGCCTGGACGCGCTCTGCTCGCGTTACGGCATCGACAACACCAGGCGCACCAAGCACGGCGCGCTGCTCGACTCCGAAATCCTGGCCGAGGTCTATATCGAGCTGATCGGCGGCAAGCAGACTTCGCTTGGCCTGGGCGTCGCGATGGCGGGTGACGGTGGCGGACTCGGCGGCGCGGCGATCGACCGTCCGCAACGCCAGCGGCCTCTCGCCTCCCGCCTCGACGACGCAACCATCGCCGCCCACGAAACCTTCATCCGCACGCTGAAGACGCCGCTCTGGAGCGGCTATCTCGGCCTGACCGACGAGGCGTGAGCGGGCTTCGTAGAGCGGTCGTCATTGCGAGCGCAGTGTTCAGCCTTGAGAGATGGCTGAAGCATCCAGCGTCTCGCACGAGGCCCCTGGATTGCTTCGTCGCTGCGCGTCTCGCAATGACGGAAAGAGACTGGACGGAGAGCGACTGATCAGCTCTTCGTCTTGCGCCGCGACAGCATGTTCAGGCCCTCGATCGCAGCCGAGAAGGCCATGGCGGCGTAGATGTAGCCCTTGGGCACATGCGCGCCAAAACCCTCGCCGATCAGCGTGCCGCCGATCATCAGCAGGAAGCCGAGCGCCAGCATCACGATGGTCGGGTTGCGCTCGATGAAGCTCGCCAGCGGGTCGGCCGCGAGCAGCATCACCAGAACCGCGAAGACGACGGCGATCACCATCACCGGGATATGATCGGTCATGCCGACGGCGGTGATGATGCTGTCGATGGAGAAAACGAGGTCGAGCAGCAGGATCTGGACGATGACGCCACCGAAGGTGACGGCCGCCGCCTTGCCGCCATCGAAGACGTCGGGCCCATGGTCGGCATCGACCTTGTGATGGATCTCCTTCGTCGCCTTCCAGACCAGGAAGAGGCCGCCGGCGATCAGGATGATGTCGCGCCAGGAGAAGGCCTTGCCGAGCACCGAGAAGACCGGGGTGGTCAATTGCACGATGATGGCGACGGTCGAGAGCAGGCCGAGCCGCAGGATCAGCGCCAGCCCGATGCCGATCTTGCGGCCGCGCGCGCGCTGCTCCTCCGGCAGCTTGTTGGTCAGGATCGAGATGAAGATCAGGTTGTCGATGCCCAGGACGACTTCCATGGCGATCAGTGCCCCGAGCGCGGCCCACACCGTGGGGTCGGCGGCAAGCGTCATCAGATAGTCCATCCCGGCTCCTTCATGTCGCGAAACGGCGGGCGCCCGAATGAGCGTCCGCCGTCGACTGCTCCGCGAGATGGAAATTCCCCCGGCCCGCCGCAAGGGGTGGGTGAGCAGAACCGTCAACGAAAAAGGGCCCGCGAGGGCCCTTTCCGTAGCAAGTCATGCTGCCGGGAAGGCTCAGGCGTTCGGTGCGCCCTGGGCCTGGAGCTCCTGCACGCGCTGCTGGAACAAGGCCGCGAAATCGATCGACGGCACATAGAAGGGCGGGAAGCCGCCGTTCTGGACCGCCTCGGCGATGATCTGCCGGGCGAAGGGGAAGAGCAGGCGGGCGCAGTCGATCACCAGCACAGGATGGATGTGCTCCTGCGGCACGTTCTGGATGCGGAACACGCCGCCATAGCTGAGATCGAAAGCAAACAGCGTCTCGCCGCCGAGCTCGGCCTTGCCCTCGAGCTGCAGCACGGTCTCGTAATCGTCCTCGCCGAGCGGAGCGGTCGAGACGTTGACCTGCAGCGACATCTGCGGTCCCTGCTGCGTCTGCTGGCTGAGCGAGCGCGGCGCCTTGGGATTCTCGAAGGAGAAATCCTTGGTGTACTGGATCAGGGCGCTCATGCTCGGAGCCGTCTCGGGGGCTTGCGCGCCGTTGCCGTTGGGAATGTCGTTGGCCATCGGTCCCATCATGATCTGAAGGCTGACTTAAGGAAATCCCGGGCCGGATTAAGACGTTCGGGACTGTGCGCCGTCCTGCGGTGCAATGCGGGCGTCGGCTATCATGGACGCCACCCTGGCACAAGAAGCCGCCTTCACAAGTTCAGGGGTGGATGTTACGAGCCTTGATCACCATATCACGCTTCACGGCCGAAAACCTTTAGGGGACAGGCCGATGCAAGGCGGCCACTGGAGCTTCGGATCAGGTTTCGATGCAAAATTCCTTCGACATGACGACGATTATTTTCCTGGCTCTGGCCGTTTTCGTCGCCTGGAAGCTGCGCTCGGTGCTGGGTCAGAAGACCGGTCAGGAACAGCCGCCGACCGACCCCTTCGCGCGTCGCGAGGGAACGCCGGTGCGGCCCGACCAGGCTCCCCCGGCTGACAGCAAGCGCGACAACGTCATCCGCCTGCCCGGCGCGGCCAATGATCCCGCGGTGAGCCCGGCTCCCGCCGCCGACCGCTGGAAGGATATCGCGCCCGCGGATTCGGCCATCGTTGCCGGCATCGAGGCGATCATCCGGCAGGAGCCGGGCTTCGACCCGCGCGCCTTCATCGGCGGCGCCAAGGCAGCCTATGAGACGATCGTCACCGCTTTCGCGCGGGGCGACCGCAAGGTGCTGAAGGGCCTCCTCGCCAAGGAGGTCTATGAGGGCTTCGAGCAGGCGATCACGGATCGTGAGAAGCGCGGCGAAAAGGCTGAATCCTCCTTCGTCTCGATCGACAAGGCGGAGATCACCGCCGTCGACGTCAAGGGCAAGAACGGCCAGGTCACGCTGGCCTTCGTCTCGCAATTGATCAGCGTCACGCGCGATGCTCAGGGCGCGGTCGTCGACGGCAGCGCCGAAGCGGTCTCCGAGGTCAACGACATCTGGACTTTCGCGCGCCAGCTCGGCAGCCGCGACCCCAACTGGCTCCTGGTCGCCACCGAATCCGCCGCGTGATCCGTGGCGCCGTTGCTGCGCTGGCGCTTGGCCTCGTGGCTTGCGGTGCGGCCATGAGCGCAGCGCTCGCCCAGGCCCCGCCACTGCCGCCCGGCGCGCGCGCCGAGGCGGTGTCCGTCGCCGGCATTCCGGGATGGGCCAAGGACGATCATCGCATTGCCCTGGACATCTTTGCACGCGGCTGCATGACAGACCCGCCGCTGCGAGCGTCTGTGCCGACCCCCGAAGTGCTGGACCTCATCTGCGCCCGCACCCGTCTTCTGGCGCAGAAGGCCCGACCCGATCGCGAGACGGCGCGTCGGTTTTTCGAGCAGAATTTCTCGTTCTGGCGAATCCGCCCCGCGGCCGCTGAGGCCGGCTTCATGACCGGCTATTTCGAGCCCGAATTCGAGGGCTCGCTCACGCGCTCCGCAGCTTTTCCGACGCCGCTCTATGGCCGCCCGGCCGATCTGGTGACCCGCCAGCCCGGCGATGACTGGCCGGGCATCGAGGCCGGGTTATCGGCGGCGCGCCGTACGGCGCGGGGGCTCGTGCCCTTCCCCGATCGCGCCGCGATCGAGGCGGGAGCGCTCGATGGCCAGAGGCTCGAAATCCTCTGGATGCGCGATCCGGTCGATCGCTTCGTGCTGCAGGTCCAGGGCTCCGGCCGGATCCGTCTGCCCGATGGCCGGGTGACGCGACTGGTCTATTCCGGCCGCAACGGCCACGCCTATACCTCGCTCGGCCGGGCGCTGAGCGAGCGCGAGAACATCCCGCCTGCAGAGATGACGATGGACCGGTTGATCGCGCGACTGAAAGCCGATGCCGGCTTCGCCCGCGATCTGATCGCGCTCAACCGTTCCTTCGTCTTCTTCGCGCGCCGGGACGATCTGCCGCCGGATTCCGGACCGATCGGCGGAGCCGGCTTGCCGTTGACGCCTTTGCGCAGCATCGCGATCGACCGCACGGTCTGGCCCTATGGCCTGCCCGCCTGGATCGATGCCACGATCCCCGATGGACAAGGCGGCAGCGAACGGCTTTCGAGATTGATGATCGCGCAGGATACCGGCTCGGCAATCCTCGGGCCGGCGCGGGTCGACCTCTTCGTCGGTTCGGGTGCGGTGGCCGGACATCGGGCGGGGCTGATCCGCCACAACTTCGATTTCACCGTGCTCTGGCCGCGCGATCCGAGGCCCTGACGATGCGGTCGCGGCGGGGCAAGACATTGTCGCCGGCCGATATCGCGCTCTGGCGCGAAGTCGCGCGCTCGGTGACCCCGCTTCCCGGCCGCAAGCCGGTCGAGCCCGAGCAGCCGGAGCCGGCTGCGCCCACCCCCATCATGGCTGAGGCCACCATTCCAGCGGTGGCTGCAAAGCTGGCCCAATCCAGACCGGCGCCACCGCCATTGGCGCCGCTCGAACGCCGCCTGCGCACCCAATTGCGGCGCGGCCAGCAGGGCGTCGAGGCGGTGATCGATCTGCACGGCATGCGCCAGGACGAAGCGCATCTGGCATTGCGCGCCTTTCTGCGGCGCGAGCAGGCGCGCGGCTGCAAGCTCGCGCTGGTCGTCACCGGCAAGGGCGCGGCTGGAGACAGCCTGTTCGGCGAGGAACGCGGAGTGCTGCGCCGCATGGTGCCGCATTGGCTGCGCCTGCCCGATCTGCGTCCGCTGGTCGTCGGCTTCGAGGAGGCCGAGCAGCGCCATGGCGGAACAGGGGCGCTCTATATACGCCTGCGCCGCCAGCGCGAGATCGGGCCATGACCCCCTTCGGCCAGAGGGTGCGGGCCCTGCGCGCGGCCCGTGGCGTCACCTTGGCGCAAATGGCGGGCTCGCTCGGCGTCACCCCGGCCTATCTCTCGGCGCTGGAACACGGCAAGCGCGGTCGGCCGACCTTCGTGCTGATCCAGGGCGTCATCCATGTGCTGGGCGTGATCTGGGACGAGGCGGATGAATTGGTGCGCCTTGCCGATCTCTCGCATCCGCGGGTCACGGTCGATACGGCCGGCCTCGATGCCGAGGCGACGCTGCTCGCCAACCGCCTCGCCCGCGAGATCGCGGTATTGGAGCCGGATGAACTCAAACGTCTTGCGGATATCCTCGACGAAGCCGCGATTCGCCGCGCTGCTGCGCCGGATTGAGCCCGGCTTGCTTGACCCGAAGCCCGGCGGATGCAACACGCGCCGCCAACCTCTCCTTAAGATCAGCATCCGGACCTGTTCATGAGCAATTCGCGCACCGACGTCCTCGCCCTCGGCAACGCCATCGTCGACGTCATCGCTTCCGCCGAGGAGGACTTCCTGGCCAAGCACGACCTCGCCAAGGGCGCGATGATGCTGATCGACGAGGCCCGCGCCGAGGCGCTCTACGCCGCCATGGGCCCGGGCAAGGTTATTTCCGGCGGCTCGGCCGCCAACACCATCGCCGGCCTCGCCTCCTTCGGCGGCAAGGGCGCCTTTATCGGCAAGGTCAAGGCCGACGAGCTTGGCAAGCTCTACCGGCATGACCTGACCTCGCTCGGCGTCTCCTTTGACACGGCTTTCGCGGCCGATGGTCCGGCGACCGCGCGCTCCTTCATCATCGTCACGCCCGATGGCGAGCGCACGATGAACACCTATCTCGGCGCCTGCCAGGGGCTCACTGTCGCCGATGTCGACGCCAAGGCGGTTGAGAGCGCCGACATCATCTATCTCGAAGGCTATCTCTGGGATCCGCCGGCGGCCAAGGAGGCCTTCCGCAAGGCCTCAGAGATCGCCCACAAGGCCGGTGGCCGCGTTGCCATCACGCTCTCGGATTCGTTCTGCGTCGACCGCTATCGTGACGAGTTCCTCGGCCTGATCCGCAACCGCATGGTCGATATCGTCTTCGCCAACGAGCACGAGCTGAAGAGCCTCTACCAGACCGCTGACTTCGAGACGGCCCTGGCGGCGTTGCGGGCCGAGAACATCCTCGCCGCCGTGACCCGCTCGGAGAAAGGCGCTCTGGCCGTGACGCCGGACGGCATCGTCGCCGAGCCGGTCTTCCCCGTCGAGCGCATCGTCGACAGCACCGGCGCGGGTGATCTCTTCGCTGCCGGCTTCCTCTTCGGCCTGACCTCTGGCCGCGAGGTGCGCGACGCATTGCGCCTGGGCGCGCTCGCCGCCGCCGAGATCATCAGCCATGTCGGCGCAAGGCCGGATGTGAACCTGAAGGTGCTGGCAGGGAACGAAGGGCTGCTGTGAGCCCTTCCTTCTCCCCACCAAGATCGGGCTTGCCCGATCTTGGCAAGTAGGAGGCCCATGTCGGAAACATCCGACATGGGTGGGAGAAGGTGTCTGCGGAGCAGACGGATGAGGGAAGGGTCGCGCAAGCGGCCCTTTTTTCTTGTCTTGGGTTGAGGCTCTGCCCTCATCCGTCAGCGCTTCGCGCTGCCACCTTCTCCACCCATCTCGGGCTTGCCCGAGATGGGCAACCCAAAGTGTCAAAGTCGGCAACAGCCGACTTTGATGGGGGAGAAGGGAAAACCACACCCCTCAATACAGCGTCGCCTTCACCCGCTCCGGCAGCGCCTTGTCATAGGCTTCGCCGTCGAAGGTCTCGAGCTTGTCGTTCTTCTCCGTGATCGCGCGCAGGATCTGTCCGGCGCTCGGCAGGCTGCGCTTGTCGAGCTGTGCTGCCGGGTTCCAGAGGTCGGCGCGCACCACTGCGCGCGAGCACTGGAAGTAGGCGCTCTCCACCGCGACCACGATCACGCAGGCCGGCAGCTTTCCGGCCATCGCGAAGCCCGCGCAGAGCTCGGGATCGGTCGAAAGCGTCGCCGTGCCGTTCACGCGCAGCGTTTCGCCGTAACCGGGGATCAAAAAGAGCATTCCGATTCGGTTGTCGAACAGGATATTCTTCAATGAATCCAGACGGTTATTGCCTCTTCTGTCCGGAATCAGGAGCGTTTTCGCGTCCCGGAGTCGCACGAAGCCCGGCATATCCCCACGCGGTGAGCAATCCAGACCGTCCGGACCGTTGGTCGCGAGCACGAAAAACGGCGAGGCGGCGATCAGGGCGCCGTAATTCGCATCGACGTGATCGATCTCCTTGGCGACCGAGGCCGGGGCGATGGGGTTGGGATAAAGTGCCGCAAGGTCATCAAGCGAGGTGAGGGTGTGGTCGGGCATGCCAATCTCCATGGGGCCTAATAGTCTAGACTATTGACGATCAGCCGTCACCCCGGCTTCACGCCGGCCGGACCCATACCATCCCGGACCCATGCCATCTCAGGACAAGGCGCGCGCGATCGCCTGGGCCAGGCCGGCCGGATTCTCCCAGGCCATGGCATGCCCGGCTGCCGGTATGATGGCGACGTTGACGCCGAGCCGGGGAAGACCCTCCGCATCGCTGCTTGGAAGTGTCGCCTCTCCGAACAGGACGCAGCGCGGCTGCGGCAGCTCTGCGAGCATCTCGCGCCAGCTCGGGATGCTGCCGGCGACCAATGAGCAGGCCCCGCGATGCGCCGCATAGGGGGCGCTGATGGCGAGCGACGCGGCCCAGATAGCGTTGCCTTCGGAGCGGCTGGCCTGGACGAGTTCGTCATGGCCGCGCTCAATATAGTCGCACTCGGTCATGGCGGCGATACGCCGGCTGAAAAAGCCGCCGCCGGGCTCCAGATTGGGCTCGCCGAGGACGAGCCGCCTAAGGCGCTCACCCAGCATCCGCGCCGCCGTGATGGCCACCGCCCCACCCATGCTGTGGCCGAACAGATCGAGCTCGGTCAATCGCAGATGCTCGGTCAATGCCACGATGCTGCGGGCATGGTCCTCGATGGTGTAGCCGAACCCGGTCGGCCGATCGCTGAAGCCCGAGCCCAGCAGGTCGACCAGGAGCATGCGCCGCCCCCGCAAGGCGGCGTCCGCCGCGACGCTCGGATAGTCGCAAGACGAGGCGCAGCCCAGCCCATGGATGAAGAGAAGCGCAGGGCCTTCGCCTGCGATGTCGTGATAGCGCAACCCCGCATCGGCGGCTGGGACGGTGAAAGACTTCATTGCTGGACCCTGGTTTGCCGCGGAAGACTGCAGCAGCTCGCATCATGGATCTGTCAGCATCGCCTAAGAGCAGGATCCATCGATCCTGCTCTCACTCTTTGATGAGAGACGAGCAATAAAAAACGCCCCGCATCCTGCGATGCGGGGCGTCTCGTTTCACGTGAATCGTGTGCTGCTTACTCGGCGGTGGTGCGCTCGCGGCTCTTCTCGGCGTCGCGAGCGGCCTTGAGCTTCTCGGTCAGATCCTCGCCGGTCTCCTGGTCGACGACCTTCATCGAGAGGCGGATCTTGCCGCGCTCGTCCTGGCCGAGGAACTTGACCTTGACCTTGTCGCCTTCCTTGACGACGTCCGAGACCTTCTGGACGCGAGCCGCAGCCAGCTCCGAGATATGGACCAGGCCGTCCTTGGCGCCGAAGAAGTTCACGAAGGCGCCGAACTCCATGATCTTCACGACGGTGCCGTCATAGATCATGCCGACTTCGGCTTCGGAGACGATCGACTTGATCCACTTGATCGCGGCTTCGATCGACTTGCCGTCGGCCGAGGCGATCTTGATGGTGCCGTCGTCCTCGATATTGACCTTCGCGCCGGTCTTCTCGACGATTTCGCGGATGACCTTGCCGCCGGAGCCGATGACTTCACGGATCTTGTCGACCGGGATCTTCATCGTCTCGATGCGCGGGGCGTACTCGCCGAGCTGGCCACGCGAGACCGAAAGCGCCTTGTTCATCTCGCCGAGGATGTGGTCGCGACCGCCCTTGGCCTGATCGAGGGCGACCTTCATGATCTCCTCGGTGATGCCGGCGATCTTGATGTCCATCTGCAGCGAGGTGATGCCCTCGGCCGTGCCGGCGACCTTGAAGTCCATGTCGCCGAGATGGTCCTCGTCACCCAGGATGTCGGAGAGCACCGCGAAGCGCTCGCCTTCCAGGATCAGGCCCATCGCGATGCCCGCAACCGGCGCCTTCAGCGGCACGCCGGCATCCATCAGGGCAAGCGAGGTGCCGCAGACGGTGGCCATCGAGGAAGAGCCGTTCGACTCGGTGATCTCCGAGACGACGCGGATGGTGTAGGGGAACTCCGACTTCGCCGGCAGCATCGGGCGAATGGCGCGCCAGGCGAGCTTGCCATGGCCGATCTCGCGGCGGCCGGGCGAGCCCATGCGGCCAGCTTCACCAACCGAATAGGGAGGGAAGTTGTAGTGCAGCAGGAAGGTTTCCTTGTAGGTGCCTTCCAGCGAGTCGATGAACTGCTCGTCGTCGCCGGTGCCCAGCGTGGTCACGACCAGCGCCTGCGTCTCGCCGCGGGTGAACAGCGCCGAGCCGTGGGTGCGCGGCAGGATGCCGGCCTCCGCGACGATCTTGCGCACGGTCTTGAGATCGCGGCCGTCGATGCGGACGCCGTCGTCCAGAATGGTCCAGCGCACGACCTTGGCCTGGGCTTCCTTGAACTGGCCGCCGACCTGCTCCTTGGTGAAGGTGGTCTTGCCGTCCGGCGTCTCCGAGATCAGCGAAGCGACCTTGGCCTTGGCGGCGTCAAGCGCCTTGTAGCGCTCGGCCTTGGTCCTGATCTGGTAGGCGGCGCGGATATCCGCATCGACAAGCTTGAGAACCGCGTCGAGAACGACGGAGTTGTCGGCCGGAACGTAGTCGCGCGGCTCCTTGGCGGCCTTCTCGGCCAGGCGGATGATCGCGTCGATGACCGGCTGGAAGTGCTTGTGGCCGAACATCACGGCGCCGAGCATGATCTCCTCGGAGAGCTGCTTGGCTTCCGATTCAACCATCAGAACGGCGTCGGGCGTGCCGGCGACGACGAGGTCGAGCTGCGATTCCTTGATCTCGTCGACCAGCGGGTTGAGCTTGTAGGCGCCGTCGAAATAGCCGACGCGGGCAGCGCCGACCGGGCCCGTGAAGGGCACGCCCGACAGCGTCAGCGCGGCGGAGGCGGCGACCATCGCGACGATGTCGGGGTCGTTCTCGAGGTCATGCTGCAGCACGGTGCAGACGACCTGCGTCTCGTTGCGGTAACCCTCGACGAAGAGCGGGCGGATCGGTCGGTCGATCAGGCGCGAGACCAGCGTCTCTTTTTCGGTGGGGCGGCCTTCGCGCTTGAAATAACCGCCGGGAATGCGGCCGGCGGCGAAGGTCTTTTCCTGGTAGTTCACGGTCAGCGGGAAGAAGTCGATCCCGGCCTTGGGCGTCTTGGCGGAGACGACGGTGGCGAGCACGACGGTCTCGCCATAGGTCGCGAGCACGGCCGCATCGGCCTGGCGGGCGATCTTGCCGGTTTCGAGCACGAGCTTGCGCCCGCCCCAGATCAGTTCTTCGGTCTGTACATCGAACATGGATTTGTCTTTCGGATCGGATGCGACCCGGCCGGTGTCTCCGGCCCATGAGCAAGACGGCGGAAAGCTCGGGTTTTGTGAAAATATGCGCCCGAGCGCTCGGCGATCCTGCCATGGACATCGAGGACGCCCGGCGGGTCATGCGGGAAGGCCGCCCCTTGCGGCTCCCGCGATGAAATCAGGACGCCGCCCCATTGCGGCAGATCCTGGAAAACCGCCCGGAGCGATGTCGCACCGGGCGTGAAGCAGTCAGCGCTCGATCAGCGGCGGATGCCGAGCTTCTCGATCAGGCTCTTATAGCGCGGCTCGCTCTTGCTCTTGAGATAGTCGAGCAGCGAACGGCGCTGCGAAACCATCTTGAGCAGGCCGCGACGCGAATGGTTGTCCTTGACATGCGACTTGAAGTGGCCGGTCAGGTTGTTGATGCGTTCCGTCAGGATCGCGACCTGGACTTCCGGCGAGCCGGTGTCGTTCGGCTTGGTGGCGTGTTCCTTCATGAGCGCAGTCTTGCGCTCGGCAGTGATCGACATCGTGAGATCCTCATATTGGGGTTGATCTGGCGGGCCAGGCCGGGATGTCGTCCAGCAAGGTCCGAAGCCCGCAATCGCTCTCATCGAGGAGAGGATGCGCAGCCGGCTTTCACGCCGGTTGGCTGGGCATATACACGAAACGGCGGGAAAGGCTAGCGCGATGCGGTTTCAGCCAAATCCGGCCCGGCCCCGCGATCATAGCGCCGCTGCGCCGCCTCGACCGTGCCGATATGGGTTTCCGCCCAGATCCTCAGGCTGTCGACGGTCACGGCAAGCGTCCGGCCGAGTTCGGTGAGCGAATATTCGACCGTGACCGGCACGGTCGGGAAGGCCTCGCGGCGGATCAGGCCGTCGCGCTCCAGGCTCTTCAGCGTCTGCGATAGCATCTTCTGGGAGATCGCTTCGATGCGCCGGCGCAGTTCGTTGAAGCGCAGCGTCTCATGCTCGAGCAGGATCAGGATCAACACCGCCCATTTGTCGCCGATGCGGTCGAGCACCTTGCGGGTCGGGCATTGCGCGTCGAAGGGATTGGGGCGCTGCAGCATGCGGGTTTCCTGGAGGTGACCATGTCTCGCGGAAGTGCCTTCTTTACGGAAGGGAACAGGCGAGCCATCTAGGCTCCATTGGAGTGGTAGTATCCATCAGATACTGGAAAAACAGGACCATGTCATGACAATCGCACTCATCGGCGCCACCGGCTTCATCGGCTCGCGCATTCTGTCGGAGCTGGTCTCCCGCGGCCATAAGGTCACGGCCATCGTCCGCAATCCGGAGAAGGTTCCAGCCTTGCCCGGCGTCACCGCTGTCAAGGGCGATATCTTCGACAAGGACAGCCTGGCCAGACTGCTTGCCGGCCATGAGGCGGTGATCAGCTCCGTCCATTATCTGGCGAGCGATGCGGAAGCGCTGCTCGGGGCCGTGAAGCAGTCCGGCGTCAAGCGCTACCTCGTCGTCGGCGGCGCAGGCAGCCTTGAGGTCGCTCCCGGCGTGAAGCTGTTCGACACGCCCGATTTCCCCGCGATCTACCATGCCGAGGCCAAGAAGGGTGGCGCCTATCTCGAGCTTCTGCGCCAGGAGACGGCGCTGGACTGGAGCTTCCTGTCGCCCTCGGCCGTGATCGCTCCCGGTGAGCGGACTGGAAAGTTCCGTCTCGGCGGCGATCAGCTGCTGGTCGATGCCGGCGGCAACAGCGCGATCTCCGCCGAGGATTTCGCGGTGGCGCTGGTCGATGAGCTGGAGAAGCCGGCCCATAGCCGCAGGCGCTTCACGGTCGGTTACTGAAAAAATGCGCGGTTACTGAAAAAACGAGGGCCGGCGCCACCCTGCGCCGGCCCTTTTTCATGCGGCGCTGCGTGCGCCCGGCCTGATGAAGCGATGGTCGCCCAGCGTGAGAATGCCGCGGCGGGTTTCGCCGATCGCGGTGCGGCCGGTATCGCCCTCGAAATAGAGGCGCGACCCGTCGACCTCGTAGCGGCCGCGATAGATGTCGCGACCCGCACGGAGCGTCTTGCCATAGCGGCCGTTCGGCAGGAGCGAGAGCCGGGTCGCCCCGTCATCGGCGACCCAGACGCCCATCATGGCGCGCTCGGCGGCGTTGGGCTGCATCAGGGCTTCGAGGTCGATCTCGAGCGGGTGGGTTGCGTTGTTGGCGCGGATGGATCCGGTGAGCGCGCTGAACGCGGTGAGAACGCGATTGAACTGCATGGCTTGCTCCTGTGTTTCGAGCGGCCACCTAATTGGGCCAGTGCGAGGAGATGAATGCCGCATGCGGGCTCGCGGGCGATAGACCGAAGCGCCGCAAGGATTGCCTGATCCTCCGTGAGTGCTGGCTTCGGGTCGCAGGAACCACCAATTCCTTGTATGAAAATCCAGACGCTGGCGCCGTTTGGACCAGCGTTGGCCCTATGATGGAGCGGTTGGATGCGGCAGGCGGATGAACTGGCGGCGTTGCTCGGCCGCCTCGTGACCTTGGATGGCGTGCATCAGACAGCGATCCCGCGGCTTGCCCTGATCCGGTCCAGCCAGCCGACCGAGCCGATGCATGGGCTGCATCTGCCGGCGCTCTGCATCATCGTGCAGGGCCGCAAGCAGGTCATGCTGGGCGAGCAGATCTATCTCTATGATCGGACGCATTACCTGGTCGTCTCCGTAGATCTGCCGATCATCGGCCAGGTGGTGGAGGCCAGCACTGAGGAGCCCTATTTCTCCGTGAGGCTCGATCTCGATCCCGTCCAGCTCAGTGCGCTGATGCTGGAGAGCAAGCCCAACGCGACCAAGCCCAACGCGACAAAACCCGGCGAGGGCGGTCATACCGGCGCGGGACCGGGGCTTGCCGTGAATCCGGCAGCGCCCGAACTGCTCGATGCCATGCTGCGGCTGGTCAGGCTGCTGGAGACGCCGCATGACATCGCGGTTCTGGCGCCGCTGGCCGAGCGCGAGATCCTCTACCGCCTGATGAATGGTGAACAGGCGGCCCGCCTGCGCCAGATCGCGACGGCGGAAAGCAAGTTGCAGCAGGTGAACAAGGCCATAGGCTGGATCAGGCGCAACTACGACAAGACCTTCAGCATCGAGGTGCTGGCGTCCGAGGCGAGCATGAGCCCCTCGGCGCTGCATCAGCATTTCAAGGCGGTCACCGCGATGAGCCCGCTGCAGTACCAGAAGCAATTGCGCCTGCAGGAGGCGCGACGGCTCATCCTGGGCGCGGCGCTGGACGCCGCTTCCGCCGGTTTCAGGGTCGGCTATGAAAGCCCGTCGCAGTTCAGCCGCGAATATCGCCGGCTCTTCGGCGCGCCGCCGCTGCGGGACGTTGCAAGGCTGCGCGGTGCTTCAGCCTTGGAGATGGTTGGAGCCTGAGGCTGCGCTCAGGCCTTCCCCGTCTCAGAACTCCTCCCATCCGGCGTCATTGGCGCGGCCGTTGACGGCGCGCTTGGCCGGTGCAGAGGCCCGCGCCGGGGCGTGGGCCGGCGTCGCCGCCCGGGATTGCCCGAAGGCGGCTTCGGCGAGCTTGCGCAGGCGCGCGGGCTCCGAGCCATGACTGGCCGGTGAGGCAGCTGCACCCTCAGGACCCGTCCTGAAGGCCGCGACGAGGTCATTGAGCTGGACGATGCGGCCCGAGAGCGAACCGGCAGAGGCTGCGCTCTGTTCGGCGAGCGCCGCATTGGCCTGCGTCATCTCGTCGAGATGGGCGACAGCCTGGCTCATCTCGTCGATGCCGTTGGCCTGTTCGCCAGACGCCGCCGAGATTTCGGCGATGGTGGCCGCGACCTTCTGCGAGGCCGCCAGGATCTGGGTCAGGGCGTCGCCGGCCTGGCGCACCAGCTTGACGCCGGCATCGACCTCCATGTTGGAGGACGAGATCAGGCCGGAGATATCCTTGGCGGCAGCGCCCGAGCGCTGCGCCAGCGTGCGGACTTCCGAGGCGACGACCGCAAAGCCCTTGCCGGCATCGCCGGCGCGCGCCGCTTCCACCGCCGCGTTCAGCGCCAGCAGATTGGTCTGGAAGGCGATGTCGTCGATCACCCGGATGATGTCGGAGATCTTCTGCGAGGCGCTCTCGATGCGCGCCATGGCATCGACTGCCTGACCGGCGATCACGCCGCCTGACTGGGCTGCCTGCATGGCCTCGGTCGCGATCGCGGCGGCGTTCTTCGAGGCCTGGGCCGAGGCCTTCACCGAGGCTGCGAGCTCCTCGGTCGTGGCTGCGGTCTCCTCCAGCGAGCTCGCCTGCTCCTCGGTGCGCTTCGACAGATCGTCAGCACCCATGGTGATTTCGCGGGCGGCCAAGCCGACATCCGCAGAGGTCGTCTGGATCGTGCGTACCGTCGAGGACAGGCGGTCGACCGTCTCGTTGATCGCGCCCTTGAGTTCGGCGAACTTGCCGCGATAGGCGGTCTCGATCCGGGCGGTCAGGTCCCCGCCCGCAACCGCGTGCAGGGCGGCGGCGAACTCGGATGTGGCGCTGTCGACCACGGCATTGATCTCGTTGATGCCGGCGACGAGCTTCTGCATCTGCTCATCGGCATGCTCGATCTGCAGCCGTGCCGAGAAATCGCCCGACGCCGCAGCCGCGACCACATCCCCGACATCGGAGACCACGGCCTCCATCGATTGCGCCCGCGCCAGGCGAGCGGCCGAGGCTGCGCGCTCCGATTGCTCAAGCTCGCGCATCTTGACCAGATTTTCCTGGAAGACCGACAAGGCGCTCGCCATCGCCCCGATCTCATCCTTATGGCTGATCCGCGGCAGCGCGGCATCGAGATCGCCCTTCGCCAGCTGCGTCATCGCCGTCGTCATCTGCGCGAGCGGGGTGGTGACGCGCGAGCGCACCACGACATATCCAGTGATGGCGATCAGCAGGCTGACGAGCAGGACGGCGCCATATTTCAGGAGTTCGGAAAAGGCCTGATCTGCGGCTGCATTCGCTCCTGCGATGGCCTGGTCCAGCGCCGTGCTGGCGACGGCCGCGATGGTTTCGAGCGCAGGTACGATCTCGCCGCGCCACTGGTCGACCGACATGCTGGGCTTGCTGCCGGTGGTCGCCTGGGCGACGAGCTTTTCGCGCATCTCCTTGACCGGGCCGGAGAAATAGGTGGCTTGGCCCTTGACGATGGCGGCTTTGATCACCGGGTCGGTCTGGGCGGTGTCGGCCATGTCGCGCAGGGCCTGCCAACTGGCCAGCGCGCTGGCGTCATTGTTTAACAGGATGCGCGTCTCCCTCGCGTCGAAGGGGCGCTGCTGCGCCGTGATCGTGCTGACCATGACGCCGGACGTGCCGGCATAGGTGCGTGTCGCCCAGGAAAGCGCTCGCGCGACCACGAGTTCGGTCAGAGCCGGATTGAGCGCGCGAATCTCGCTGTCGACGGCCAATGACGTCTTGTCGAGGCTGACCAGCAGCTTCTCGCCGACAGCGAGGATACGCTCGGGCATCTGCTTGTCGCGGCCCTCGGCCGGCTGTTTGAGCTCGCTCTCGACGCTGTCGCGGAGCTTGCGAGTCTCGTCATAGATGGCGGCGAGGTCGCGCTGGAACGGGGCGAGAGCCGGGCGGTTCGAAGCGGTCAGTACCGAATTCGCCTGTGCGATGGCGTCGTCGACTTGCTTGCGTCGCTGCTGATAGGTGGCGATCGAGGACTGGTTCTTGTCGCTCGGCAGGATGACGGCGCTCTGCATCGAGGCGCGCTCGAGCCGGAAGGCGCCGAGCGCATCGAACAGGTTCCGGTTCAATCCCGCCAGCCCGACAACCTGCTGGGACACGCCGTAGCGCTTGTAGGAGGACCAGATTTCCTGGAGCGTCAGGCCGCAGGTCGTCAGCGCCATCGCGCAGATCAAGCCGATCAGGATATGCCTGATCGACAGGTTCGAAGTCGACAAAGTCATGTGCGGCCCCAGCTCGCCCGGCCGCGCGCGCTTTCTGCCGCACGGCAACTGGATCAAATTGCCGCAGAAGCCTTGAAATTGCGTTTACGCTTGATTTACCAACCTATGCGTGCAGGTGATTCCAAACGAGTTCACAGGTTGAAGACGCTGCATGGCGCCAGCTCGCTATTGTCGATCGAGCCGGTCGCGATCAGCACGCCACCCTATTTCACGGCGCCCTGCGTCATCCCGGCGATGAATTGGCGCGATAGCACGATGTAGACCAGCGTGATCGGCAGCGCCGCGATGGTGAGCCCGGCGAACAGCATGCCCCAGTCGGTCGCGTACTCGCCGATGAATGTGGTCAGGCCCTGAGGCAGCGTCTTTCGCGCATCGCTCTGGATGAAGATCAGCGGGAAGAAGAAATCGTTCCAGACCGGCACGGCATTGTGGATGCCCGCGATCACCAGAGGCGGCTTGCACAAGGGCAGCATGATCGACCACATGATGCGCGGCTCGGAGGCGCCGTCGATGCGGGCGGCATCCTCGAGTTCGCCCGGTAAGGTGCGCAGGAAGCCGGTCATGATGAAGACGGTCGATGGCAGCCCCATCGCGGCATAGATCAGGATCAGCGAGAGCCGCGAATCGATCAGCCCGAGCCCGTTCATCTGGACGAAGAGCGGGATGATCGCGAGCTTCAGCGGCAGCATCAGCCCGGCAAGGAAGATCAGGAAGATCGGCGTCGCCAGCGCAAACCGGTAGCGTGCAATCGCATAGGCCGCCATCGTCCCCAGTACCAGGATCAGCGCGACCGAGACGCCCGTGACCAGGATCGAATTGCCGAGATAGCGCAGGAAATTGGCTTCCTCGACGATACGGACGAAATTGTCGACATGGCTGAAATCTGGCGGCGCGAAGGGCC
The DNA here is from genome assembly GCF_001741865.1 of Bosea vaviloviae. Lineage (NCBI taxonomy): Bacteria > Pseudomonadati > Pseudomonadota > Alphaproteobacteria > Hyphomicrobiales > Alloboseaceae > Allobosea > Allobosea vaviloviae. The sequence goes on from NZ_CP017147.1 coordinate 1,002,647, forward strand.
TGGCGAAGATCTCCGCCGTCGGCTTGAAGGCAGCGAACACCATGATCACGATCGGGTAGAGCATCAACGCTGAGTTCAGGATCAGCACGAGCTGGACCATGCCGGCGCTGGCAAGATCGCCGGGACGAGCGAACCAGCGCGTCACAGCGCGATCTCGCGTCGGCGCAGACGAATAGTTGCCGCCGTCGCGACAGCCGCCATGAACAGGAAGAGCAGTGTCGCCAAGGCCGAACCATGGCCAAAATCCTGAACGCTGGCACTCTGGTTGCCGAAGGCGAGGCGGTAGAACACGAGGCCGAGCACATCGGTCGAACCGAAGGGCGAACCTTCGAGACCGGTCATCAGATAGGGCAGCTCGAACCAGTTGAAGGCGCCGATGAAGAGCAGGGTGAAGGTCACCGTCGCGCTCGGCGCCGCCAGTGGCCAGACGATGCGGCGCAGAACCTGGATCTGGCTCGCTCCATCGAGTTCGGCGCTTTCCAGGACCTCGCGCGGAATGCGCTGCATGCCCGCAAGGAAGACCAGCGTCGGGAAGCCGATCCAGTGCCAGGCATTGGCGAAGATCAGGGCGGCAAGCGCGGTGCGGCTGTCGCCCAGCCAAGGCAGAGCGAGGCTGCCCAGCCCCGCCGCGTTCAGCGCGCCGTTCACTGCGCCAAAATTCGGATGAAGCAGCAGCTTCCAGAGGAAGGCGACGATCACGCTCGACAGGATGACAGGCAGGAAGACAGCGACCCGGTGAAAGCGAAAGCCGAAGGGCTCGCGGTGCAAGAACCAGGCGAGCAGAAAGCCGCCGCCGTTCTGCACCACGAGCAGGGCCGCGAGCACGATCAGGTTGTGTCCGAAGGCGCGCATGATCGGCTGCGCGTAATGCGGCTTCGTGAACAGGTCGACGAAATTTTCAAGCCCGACGAAGGCCTCGCGCGACAGGCCATGCCACGCGAAGAAGGCGTAAGAGAACGCTGACAGGATCGGATAGACCACGAACACCGCCATCACCGCCAGAGGCGGCGTGACGAGGAACGTCACCCAGACCCGGTGGCGGGTGGCCGAACCCATATCCGACATGGCTCAGCTATTTCTTGAACGGCGTATAATAGGTCGCGATGCCCTTGGTGATCTCGGCGCCGACCTCGGCGGGCGTCGTCTGCCCGGCGAGCATCTTCTGCACGCCAGCTTGCAGCAGCACCGAGCCAGAGGGCTCCTGGTAGCGGAAATGCACCAGCATGAGGTACGACATCGCGTTTTCGTTGAGCTTCATCACCTGCTGCACTGCCGGCGCCTCAGCTTTGACGCCCTTGATCGGCGAGACGTTCTGCAGAGTGCCGCTCAGCATCGTCCCGAACTCTGGCGTGCCGAGCCAGCGCACCAGCTTCAGCGCCGCCTCCTTCTTGTCCGTCCTGGCGTTCACGGCATAGCCGCCATCGTAGAAAACGGCGACGAGCGACGGCTCGCCAGCCTTGGCGGGCGGGGACGCGAAGACGCCAAGCTTGAGGCGCGGATTCTGTTTTTGAAAGGCCGCGACCTCGTAGGAGCCGCCGGCAAACATCGCCGCGCTGCCGGCGGCGAAGAGCTGCTGCGACGAGGCGTAGTCGATGCCGGAGAAATTCGGCGCGAAATAGTCCTTGAGCTCGTTCAACTTGGTCAGCGCGCCGACGAAGCGCGGATCGGTGAAATCGGCCTTGCCCGAAAGCAGGTCGGCCTCGAACTCCTTGCCGAGCAGGGATGAGAGCAGCGCCTGAACGATGGTCTCATTCTGCCAGGCTGTGGCGGTGCCGTTGGCGAACGGCGTCACACCCTTGGCCTTGAGAGCCTTGCACAGGGCCACGAGTTCGTCCCAGCTTCCGGGCGGGGTGACTCCGTGTTTGGCGAAGAGTTCGGTGTTGTAGACCACCAGCATGGTCTGCGAGGCGAAGGGCAGCGCGTAGACCTTGCCGTCGGCGCGCAGGCTCTCGGCCGCCAGCGCCGAATCGGGGAAATTGGCGGTTTCAGGCGCGTTGGCCTTGTCGAGCGCCATGAGATAACCGGGCCTGGCGATGCTCTCGAGATTGCCATAGGCCCGCACCTGCATCACATCGGGCCCGCGCCCTCCCGCCAGCGCCGTCGACAGGATGGTCTGGTAGTTGGCGGGCTCGAAGCCCTCGAATCTGACCTTGATGCCGGGATTGGCCTTTTCGAAGGCCTGGAAGAACGTTTGATACGCCGCGCGATCCTCCTGACGCCAGGTCCAGAAAGTCAGCTCCGTCTGCGCGGAGGCGATACCGGAGAGTCCGCCGACAAGCGCGACAATGGCCGCGGCGGCGATGCTGAGGCGGCGAGCGATCGCGATCATGGTTTTCATCCCCTGACGTCGGGCCGCATCTGGTCGCGCAGCGCCGGCTCTATGGTCTCTAACAGGTCTGCCCGCTCCAATCTATTTTGGCCGCTCGGCCGATGCAATCGGGATTCAGAGCAGAACGTTTTCCAGCGAAGTGGGCACCGGTTCGCGTGAAGAAAACGCGTCAAAACAAAGAGCTAGAGCCGTTTGCGATCCAGTTGGATCGAAAACGGCTCTAGAGCGCAGCAAGACCAGTTCGAGACCACAAACGCCGCCAGACATGCAACGCCGCCAGACATGCAATGTTGTCAGAAAATGACCGGAAATTACAGGTTGAAGACGCGGTGCGGCACCAGCTCGCCATTGTCGATCGAGCCGGTCGCGATCAGCACGCCGCCCGAGGTCGCGTAGACGGCCTGCGCTTCGACCGGTGCGTCGCGCCCGCGCAGCAGCACGCTCTGGCCGCGCTTCAGGCGCAGCGCCGCGTCGCGATGGACGACGATCTCGGGGATCAGCGACAGCGCGGTCTTCACCGGCAGGAGCGCGGCGGTCGCCGCCTCCGGGCTCTCGCGCAGGCTCTCGACACTGGCAGCATCCGCGACGCTGAACGGGCCGACACGGGTGCGCCGGAGATGGGCGACATGCCCCAGGCAGCCGAGCGCCAGGCCGAGATCGCGTGCGATCGCCCGCACATAGGTGCCCTTGCCGCATTCGGCCTCGAAGGTCGTGGTCTCGGCGCTGTGGCTGACGATGCGCAGCGCGTCGATCTCGACGGGGCGTGCCTGCAGCGTCACCTCCTCGCCCTCGCGGGCGAGATCATAGGCACGCTCGCCGGCGATCTTGATGGCGGAGTATTTCGGCGGCACCTGCTGGATCGTGCCGGTGAAGCGCGGCAGCAGCGCGGTGATCGCGGCTTCCTCCGGACGGGTTTCCGAAGTGGCGATGACCTTGCCCTCGGTATCGTCGGTGTCGGTCTGTGAGCCCCAGGCGACGGTGAACTGATAGGCCTTGCGCCCGTCCATGACGAAGGGAACGGTCTTGGTCGCCTCGCCGAGTGCGATCGGCAGCAGGCCCGAGGCGAGCGGATCGAGCGTGCCGGCATGGCCGGCCTTCTTGGCCGAGAAAGCGCGCTTCACCACGCTGACGGCATGGGTCGAGGTCATGCCGACGGGCTTGTCGAGCACGACCCAGCCATGCACGTCGCGCTTCTTCGGGCGCGGCGTAAAGCTGCGACCTTCGTCCTGCGCCGGCAGGGCGGCGTCTTCGGCAGCGGCGACCTCACTCATCGTCCTGCCCTCCCTCGTCCTGGTTCGGGTGGTCCTGTTGGATCCGTAGCGGCTGCTTCAGGATGTCCCGGCGCACCTTGTCGGAATAAAGCAGCGCATCGACGCGCTCGGCCTCGGCGAAGCTCTCATCCTGCAGGAAGCGGACATCGGGCGCGTATTTTAGGTTCACCCGATGGGCGATCTCGCCGCGGATATAGCGCTTATGGGCGGTCAGCGCCTTGAGCACCGGCTTCACGTCACCACCGCCGAGCGGCATGATGTAGCAGGTCGCGAGCTTCAGATCGGTTGAAAGGCGCACCTCGGGCACGGTGATGACGTGCTTGGCGAGGACATCGTCATGGATGTCGCCGCGCGCGAGCAACTCGGCGATGGCGTGGCGGATCAGTTCGCCGATGCGCAACTGCCGCTGCGAGGGGCCGGACGGTTTTGCTGGTCTTGCCATGGTTCTCGTTCTCCGGGATCGGACCGGATTAAACGTCATGGCCGGGCTTGACCCGGCCATCTCTTGAAGGATGAGGCGCTGGACGGCGCTCTTTTCGTCACGAGATGGCCGGGTCAAGCCCGGCCATGACGCGCTTCCTTGGGGAAGCGGCTGCTTTTACAGCGTCCGCTTGATCTCTTCGACGCGGTAGCACTCGATGACGTCGCCCGGGCGCATGTCCTGGTAGTTCTCGAAGGACATGCCGCATTCCTGGCCGGCCACGACTTCCTTGGCGTCGTCCTTGAAGCGCTTGAGCTGGGCGAGCTTGCCCTCGTGAACCACGACATTGTCGCGGATCAGGCGGACATTGGCGCCGCGCTCGATCGTGCCGTCGGTGACGCGGCAGCCGGCGATCTTGCCGACCTTCGAGACAGCGAAGATCTCGAGGATCTGCGCATTGCCGAGCATGGTTTCGCGGAGCGTCGGAGCAAGCAGGCCCGACATCGCCGCCTTAACATCATCCACGAGGTTGTAGATGATGTTGTAGTAGCGGATCTCGACGCCGGCCCGTTCGGCCGCCTCGCGCGCTTCCTTATGGGCGCGCACGTTGAAGCCGATCACGGCAGCGCCCGAAGCCTGGGCCAGCGTGATGTCGGATTCGGTGATGCCGCCGACGCCCGACTGCAGCACACGGGCGCGCACCTCGTCGTTGCCGACTTTTTCCAGTGTTCCCACAATGGCTTCGACCGAACCCTGCACGTCGCCCTTGACGACGAGCGGGAATTCTTTGCGGCCAGCGCCTTCCTTGAGGTCGCGCATCATGTCGGCGAGCGAACGGCCCGCCGCCGAGCCGCCGCCGCGCGCGGCGATGCGGTCGCGCTTCTGGCGCTCACGGTAATCGGTGATCTCGCGGGCGCGCGCCTCGGATTCGACCACCGCAACGCGGTCGCCGGCCTCGGGTGTGCCGTTGAAGCCGAGCACCTCGACGGGAAGCGAGGGGGGGGCTTCCTTGATATGAGCCCCGGTGTCGCCGATCAGGGCGCGCACGCGGCCCCATTCCGAACCCGCCACGACGATGTCGCCGGTGCGCAGCGTGCCGCGCTGGACAAGCACGGTCGCGACCGGGCCACGGCCGCGGTCGAGCTTGGCCTCGATCACGGTGCCTTCGGCCGGCCGGTCGGGATTGGCCTTCAGGTCGAGCAGTTCGGCTTGCAGCGCGATGGCTTCGAGCAGCTTGTCGAGGTTCTTGCCGGTCTTGGCCGAGACCTCGATCTCCAGCGTCTCGCCGCCGAGCGTCTCGACCTGGATCTCGTATTGCAGCAGCTCCGAGCGGACCCGCTCGGGGCTGGCATCGGCCTTGTCGATCTTGTTGATCGCCACGATCAGCGGCACGCCGGCCGCCTTGGCGTGATTGATCGCCTCGACCGTCTGCGGCATGACGCCGTCATCGGCCGCGACCACGAGCACGACGACGTCGGTGACCTTGGCGCCACGGGCGCGCATCGCCGTGAAGGCGGCGTGGCCGGGCGTGTCGATGAAGGTGACCTGTGCGCCCGACGGCGTCTTCACCTGATAGGCGCCAATATGCTGGGTGATGCCGCCGGCTTCGCCGGTGACGACATGCGTCTGACGGATCGCGTCGAGCAACGAGGTCTTGCCGTGGTCGACATGGCCCATGATGGTGACGACGGCCGGACGCGGGAGAAGCGTGTCCTCGGGATCGGCTATGTCGAACAGGCCGCCTTCGACGTCGGAATCGGCGACGCGCTTGACGGTGTGACCCATTTCCTCGGCCACGAGCTGGGCCGTGTCCGCGTCGATCACATCGGTGATCTTGTGCATCGCGCCCTGCTTCATCAGCAGGCGGATGACATCGACGCCACGCTCGGTCATGCGGTTGGCGAGTTCCTGGATGGTGATCGTCTCGGGAACGATCACCTCGCGCATCACGCGCTCCTTGGCGACGTCCGAGGCGCGGTGCCCGGTCATGCGCTGGACACGACGACGGAAGGCCGCGACCGAGCGCGTGCGCTCGTCGTCGCCGCCGGTCGCGGTCGACAGCGTCAGGCGGCCACGCGGCTTCTCGCCGACCTTGGGAGTCTTTGGCGCGGGCACGGGTGCGCCACGCGGCGGACCGCCGGCAAAGCCGCCGGGACGACGGAACGCGGGACGCGCCTCAGCGTCATCGGGACGGCTGCGCGGCGCTGCCGTGGAGGGCGCCTGGCGCGTGGGCCGGGTGATGGCTGGCTCGGCCGGTGCAGTCGTATCGACCGGGCGCGGCGGGCGCGGGGTGTCGAGGCGCGGCGGGCGCGAGTCCAGACGGGGCGGGCGAGCACCGATATCGCGCATCGGTGTACGCGGGGCGAAATCGGGACGCGGACCGGAAGGAGCCGGACGGGGCGCCTGGGCGTAAGCAGGCGCCGGGGCTGCCGGCGAAGCCGCCGGGCTATCGCCTTGCGGAGCGGGCGCGGCGTCACGCGGCGGCTGGGGGGATGCCGGACGCGGAGCCTGCTGCTCGTCATGCATGCGCTGGCGAGCAGCGCTTTCGGCGCGGCGCTTGTGATCGTCTTCCTGGCGGCGACGCTCTTCTTCCTCGCGCTGGCGGGCAAGGGCGGCTTCGCGCTCCTGGCGCTCGCGTTCGATCACGACGGCGCGCTGGCGCGCTTCGTCCTCGGCGATGCGGCGCGCTTCCGCTTCACGGTCGCGCGAGTCGGAGAGCGCGCGCTGGCGGGCGTCCTTCTCGTCTTCCGAGAGCGTGCGCAGCAGCATGCTGCCGGCCGGTCGTGTGATGGGTGTAGGCGCCGGAGGAACCGGGCGCGGCGCAGCCTGCTGGACCTGAGGCTGAGGGGCGCGCGCGATCGGCGCCTCCTTGACCTCGGGGCCGGCTGCGCGTCGCTTGACCTCGACGACGACCTGCTTCGAGCGCCCATGCGAGAAGCTCTGCCGGACAGTGCTCTGTTCGACAGGACGCTTCAACGTCAGGGTCTTCGGGGGGCTGACCGTCAAGGTCTTATCGCCCGGGGTCTTGGTATCGCTCATTCCGCGTTCGGTCCTGCCGGTTCGGTCGTTTGTTCGTCTAAGGGGTCGGAGTGCGCCGGGTGGTCAGGCTCCGTCGCACCGACATCGTCCGTCCTGTAGCGGACGAGCCGACGCCAGCGGAAGAGGAAACCCTCGGCCGCCGGACCCGGAGCAAGCGCCGCATGTATCACATGTGCCCGCCCCAACGCCAATTCCAAATCCGTCGCCGCAAAAATTGCGACGACAGGTGTCTTTCGTACCTTCAAACCCGCGCTTTCGCGGGCAATCTCAGCCCGCTTCAGGGCTTGTCCGATCTTGCGGCGGCCATCCTCGGCGCCGTCGCTGGCTTCGATCACCGCTGCGCAGCGACCAGATCCGATCACGGCCTCGACCTTGGCGAAGCCGCTCGAGACCAGCCCGGCCTTGTTGGCCATCGCCAGAGCCTGCAGCGCATCGCGCAGCATCAGGCTATCGATCATCGCGACCAGATCGGCCGGCACGGTGATCTTCGCCTTGAGCGATCGCTCGAAGGCCTTGCGCTTCACCGCCTCGCTGACGGTCTTGGCGCTCAGGCTCGTCCAGACGCCTCGCCCCGGCAGCTTGCGCCGGAGGTCTGGCGTCAGGACCCCGTCGGGCCCGACCACGAAGCGGATCAGGTCGTCGGGCGATTTCACCGCCCGGCTCACGACGCAGCTGCGCTCCGGGCCGTCTTTCCGCGTCTCGCTCATCGAGACAGCCCGTTGCATCTGCGTAATCCGCTCAGGCCTCGGCCGATTCTTCGGCGGCGTCGGCTTCGGTCTCTTCGGCAGCGGCCTCGATCCAGCCGGCCTTGACACGCGCGGCCATGATCATGGCCTCGGCATCCTGGCGGGACAGATCATAGCCGTCGAGATAGCCGGCATGGCGGGTGGTTTCGCCATCCTTGCGCTCGGTCCAGCCAACCAGATCATCGGTGGCGCAGCCAGCGAGGTCCTCGACGTTCTTCACGTCGTTCTCGCCCAGCGCAACCATCATGGAGGTAGTGATGCCTTCGACCTCGCGCAAGTCGTCCTCGACACCGAGCGCGCGGCGCTTCTCGTCGAACTCGGCTTCGATCGTGGCGAGATACTCCTGCGCGCGCGCCTGGATCTCGGCGGCGGTGTCCTCGTCGAAGCCTTCGATCGCGGCGAGCTCGGAGGGCTCGACATAGGCGACCTCCTCGACCGTGCGGAAGCCTTCCGAAGCCAGGAGCTGGCCGACCGTCTCGTCGACGTTCAGCGCATTCATGAAAATCTCGGTGCGCTGCAGGAACTCCTTCTGGCGGCGCTCCGATTCCTCGGCCTCGGTCAGGATGTCGATGTCCCAGCCGGTGAGCTGCGAGGCGAGGCGGACGTTCTGGCCGCGGCGGCCGATGGCGAGCGAGAGCTGCTCGTCGGGCACCACGACCTCGATCTTGTCGGCCTCCTCGTCGAGCACGACCTTGGCGACTTCCGCCGGCTGCAGGGCGTTGACGACGAAGGTCGCGATATCGGGCGACCACGGGATGATGTCGATCTTCTCGCCCTGGAGCTCGCCGACGACGGCCTGGACGCGCGAGCCGCGCATGCCGACGCAGGCGCCGACCGGGTCGATCGAGGAATCGCGGCTGATCACGGCGATCTTGGCGCGGGAACCGGGGTCGCGAGCGACGGCCTTGACCTCGACGATGCCGTCATAGATCTCCGGCACTTCCTGGCCGAAGAGCTTGGCCATGAACTGCGGATGGGTGCGCGACAGGAAGATCTGCGGGCCGCGCGGCTCGCGGCGCACGTCGTAGACATAAGCGCGGGCCCGGTCGCCGACCTTGAAGGTCTCGCGCGGGATCATCTCGTCGCGGCGGATGATCGCCTCGCCACGGCCGAGATCGACGAAGACATTGCCGTATTCGACGCGCTTGACCGCGCCGTTGACGATCTCGCCGATGCGATCCTTGTATTCGTCATACTGACGGTCGCGCTCGGCCTCGCGCACCTTCTGCACGATGACCTGCTTGGCCGACTGCGCGGCGATGCGGCCGAAATCGAAGGGCGGCAGCGGATCGGCGATGACGTCGCCGACCTGGGCTGCCGGATTATGGCGCTTGGCCTCGTCGACGGTGATTTCGGTCGCGCCGTTCTCGACGAGGTCGACGACCTGGAGATGGCGGGCGAGGCGCAGCTCGCCGGTCTTGGTGTTGATCTCGGCATGAACGTCGGTCTCGGCGCCGTAGCGCGAGCGCGCGGCCTTGGCGATGGCATCCTGCATCGCATCGACGACGATCTGCCGGTCGATCGATTTCTCGCGGGCGACCGCGTCGGCGATCTGCAGCAGTTCGAGCCTGTTGGCGCTGACGACCATGGCGCTCACTCCTCTTCCGTTGTGTCCTGCGGAGCCTGTCCGGGCTTCTTGCCCGGGCGCGGTCCCAGCGATTTTCCCATGCCCTTCTTCGGGCTGGCGATCTCTTCGGCCGGCGGCATCTCGGGCGGCAGGCCCGATTTGCCGCGGCGCAGCGATTCCGTCACGAGCGCGTCGGTCAGCACGAGGCGGGCCTCGGCGATCAGCGACATCGGAATGGCGACGTCGCGCTCCTCTTCCGATTTCGCATCGTCGCGAGCGAGCAGGGCATTGCCGCCAGCCACGCCGCGCAAGATGCCGCGGAAGCGCTTGCGGCCGGCGACGACGGCTTCAGTATCGATCTTGGCGAGGTGCCCGGCCCAGCGCTCGAAATCGCTCGCCCGCACCAGCGGCCGGTCGATTCCCGGCGAAGACACCTCAAGATGATAGGCGACCTGCACGGGATCATCAACGTCGAGCGCCGGCGAGACGGCCTGGCTGACGGCCTCGCAGCCCTCGACATTCATGGTGCCGTCGGGCCGCTCGGCCATGATCTGGACCGTGCAGCCGTTCTGGCCGGTGACGCGCACGCGCACCAGCCTGTAGCCGAGATCGGCGATCGCCGGCTCGACAATGGCCGCCACGCGCGCCGCCACGCCGCTTTCGACGACGAGGCGTGCCTCCTGTTCGGTGCTTGCTGTGGTCTCGTTCATACCTTGGCCGCCTGCATGGAGCTGAATGTCATCCGGCTCCAAACCAAATCACTGGACCATGACGTCGCCCGAAAACCGGTTTCCGCTCTATTGCTAATGCGGGTCTTCGGCGCGGCATCATGCTCTGGCCCCGGCAGGGCTTCAGCCAATAAAAAAGAGCGGGCCGGCAGGCCCGCTCTTGATCATCGGCTGATACCGAAACCAGAGCTGTTAGACGCTATTTAGTCCGGCTCGCCAATGCATGCAAGGTCTGGATCGATTGCGGGTCTGGATCGATCGATCCTGGAAGTCGCGCTTTCTCCGTTCGCGCTAACCGGCTGGTCATTCTTCTCCCCGATAGTGCGGCCGCAGACGTTGCGTGAGGATGCTGCATGAGTTCGGTGAGTGCGCTGTTGCGCGATCTTGAAGCGACGATGACGCGTGGGTCGACTGACGACCGCACTCAGATTCTGGCCCGCCTGACTGACCTCTTTCTCAGCACCGCCGCCGGTATGGAAGAGGACCAGGTCAGCATTTTCGACGTGGTGATCGGCCGGCTTTCGCGCGCCATCGAGGTCCGGGCCCGTATCGAATTGTCGGAGCGGCTCGCTCCCATTCCCAATGCGCCGAGCGGCGTCGTGCGCCAACTCGCGCTCGACGAGATCGCCGTCGCCAGGCCGGTGCTGATCGCCTCGAAACGTCTCACCGACCAGGATCTGGTCGCTGTCTCGGCCGCCAAGGGCCGCGATCACATGCTCGCCATCACCGAGCGGCCCGATCTCGGCGAGCCGGTCACGGATTTCCTGATTCTGCGCGGTGGCCGCGTCGTCACCCATGCGGTGGCGGCAAACCAGACCGCGCGCTTCTCACGCCATGGCATGGGCGTGCTGGTGATGCGGGCCGTCCAGGACGATGCGCTCCAGGCGACTTTGGGCTCGCGAAGCGACATTCCGGCCGAATTGCTCGATCAGCTTCTGGTCGCCGCCAAGAATTCGGCGCGGCGTCGCCTCACGGCGACGCTGGAGCCCTCGCTTGCCGGCGCGGTCGACATGGCCGTCGAGCGCGGTGCCCAGGCGATCGTCGCCGAGGCGCAGATGAGTGACGGGTACGCCAAGATCAACGCGGCCCTGATCGAGATCAACCGGCTCCACGAAGCCGGCCAGCTCGACGAGGCCAAGCTGGTCGAATTCGCTGCTGCAGGCGCCTTGGAGCATGCGATGTGCGCCGTTGCGGCGCTGGCGCAGCTTGGTCTGCCGGCGACCGAGCAGATCATCCTGGGCACGGACCGTGACGCCGTGCTCCTGGTCGGCCGGGCTCTCGGCTGGTCCTGGGAGACCACGCGCGCGCTGATCGGCCTGCGCAAGGATCTCGGCAAGTCGGAGGTCGCGATCGAGCGCGCCCGTCAGAGCTTCCGCACCTTGAACACGACGACCGCCCAGCGCGTGCTCGGCTTCCTCAGGATGCGCGACGCACAGCCGTGAGGTAGCTCGGCACGCGGCCCGCCGCGACGGCCTTCGCCTCGTAGCGCGTGCGGATCCAGCCGGGGTAAGGCTTGCGCCAATCATCGGCGCGCTCATCCGTCCAGTCGAAATCGGGCGAGCGGGCGAGCCGTGCCAGCGTCCAGCCGACATAATCGTCGATGTCGCTGGCGAAGCGGAAGCGACCGCCCGGGCGCAGACAGCGGGCGAACAAGCCAAGTGTGCGTTCGGAGACGAAACGCCGCTTGCGCTGGCGCCGCTTCGGCCAGGGATCGGGATAGAGCAGGTCGATCGCATCGAGCGAGCCTTCCGGCAGGCGCGGCAGCATCAGTGCAGCGTCGCCGTCCCAGAGCCGGATATTGGTCAGCCCTTCCCGCTCGACGATGGCGAGGAACTTCGCCATCCCATTGATGAAGGGCTCGACGCCAATGAAGCCGATCTGCGGGCTCTCGCGCATCCGCGACAGCAGATGCTCGCCGCCGCCGAAGCCGATCTCGAGCCGAACCGCCGTCATGGGCTGCGGAAACAGCGCCGCCAGATCGGTGATCGCGCCATCGGGCAGGCGCAGGCGCGGCAATACGCCCTCGATCATCGCATTCTGGCCTTCGCGCAGGGCCTTGCCTTTGCGACGGCCGAAGAAGGCGCGGTCAGGATCGAAGTCGTCTGTCATGCTCATGTCTTTGATATTGAATTGTTTTTCAAAGGAACACGCTGTCATCCCAGACAGGCGGCGAAGCCGCGCAGATCCGGAATGACGACGTGTTTCCACGGCCTTGCAGCCTGCTCTAGCGGATTCTGGGCAAAGAAAAAGGCCGGAGCCAAGGCTCCGGCCTGATGCAATTCAGTCGAAACCGTCGCTCAGGCGACGGCCTTCTTCAGCGCATCGACAAGATCGGTCTTCTCCCAGGAGAAGCTGCCGTCGCGGCCGGCCTTGCGGCCGAAATGGCCGTAAGCGGCGGATTTGGCATAGATCGGCTTGTTCAATGCGAGATGCGTGCGGATGCCGCGCGGGGTCAGGTCCATGACCTCGCCCAGAACAGTCTCCAGCTTCGCCTCGTCGACCTTGCCGGTGCCGTGCAGGTCGACATAGATCGAGAGCGGCTTGGCGACGCCAATGGCGTAGGAGAGCTGGATCGTGCAGCGCTCTGCGAGCTTGGCGGCGACGACGTTCTTGGCCAGATAGCGCGCGGCATAGGCGGCCGAACGGTCGACCTTGGTCGGATCCTTGCCCGAGAAAGCGCCGCCGCCATGGGGAGCGGCTCCACCATAGGTGTCGACGATGATCTTGCGGCCGGTCAGGCCGGCGTCGCCATCGGGGCCGCCGATGACGAACTTGCCGGTCGGGTTGACGTGCCAGACGGTCTCCTTGGAGATCCAGCCTTCGGGCAGCGTCTCGCGGATATAGGGCTCGACGATCTTGCGGACGTCGGCCGAGGTCAGGCTCTCGTCGATATGCTGGGTCGAGAGCACGATCTGGGTGACGCCGACCGGCTTGCCGTTCTCGTATTTGACCGTGACCTGGCTCTTGGCGTCGGGACCGAGCTTGGCGGCGGAGCCTTCCTTGGCGTGGCGGGCCTTGGCCAGCACTTCGAGGATCTTGTGGGCGTAGTAGATCGGCGCCGGCATCAGCTCGGGCGTCTCGCGGCAGGCATAGCCGAACATGATGCCCTGGTCGCCGGCGCCTTCATCCTTGTTGCCGGTGGCGTCGACGCCCTGAGCGATGTCGGCCGACTGGGCGTGCAGCAGCACGTCGATCTTGCACTTCTTCCAGTGGAAGCCGTCCTGCTCGTAGCCGATCGCCTTGATCGCCTTGCGCGCGGCCGACTTGACCTTGCTCTTCATCGCCTTCTCGTCGAGCGAGGTGCGGACCTCGCCGGCGATGACGACGCGGTTGGTGGTCGCCAGGGTCTCGCAGGCAACGCGCACCTGGGCCGAGTCCATGCCGGCTTTCGCCGCTTCCTTGAAGAACAGGTCGACGACCTCGTCGGAAATCCGGTCGCAGATCTTGTCGGGATGGCCTTCACCGACGGATTCGCTGGTGAACAGGTAGTTCTGGCGTGACACGGTCAGATAACCCTTCGGATGGGGTTGGCGAGTGACCGGCGTGACGACACGATCGGCCGACGAAAACGGGCACCCTCTTTGCAGCGGGCGCGTTCGCCGTCAAGCCGGAAATCCGTTTTTCGGGAGCCTTGTTCGTCAGGACGAACAAAAACAGAGCTAGATCACGCGATTCCGCTGTCTTCTTCCGCCAGCGCCTCGACGAGATCGACGATGCGCCGTCGCACCCGCCCGCTCTTGATGCGTACGAAGGCCTTGGTCAGCTGTACGCCTTCGCTGGTCGCCATGAAGTCGGAGACATAGGCCGATGAGGCGGCGTCGGAGAAGCCGCCCGCCGGCATGTCGCCGGTCGGGGCTCCGTCGAAGAAGAAGGAGACCGGCACGTCCAGCATCTTGGCGATCTGCTGCAAGCGGCTGGCGCTGATGCGGTTCGAGCCTTTTTCGTACTTTTGGACCTGCTGGAAGGTCAGTCCGAGACCCTCGCCGAGCCTCTCCTGGCTGACTCCAGCAAGCATTCGGCGCATCCGGACACGGCTTCCGACATGGCGGTCGATCGGGTTGGGCACTTTTTTGATCATGAATCGACCACCCTTGGGTCAGTTTTCTTGGAAATCATCATCCGGCAGGCATGAATTTATTTTAGCAATTTATATGCTTCCCGCGGGAACAGCCATCCCTTTCGCAGGAAAAAAGTTCCAGATGGGATGATCAGCCCGGTCGAACCCGCGCAAGCAGCAAGAACAGCGCAATTAGCCCCACTAAAGCGGCATCTCCGAATTGCGCATAGAGCGTAACGGGAGCCGCTTGCGGCAAGTTTGCATCGAGAACACCCTGTGTGCCCAAGGGCAAGCTGGCTGTGATGCGGCCATAACCATCGATCACCGCCGAGATTCCGGTATTGGCGACGCGGACCAGCGGCAGCCCTTCCTCGATGGCGCGCATCCTCGCCTGGGCCAGGTGCTGGTAAGGTCCGCTGGTCTGGCCGAACCAGCCGTCATTGGTGAGGTTGAGCATCAGGCCGGGGCGCGGACCCTGCTGCGGCATGACTTCGCCGGGGAAGATCGCCTCGTAGCAGAGCAGCGGTGCGACCGCGGGCAGGCCGCGGATCGAGAGCGGGGTGTGCCGCGTGCCTGCGGCGAAGCCGCCCGGAATCGAGACGAATTCCGACAGCCCGACGCCGCGGATCAAGCGTTCCAGGATCGGCGGCAGATACTCGCCGAAGGGCACGAGATGGACCTTGTCGTAGCTCGAGACGATCACGCCTTCGTCGTTCACGACCTGCACCGAATTGAAGATCGGCGGCCGGCTTTCGCCGGGCAGCGCCTCGCCTGCCCGCGCCGCGCCGGTGATCAGCGTCGTGTTCGGCGGTAGGACCGCGGCGATGCGCTGGAGCGCCTGGGGCGAGCGGCCGAGCAGGAAGGGAAAGGCCGATTCCGGCCAGATCAGATGTGTGACGTCCTGCACGCCGAGCGTCGAGGGGCTCGTCGCCCGGTCGCTGAGCGTGAGATATTCGTTCAGAATCGCCTCGCCGTTATGGGCGTTGAATTTGGCGTCCTGCGCCAGGTTCGGCTGCATCAACCGCAGCTTCACGCCGGCAACCACCGGCGCCGCCGCATTCGGAATGTGCCAGGCGCCAAAGCCGATGAGAGCGGCGAGCGTCAGGACGGCGAGGATCGGCGCGCGCCAGCGCCTCGCGCCGGCCTCGGCCGTGCCGAGCGTCGCAGGCGCCGCGCCGATCGCGACCGCCAGCAGTGTCAATCCATAGAGCCCGCCGAGCGCGGCGAATTGCGCGATGAAGCCCTGGCCGGCCAGCATCATGCCGTAGACGTTCCAGGGAAAGCCGGTCAGCACATGGCCGCGCAGCCATTCGCTGACGGTCAGCGCGACGGCGAGCATGAGGATGCGTCCAGCTCCGGCCGGCCAGAGCAACCGGGCGCAGCCGAAGGCCAGCGCCGGGAACAGGGCGAGAAAGGCCGGCAGGGCGACGACGCCGAGCGGCATCGCCCAGGCGAATTTGTCGGCCTCCACCAGGAAGGCCGAGCCCAGCCACCAGAGGCCGGCGAGGAAGAAGCCGAAACCCCACCACCAGCCCGCCGCGAAAGCCGCCCTGAAGCGGCTCGACGCAGTGGCGCCGACGGCTCCATCGATCAGCCAGACGGCGACGGTCATGGGCACGACGATCAGCGGCCAGAGATCGAGCGGGGGCAGGGCAAGCGCGCCGCTGGCGCCCGTAACGAGCGCGATCAGGCGCTTGCGCCATCCCCAGGAGAGGATGATCCCGTCGGCCAGCGCGGAGAGCCGCATCAGCCGGCTTCCGCCTGCGGCGCCGTGTCGGGGGCCGCCGTGCTGCGCCGGAGAATGCTGAGCCGCTTGATTCGGCGCGGATCGGCCTCGATGATCTCGAAGGACAGGCCTTCCGGCCCCTCGATCGTCTCGCCCTGCGCCGGTACGCGGCCGGCCAGCGTCACGATCAGCCCACCCAGCGTGTCGATCTCCTCGGCCACTTCGGTATCCGAGAGATCGATGCCGGTCGCGTCCTTGAGTTCGTTGAGCGTCGCGCGCGCATCAGCGGTGAAGCGGTCCTGGCCCGTGGCGGCGATCGCGGGAGCCTCGTCGAGATCGTGCTCGTCCTCGATGTCGCCGACGACGATCTCGACGAGATCCTCCATCGAGACCAGCCCGTCCGTTCCGCCATACTCGTCGATCACGAGAGCGATATGCGTGCGTGTCGCCTGCATCTTCACGAGCAGGTCGACCGCCGGCATCGAGGGCGGGACATAGAGCACGGGGCGCAGGATCTTCGCACTCGCCAGCGTGGTGGAGAGGTCGACCGCGCCGAGATTGTGCAGCGCCGGCTCCGACAGGCCTGGGCTCGGCTCGGCCTTGCCCTGTTCGGCGATGAATTCCAGGAAGTCGCGGATATGGACCATGCCGCGCGGGTCATCGAGCGAATCGTCGAAGACCGGCAGGCGCGAATGGCCCGCCGTCCGAAACAGCGCCAGCAATTCGTCCAGCGTGGCATCGGCGGGGACGGCGATGATATCGGCGCGCGGCACCATCACGTCGCCGACGCGTCGTTCGCGCAGGCTGAGCACATTGGAGAGCATCACGCGCTCCTGCGCGCTCAGATCGGCCGATTGGCCGCTGTCGCGGTCCTGCGCCAGCGCTTCGGTGATGTCCTCGCGGATCGTCGCGCCGCTGCGCATGCCGAGCCGTTCGAGGAACTGGCCAAGCCAATGGGAGAGGCCACGACTGGTGGCGTCCGTCTGGGTAGATCGACTGTCGTCGCTCATGATGCTGTGGAGAGAACCAGGGTTGGGGCGAGCGGCTCGGAGTCCGCATAGGGGTCGGCGATGCCGAGCCGGGCGAGCGCTGCGATCTCGAGCGCTTCCATCCGTTCGGCTTGCGCTGGTGTTTCGTGATCCTCGCCGAGCAGGTGCAGCAGGCCGTGTATCACAAGATGGCTGACATGGTCGCCGAAATCCTTGCCCTCGTCCTGCGCCTCGCGGGCAATCGTCTCATAGGCCAGGACGATGTCGCCGAGAACCGGGCTGCCAGCGATCCGCTCGGGCGGCGCGGCCGGAAATGAGAGAACATTGGTCGGCTTGTCGAAGCCGCGCCAGTCGCGGTTGACCACGCGGATGCGCTTGTCATCGGTCATCAGCAGGCTGAGCTCGGCGCCTTCGAGCGGCGTGACAGGCGCAACGGCGAGCGCCGCCTGCGTCGCATCCGCCACGCGCTGGCGCAGATCGGCAAGCTCGCGCCAGCGTTTCGCCTGGATCCTCAGCGCCAGGGTCAACTCCGGCGCGGGCCTGTCAGCATGCGGCGCCGAGCGCCGCATGCGAGGTCGGTCGTTCATCGCGGCCGCTCCCGCGACAAGGTGCGCTTCAGGCCTTCGGTATCGTTTTCGATCGGGGGCTGGGGCTCGAGTGCGCGCAGCCGCTCCTCGCGTTCCTCGCGCTCACGCCGGGCCGCGCCCTCATAGGCCATGACGATGCGGCGCACGAGATCGTGACGGACGACGTCGCCCTCCTCGAACTTGGCATAGCCGACGCCCTCGACGCCCGAGAGCAGCTTGACGGCCTCGATCAGGCCCGAGCGCTGGCCCGGCGGCAGGTCGATCTGGGTCGGGTCGCCGGTGATGATCATGCGCGAGCCCTCGCCGAGGCGGGTCAGGAACATCTTCATCTGGACCGAGGTCGCGTTCTGGGCCTCGTCGAGCAGCACGACGGCGTTGGTCAGCGTGCGTCCGCGCATGAAGGCGAGCGGCGCGATCTCGATCATGCCGGTCTGCAGGGCGCGCTCGACATGGCGGGCCTCCATGAAGTCGTTCAGCGCGTCGTAGATCGGCCGCAGGTAAGGGTCGACCTTCTCGCGCATGTCGCCGGGCAGGAAGCCGAGCCGCTCGCCGGCTTCGACAGCCGGGCGCGACAGCACCATGCGCTCGACCACGCCCTGCTCGATCAGCGAGACGGCATGGCCGACGGCGAGCCAGGTCTTGCCGGTGCCGGCCGGGCCTTCGGCGAGGACGAGTTCGTTGCGCTTGAGCTGGCGCAGATAGGCGTCCTGCGCCGCGTTGCGGGCGCGCACCGGTCCGCGCTTGCGCGTCACGATCGCGTCGAAAGAGGCCTTGCCGGCGTCGGCGGCCGGGAAGAAGGAGCGCTGCACATTGCTCTCCTCGATCGCGCCATCGACCTCACCGAGGGTGACGGAAGCGCCGGCCTTGGCCCGCGTATAAAGCGTCTTCAGCACGCGCCCGGCCTGTTCGGCGGTCTCGCGCGGTCCCCTGATGGTGGCGTGGTTGCCGTTGGGGCTGATCACGACGCCGAGACGCCGCTCCAGATGCGCTAGATTCTGGTCGTAATCGCCGAAGACAAGGCTCGCCAGCCGATTGTCGTCGAAGGAGAGCAGGACCTCGGTGGCGGGCAATCCGTCGCGCGTCAGGGTCTCGACGCGTGCCGGCGTCGTCTCGCGCCGTGGGCCTCGTTCCGGTCTCGGGGTCACCTGGTCAGCCTGTGCCAATAGCGTCGTCTCCCTGGCGGGTGGGCCGGCCGGACAGGAGCGTGAGGCCGGGTCGTCTTGCAATGAGCCGTCTTGCAACGCGTCGTCCTGCAACATAACCGAACGCAACAATCTCAGTCTGATGACAGGCGTCGCCCTGCCCTAAAGAAATCGGGTCGAACCGGGTCGCGTTCAAGCCGCCAGTCCCTTTCTCGGAACCTCGTCCGGCCCGGCCTTGCGGCCAAACAGTGAGTTGGACCCCGCCCGCTCGATCACCACCTGAACCCGGTCGCCGATCTGATTCGACTCAGTCTCGATCTGCACAGCCTGAAGGTAGGGGGTTTTTCCCGCAAGCTGTCCGGGGTGGCGGCCCACACGTTCCAGCAGCACCTCGACGGTGCGCCCCACCATGGCGTGGTTGAAAGCCTGGCGGTGGTGCTCGATGCGCTCCTGCAGGCGCAGCAGGCGCTCGCTCATCACCTCGGGCGCGACCTGCTCGCCGAGATCGGCGGCGGGCGTGCCGGGGCGCGGCGAATATTTGAAGGAGTAGCTCGAGGCGAAGCCGATCTCGTCGACGAGGCGCAGCGTATCCTCGAAATCGCTGTCGCTCTCGCCGGGAAAGCCGACGATGAAGTCCGAGGACAAGGCGATGTCGGGCCGAGCCGCCCGGATGCGCTCGATCAGGCGGCGGTACTCGTCGGCGGTATGCTTGCGGTTCATCGCCGCCAGAATCCGGTCGGAGCCCGCCTGCACCGGCAAATGCAGGAAGGGCATCAGTTGCGGCAGGTCGCGATGGGCGGCGATCAGATCGTCGGCCATGTCGCGCGGATGGCTCGTGGTGTAGCGGATGCGACCGATGCCGGGCACCTCGGCGACACGCTGCATCAGGCGCGCCAGGCCCCAGACGGCACCGCCAGGACCTTGGCTATGACCAGGGCCTTCGCCATGACCAGGGCCTTCGCCGTGATAGGCGTTGACGTTCTGGCCGATCAGCGTGACGTCCTGCACGCCCGAGGCCGCCAACCGCTCGATTTCGGTCATGATCTGCGCGACTGGCCGCGAGAATTCCGCGCCGCGCGTATAGGGCACGACGCAGAAGGCGCAGAACTTGTCGCAGCCTTCCTGCACGGTGACGAAGGCCGAGATACCGCGCTGGCGGATCGCCTTGGGCGTGGGCGCCGGCAAATACCCGAATTTGTCGTCGATCGGCAGGTCGGTATCGACGGTGCGCCGGCTCGCGGCCTCCGCCAGCAGGGCTGGCAGGCGGTGATAGGCCTGCGGGCCGACGACGAGATCGACTGCCGGCTGGCGGCGCTGGATCTCCGCGCCTTCCGCTTGGGCGACGCAGCCGGCCACGACGATCTTCGTGTGCTGTCCGTTGGCCTTCTGCGCGACCTTCAGATCGCGCAGCTTGCCGAGCTCGGTATAGACCTTCTGCACGGCGCGATCGCGGATATGGCAGGTGTTGAGCAGGATCAGGTCCGCGCCTTCGGGCGTCGCGGTCTCCTCATAGCCTTGCTCGCTCAGGATATCGGCCATGCGCTGCCCGTCATAGACGTTCATCTGGCAGCCGAAGGACTTGATGTGGACTTTCTTCATCGTGGCGGGTCGGGTCTCCAAACCGTCTCCTTACTCCTGATTGCGTCGCGAGGAAATGACCATGCTCCGGGAGCCGCTGATCAGCAAAGCAACAACCGAGCCAGATGGCTCGTCGCCAGCGCCGGTCAGGCGCCCTGCCGCCCGGTGACAGCGTCCCGCCGCGCCTGGCGGATCGCGGCCTCGGCCAGTCGCGTCGCTTCCTTGCGCGAGGTCCGGGCGCCCATCGCGATCGGCGCACCCCAGACGAGTTCGACATCGATTGTACCCGCATCGAGCACGGCCTTGAGATGCGGCGCCAGTTCCTCATCGCCATACCAGGCGAGCGCGGTACGCTCCGCCCGGCCGCCGGCCAGGCCGTGGAAGCCGGTATAGGTGATCGTCAGCGGATAGACCGGGATGTCGCGGTCCCCACCCTTGCCGAGCGCCTCATGCGCCGCCCCCAGCAGGGAGGAGCGCAAGGGCAGGATGCGCGTACCGTCGCCCGTCGTCCCTTCCGCGAAGAGCACGATCGATTCGCCGGCCGCGAGCCGCGCGCCCATTTCCGCTGCCACATCGGCTGTGGCGCCGCGGCGCATCCGGTCGATGAAGACGGTGCGCTGCAGCCTTGCCAGGAAGCCGATCACCGGCCAGCCCGCGACCTCGCTCTTGGCCACGAAGGACAAGGGCCGCAAAGCCCCGATCACCGCGATGTCGAGCCAGGAGACATGGCTGGCGACGATCAGCCCCGCCGCTCCGGGCGGCGGCGGTGTGCCCCTGACGCGGCGATGCACGCCGAGGCAGCGGCAGGTGAGACGATGGAACAGGCGCGGAATCGTGGCGCCATGGCGGGGCCCGAGCCGCATCGCGACGAGCTGCGCCGGCAGGAGCAGGAGCGCGCATGCGGCCAGCACGGTAAGCCTCAGGGTCGCGCCGGGGCGAAGTCCGGTCATGCGCGGGCGGCCCCGGTCACGCGAGATCGAGCCGCATCGTCACCGCGCCGGTGCGGCTGCCGTCGCTCTTGGCGTAGTAGTTCTTGCGCCGGCCAACCTCACGAAAACCGAAATGGCGGTAGAGCTGTTCGGCCGGCAAATTGCCGTCCTCGACCTCCAGATAGACATGCTGGACGCCGCTCGCGGCGAGCTGGCCGAGATGGGCGTGGAGCAGTGCCCGCCCGAGCCCGTCGCGGCGATGCGCGCGCCCCACCACGATGCTGAGGATCTCGGCCTCGTCGGCCGCCTTGCGCGAGATCACGAAGCCGGCGGGGTGGGGGCCGTTCCCCGCGAAGACGCCTTCGGAGATGATCGCGGGATCGGCGAGCAACGCGGCGCATTCGCCGGGTTCCCAGCCGCGCGCGAAGCCGCCCTGGTGGTGCAGCGCCGCGACATGGCGCGCATGGCGCACGTCGAGGCGGCCGGTACGGGCCGGGGCCGATTCGGGGTGGAGCAATCTGCGCAGCCAGTCCATGGCGCTTGATGGCACAGACTGAACCGCTGGCAAGTGCTGATTCAGCGCCGCGGCAGCCGGGCGCGATCCTGCGGCGTCGTTTCAGGCGCCTTGAGGTAGAGCGGGCGCGGCGGTGCATCCTGCGGATCGGCGATCATTCCGAGCCGCGCGACCCAGGTCACGTCGGGCGCCCTGCTCTCGTCGAGCACCAAGGCATCGAGCCCGATGGCCCAGGCCTCGTTGGCGACCGCCATCGCGGCCGAGCCGACCAGGCTGACGGGCCCCGCCCCGATGGCGCGGGCGGCGTCGCGGTGGTTGACCTGACGCAGCGAGACCAATGGCTTGCCTTGCGAACTCAGAGCCTGGAACCAGACCTGGCCGTGTTTGGCATCGAGTGCGGCTGCGATCACCCGCCCGGATTCGCGCCCGATCAAGGGGGCTGCGGTCGCGGCCAGCGTGGTGACGCCAATCGCCGGGATGCCGGCCGCGAGCGCGATGGCGCGGGCTGCGCTGATGCCGACACGCAGGCCGGTATAGCTGCCCGGACCGACGGTGACGGCGACGCGGTCGAGCGAGGCGAAGCCGCCCTCGACCGCCTTCATGACGCGCTCGACCAGCGGCATCAGCGCCTCGGCATGGCCGCGCTCCATCGCGATTTGCTCGATCGCCAGCGGCTCAGCCTGGCCGGCTTCCAGCACGCAGGCGGAACAGGCGCCGAGCGCAGTGTCGATCGCGAGGATGCGCATCGGTGTCTTGCCAGGCCCGTCTTCAAAAGTGGCGAAACGCGCCGCCATCCCGAATCTGCGCTTCGCTACGCTCGGGATGACGGCGCGGATTGATTTGCCAACAAAGCCAAAATGGCGTGCGGATCAAGCCGAAACCGTCAAACCGCCTCGACCTCGCGCACATCCGGCAGGAAGTGGCGCAGCAGGTTCTGGATGCCGTGCTTCAGCGTCGCGGTCGAGGAGGGGCAGCCCGAGCAGGAGCCCTTCATGGCGAGATAGACCGTGCCGTCCTTGAAACCGCGGAAGGTGATGTCGCCGCCATCGCCGGCCACGGCCGGGCGAATCCGGGTCTCGAGCAGATCCTTGATCGTCTCGACCGTCTTGGCGTCCTCGGGTGCGAAGAACTCGCCCTCTTCGATCACATCCGCTTCCGAGCCGTTCGCGAGCACCGGCGCGCCCGACATGAAATGCTCCATGATCGCACCTAGGATGGCGGGCTTGAGATGGGGCCATTCGCCGTCGGATTTGGTCACGGTGATGAAATCGGAGCCGAGGAAGACGCCGGAGACGCCGTTCACGCCGAACAGGCGCTGGGCCAGCGGTGAGCGCTCGGCTTGCTCGGAATCACGCAGTTCGAGCGTTCCGTCCGGCATCACGGTGCGGCCGGGCAGGAATTTCAGCGTGGCGGGATTGGGTGTTGCTTCGGTCTGGATGAACATGGCTAACCTCCGGCGCCGGCGGGTCAAGGCCGCCGTTCCTGCTCCCGATATAGGCCCGGCGTTGGAATCATTCCAGCAGGAAGCGCGCTCTTCGTCATGGTCGGGCTCGTCCCGGCCATCCACGCCTTCCCTCGTCACGCCAGCGCGTCGATCTCCTCATCCTCCAGAAAGCCCGGCACGATGGCGACCGGGATCGGGAAGGTGCCGGCGGATTTGCCGGCGAGCGCGCTGACGAGAGGGCCCGGGCCGTCGCGCCCGGTGCCGGCGGCGAGCACGAGCAGGGAGATGTCCTCGTCCGCTTCGATCAGCTTGACCACCTCGTCGGCCTTCACGCCGGTGCGCACGACCTTTTCGGGCTCGAGTCCGGCGAGCGTCCGCACGGCGTTCGCCGCCGCGTCGATCAGCGCCTCGGCCTGCGCCTCGGCTTCGGCCTGCATCACCTCGCCGACGCCGAGCCATGTCTCGTGCTCGGGCGGCGTGACCACGCCGAGCAGCACGATCGAGGCGCCGACGCGGGCGCAGCGCCGCGCCGCGAAGCGCACCGCCTTGGCGCATTCCGCGCTGTCGTCGACCACCGCGAGGAATTTCGGGCGATGGCCCGCTTCATAGGACCGTCGTCGCTTGACCATTGGGATGACCTGTCGCCGCTTCGAGAATTGGGACGCCTCGGATCGTTGCGATCCAAGGCGTGTGACCGGCTCTCACTCAAAACAGAGGCGGACGATTCACGCTTCGGGATGTGTCGTCCCGAACCGATCGCGCGCCAGGAGCCGGCATGGTGAACCGCGCCGCAGCGTCAGCGCAAGCCCACCGAGGTTGCAGCGGAAAACTCAGCGCCGCACGAAGCCGATTATGTCCTTGACGTCGGCCAGGATCGGCGCGGCGATGGCTTGCGCGCGCTCCGCCCCATTGCCGAGAATCGCGTCGATATGGGCGGGTTCGGCGAGCAGACGGCGCATTTCGCCGGCGATGGGCGCGAGCTTGGCGACGGCGAGATCGACCAGCGCCGCCTTGAAGCCGGAGAACTGCCCGCCGCCGAACTGGCTCAGCACCTGCGCCTTGGTGACGCCTTCGAGCCCGGCATAGATGCCGACGAGGTTCTCGGCCTCGGGCCGGCCTTCCAGCCCCTTTTCCTCGGAGGGCAGCGCTTCCGCATCGGTCTTGGCCTTGCGCACCTTCTGGGCGATGGTCTCGGCATCGTCGGTCAGGTTGATCCGCGAATAGTCGGACGGATCGGATTTCGACATCTTCTTGGTGCCGTCGCGCAGGCTCATCACGCGCGGCGCCGGGCCCTGCGTCATCGGTTCGGGCAGCGGGAAGAAGCCGAGATCGCCAGTGCCGAGATTCCGCTCCGCGATCTCAGTCGCGAAGTCGTTGTTGAACTTCTGGGCGATGTCGCGTGTCAGCTCGAGATGCTGCTTCTGGTCCTCGCCGACGGGCACATGCGTGGCCTTGTAGAGCAGGATGTCGGCCGCCATCAGGCTCGGATAGGCGTAAAGACCGAGCGAGGCGTTCTCGCGATCCTTGCCGGCCTTCTCCTTGAACTGGGTCATGCGGTTCATCCAGCCCAGCCGCGCGACGCAATTGCAGATCCAGGCGAGCTCGGCATGGCCGGAGACCTGGCTCTGGTTGAAGATGATGCTTTTCTTGGTGTCGATGCCGGCCGCGACATAAGCCGCGGTGACCTCGCGGATCGCCCGCTTCAGATCGGCGGGGTCCTGCCACATGGTGATCGCGTGCATGTCGACGACGCAATAGATGCATTCATGCGTCTGCTGCATCGCGACCCAGTTGGTCAGCGCGCCCAAATAATTGCCGAGATGCAGCGTCGAAGTCGGCTGCATGCCCGAGAAGACGCGCTGGTGAAAGGTCGCCATCGGGCGCTCCGTGATCACGAACGAGGAAAAGGAGGGGGGCTTCTGGCTCATGCCCGCCGCTTGCGCAAGTAGCGCGGCAAGGGGAAGGCGCCAAAGGCGCCCAGCAGCCAGCCGACAGCGCCATAGGCGAGAGCTCCCCCAGTGCACAGAGCCAGCAGCGCCACGACCCGCCAGGGCGTCGATTGCGGCGGCGCCAGCCTGGCGGCGAGCAGCGAGGAGAGAACCAGCAGAACGCCCAGCATGATGGCGCTGGCCGCGAGGCTGGCGACGATGGGACGCAGATTTGCAATGCTGGGGCGCCAGATTCCGTCACGCAGCAGCGCAATGCCAAGCAGCATTGCCTGCGTCAGGAAAGCCAGGCTCGCCGCGCAGGCCGCCATCTGGGCGGCGTTGCCGTCTCCGGCCAACGCATAGCCGCCCAGCGCCGCGACGAGGACGGCGAGACACCCCGCCAGCAGGGGCAGGCGTGGCGTCTGGCGGGCGAAATAGACCTGTCCGAAGACTTTCGCGATGACGGCGAAGGGCAGGCCGAGCGCAAAGCCCGCGAGCGCGGCGGCGGTGCGGGCGCGATCCTCGGCGCCGAAGCGGCCATGCTCGAACAGCACGGAGACGATCGGTTCCGCCAACACGAAAAGCGCGAGCGCCGCCGGCAGCGCCAGCGCGAGGCCCAGCGCCAGCGCCTGTCCGAGCCGGGCGTCCGGCCCGCTCGTCTTCGCCGAATCGGCCATTTCGGACAAGACGACGGTGCCCATCGCCACGCCGACGAAGCCGAGCGGCAGCTGAAAGACACGGTCGGCATAATATAGCGCGGCGACCGAGCCCGGCTCGGCGGAGGCGATCTGCGTCGCCACCAGCAGCACGAGCTGCGCGGTCGAGGCCGCCAGCAAGGTCGCGCCGCCGGTCGCGACCAGCCGTGCCATCTCAGGCGACCAGCGCAGGCTCGGGCGCGCAAGCCCCATCTTGCGCAGGGCGAACAGGATCAGGCCGAGATGGGCGAGCCCGGTCAGGCTGACCAAGGCAGCTTGCGACTGCGCCGCAAGCTCGGCCTCCAGGCCGCGCCCCAGCGAGACCATGAGGAAGCCGACCAGAAGCGCGTTCATCAGCGCGGGCGCGAGCGCGGCCAGCGTGAAGCGCTTCTCCGCGTTGAGCACGGCCGCCAGCATGGCGGCCAGCGTCGTCAGCAGCAGGAAAGGCAGCATCAGCCTGGTGTAATGCGCGGCGAGCGCCAGCGTCTGCGGCTCCTCCGCGAAGCCGCCGGCCAGGCCCAGCACGACCCAGGGCGCAAAGATTTCGCCGAGCACGACCAGGCCAAGCAACAGCAGGCCGAGATGTCCGACCGCCTCACCGGTGAACCGCCTGGCCGCCGCCCCGCCGCGCTCCGCCTTGATGGCGAGGTAGAGCGGCACGAAGGGCGCGTTCAACCCGCCTTCGCCGAGCACGCGCCGCACCAGATTGGGCAGGCGCAGCGCGGCGAGAAAGGCGTCAGCCACCGGGCCTGCGCCCAATAACCTTGCGATCAGCACGTCGCGGGCGAAGCCGAGCAGGCGCGACAGGATCGTCGCCGTGCCGACGACCGCGGAATCGCGGGCGAGGCGGGATGATTCCGGCGCGTCCTCCGCCGGCTTCTGCATCAGAGGATGAACCGGCTCAAATCGGCGTTCTTCGCGAGATCGCCGATGCGCGCCTCGACATAGGCTCCGTCGATCGTGACCGTGTCGCCGGAGCGGTCGGGCGCGGTGAAGGAAATCTCGTCGAGAATGCGCTCGATCACGGTCTGCAGCCGCCGCGCGCCGATGTTCTCGACCGTCGAATTCACATCCACCGCGATGCGCGCGATCGCGTCGATCGCGTCCGGCGTGAAGGTCACCGTCACCTCCTCGGTCGCCATCAGCGCCACCGTCTGCTTGATCAGGCTCGCTTCCGTCTCGGTCAGGATGCGCTTGAAATCCTCGACGTCGAGCGGGTGCAGTTCGACTCGGATCGGCAGGCGGCCCTGCAATTCCGGCAAGAGGTCGGAGGGTCGCGAGACGTGGAAGGCGCCCGACGCGATGAACAGGATGTGGTCGCTCTTCACCGCACCGTGCTTGGTCGCGACCGTCGTGCCCTCGATCAGCGGCAGGAGGTCGCGCTGCACGCCCTCGCGCGAAACGTCGGCCCCGCTTTTGCCCTCGCGGGAGCAGATCTTGTCGATCTCGTCGAGGAAGACGATGCCGTTGTTCTCGACCTCGCGGATCGCGGCCTGGACGATCGCCTCCTGGTCGATCAGCTTGTCGCTCTCCTCGGTCAGGAGCGGGCCATAGGCGTCCTTGACCAGCACGCGCCTCGGCTTGCCCTTCTGGCCGAAGGCCTTTCCGAACATGTCGCTGAGATTGATCGCGCCGATCGAGGCGCCGGGCATGCCGGGAAGCTCGAACATCGGCGCGGCCGAGCTGCCGCCCGATGCGATCTCGACCTCGATTTCCTTCTCGTCGAGCTCGTTGGCGCGCAGCTTGCGGCGGAAGCTGTCGCGGGTCGCGGGGCTCGCGGTCGAGCCGACCAGCGCGTCGAGCACGCGCTCCTCGGCGGCGATATGGGCTTTTGCCTGCACGTCCTTGCGCCGGCTCTCGCGCACCAGCCCGATCGCGACCTCGACGAGATCGCGCACGATCGATTCGACATCGCGGCCGACATAGCCGACCTCGGTGAACTTGGTCGCCTCGACCTTGAGGAAGGGCGCGCCGGCGAGCTTGGCGAGGCGACGCGCGATCTCGGTCTTGCCGCAGCCGGTCGGCCCGATCATCAGGATGTTCTTGGGAGAAACCTCCTCGCGCAGCGGTCCTTCGAGCTGCTGCCGGCGCCAGCGATTGCGCAGCGCGATGGCGACAGCGCGCTTGGCGTCATTCTGGCCGACGATGAAACGGTCGAGTTCGGAGACGATCTCGCGGGGAGAGAAGGAGGTCATTTGCTGTCCGTAAATCAGGCCGTCAGACGGCGTCCAGCGTCTCGATGACGAGGCTGTGGTTGGTGTAGACGCAGATGTCGCCGGCGATCTTCATCGCCTTGCGCACGATCGTCTCGGCATCCGATTCGATATCGATCAGCGCGCGCGCAGCCGAGAGCGCATAATTGCCGCCGGAGCCGATCGCCATCACCGAGCCATGCTCGCTCGTCTCCGGTTCCAGCACGTCGCCGGTGCCCGAGATCAGGAGCGAGACCTCCTTGTCGGCGACGAGCAGCATCGCCTCCAGCCGGCGCAGATAGCGGTCGGTGCGCCAGTCCTTGGCGAGCTCGACGCAGGCGCGCAGCAATTGGGTCGGGTATTGCTCGAGCTTTGTCTCCAATCGCTCGAACAGCGTGAAGGCGTCGGCCGTGGCTCCCGCGAAGCCCGCGATCACCGCGCCCTTGGCGAGGCGGCGCACTTTTTTTGCATTGCCCTTCATGATGGTCTGGCCGAGCGAGACCTGGCCGTCGCCGCCGATCACGACCTTGCCGCCCTTGCGGACCATCAGGATGGTGGTGGCGTGCATCACGGGGGCGTTGCTGGTTTCTGACATTGCGATTTTGCTTCGGCTTTTGACAATTGGGTGTCGCCAACATGTTCAGGCTGGAGCCCGGTATCAAGAGCAAGCGAGCGAAACGCTGAACCGGCAGCGACCAGATGAGCCCCTTCCGTCATGGTGGGGCTCGTCCCGACTATCCACGTCTTTCCCGTCGAGGTCGGTGTTCAAGACGTGGATGCTCGCCACAAGGGCGAGCATGACGGCCGGTGCTCCGATCGCGATGGCCTTCGCCGTGCCCGCCTGCTAAAGCGGGCGAAATTCCGCAAACGCGAAATTCCACAAACAACAGAGGCCGGCATGCGTTCTGGCGAAGTGAAGCGCCGCACCAATGAGACCGACATCGCGGTCAAGCTCGTGCTCGACGGCACCGGCAAGGCCGAGATTGCGACCGGCGTCGGCTTCTTCGACCATATGCTCGACCTGTTCGCCCGCCATTCGCTGATCGACACCAGCATCACCGTGAAGGGCGACACCCATATCGACGATCACCATTCGGTCGAGGATGCCGGCATCGCATTGGGCGAGGCGCTTCGCCAAGCGCTCGGCGACAAGAAGGGCATCCGCCGCTATGCCGACGTGCATCTGCCGATGGACGAGACGCTGACCCGCGTCGCGGTCGACGTCTCCGGCCGGCCGTTCCTCGTCTTCCGCACGCTTTTCAAGGCGGAGAAGATCGGCAGCTTCGACACCGAATTGGTGCGCGAGTTCTTCCAGGCTTTCGCGATGAATGCCGGCATCACACTGCATGTCGAGACGCTCTATGGCGACAACGCCCATCATATCGCCGAGAGCTGCTTCAAGGGCCTGGCGCGCGCCTTGCGGCAGGCGCTCGAGGTCGATCCGCGCGAGGGCGGCCGCGTGCCCTCGACCAAGGGCGCTCTCTGAGGAGACGACGATGGCGTTCTATACCGTGATGATCCCGCCGCCGGGCTCCGGCGGTCCGCGCGAGGAGATCGAGCAGGCGCGCCTGCTGCCGGAGACGTTTACCTGGTCGGCCTTCGTGCTGGGCGGGTTCTGGCTGCTGTTCAACCGGCTCTGGCTGGCGACCGTCGTTTTCGCGCTTATCTGGGGCGCGCTGTTCTATGTGCAGAGCCGCTTCGGCCTCAGCACCGGTGCGTTGCTCCTGGCGCATTGGGCGCTGGCGCTGTTTCTTGGTTTCGAGGGCCAGAACCTGATCGCCCGCAAGCTCGCGCGCCAGGGCTGGCGGCTGGCCGATGTCGTCGAGGCGCGGGGACTGCCCGAGGCCGAGCGGCGCTATTTCGAGCGTGCCCTGGCCGGCGAGGTCGTGCCGCCGCGCGCGGCCCCGGTTGCACCCGCACGCCCGCAGCCCGCAGCCTCGCTGCCGATCATCGGCCTGTTCCCGGAGGCGCGGGGCCGATGAGCCAGCTCGTCACCATCATCGACTACGGCTCGGGCAATCTGCACTCGGCCGCCAAGGCTTTCGAGCGTGCGGCGAGCGAGGCCGGCATTGCCTCGACCATCCGCGTCACCAGCGACACCGCCGAGGTGCGCCGGGCCGATCGCATCGTGCTGCCTGGTGTCGGCGCCTTCGCCGATTGCCGGCGCGGGCTCGATGCCGTGCCGGGCATGGTCGAGACCCTCGATGAGGTCGTCCGCCGGAAGCAGCGGCCTTTCCTGGGCATCTGCGTCGGCATGCAGCTTCTGGCCTCGCGCGGGCTCGAATACACCGTGACGCAGGGCCTTGGCTGGATTCCAGGCGATGTCGCACTGATCGTGCCCGATGATGACAGCCTCAAGATCCCGCATATGGGCTGGAACACCCTGCACAAGCAGGACGAGCATGCGCTGCTCGACGGCATCGAGACCGGGCCGGAAGGGCTGCACGCCTATTTCGTGCACTCTTATGCGCTGACGCCCACGCGGTCTGAGGATGTGCTGGCGCTGACCGAGCATGGCGGCCCCGTCACCGCGATGGTGGCGCGTGGCAATGTCGCCGGCACGCAGTTCCACCCCGAGAAGAGCCAGAAGCTCGGCTTGAAGCTGATCGCCAATTTCCTCAGGTGGACGCCGTGATTCTGTTTCCCGCCATCGATCTCAAGGATGGCCAGTGCGTCCGCCTCAAACAGGGCGACATGGGCCAGGCCACCGTCTTCAATGACGATCCGGCTGCTCAAGCAGCCGCCTTCGAGGCCCAGGGCTTCCACTGGCTGCATGTGGTGGATCTCGACGGCGCCTTCGCGGGCAAGCCGATGAATGCGGCGGCTGTCGAGGCGATCCTCGCCCGCGTCGCCTTCCCGGTGCAGCTCGGCGGTGGCATCCGCGACATGGCGACTGTCGAGGGCTGGCTGAGGAAGGGCGTGCGCCGTGTCATCATCGGCACGGCCGCGGTGCGCGATCCCGGCTTCGTCAAAGCGGCGGCAAAGGCCTTTCCGGGCCAGGTCGCGGTCGGCATCGATGCGCGCGACGGCTATGTCGCAGTCGAAGGCTGGGCCGAAACCTCGGCGCTGGCGGCGGATGATCTCGGCCGCCGCTTCGAGGATGCCGGCGTCGCGGCGATCGTCTACACCGACATCGCCCGCGACGGCATGCTCCAGGGCATCAATTGGGACGGCACCATCGCGCTGGCGAAGGCCTTGACGATCCCCGTCATCGCCTCGGGCGGGCTTGCCTCCATGGCCGACATCGAGCGGCTCTGTGCGCCCGATGCGGCAATCCTGGAGGGCGCGATTACGGGCCGGGCGCTCTATGACGGGCGGATCGACCCGAGCGCTGCGCTGGCGCGGGTGGCGAAGGCCGGAAGCGAGGCGGCGGCCTGAGCCGCCGACTGCTGCCGGT
This sequence comes from Bosea vaviloviae, assembly GCF_001741865.1. Lineage (NCBI taxonomy): Bacteria > Pseudomonadati > Pseudomonadota > Alphaproteobacteria > Hyphomicrobiales > Alloboseaceae > Allobosea > Allobosea vaviloviae. The sequence continues at coordinate 1,033,926 of NZ_CP017147.1, forward strand.
TTGATCCCTCACTTCACGAACTGGTTGTAGATCCCGGCGAATTCGCCTGTCGCCTTGGCCAGATGCAGCCATTGGTCGACGAAGGCCTTGAAGGTCGCGTCGCCGCGCGGGAGCATGTAGCCCATCTCGCCATATTGCAGCGGCTCGTCGGGATTGACAGCGCATAAGCCGGGCTTGGCCTTCTCCTGGACCTTGGTCTCGATCGATTCCGAGATCATCAGATCGGCCCGGCCGGCCAGGATCTCGTCGAAGATGGTGACATTGTCCGGGTAGACGCGGATGTCGGCCTTCTTGAAGTTCGCCCGCACGAAACGCTCATTGGTGCCGCCGGGATTGACCACGACACGGGTCTCCGGCTTGTCGATGTCGGCGATTGTCTGGAACTTCGCCTTGTCGGCGCAGCGCACGATCGGCGCCTTGCCGTTGATGAGGTAAGGCGCGGAGAAGAAGACCTTCTTCTGTCGGTCGAGCGTCACCGAAATGCCGCCCATGGCGACGTCGCATTTTCCCGCCCCCATATCGGTCAGGAGATCGGACCATTTCGTCTGGACGAACTTGGCCTCGACGCCGAGCGCCTTGGCGAGCGATTTCGCCAGCTCGATGTCGATGCCCTCATAGCTGCCGTCCTTGGCGAGGGTGAACGGCTTGTAGTCGCCGGTGGTGCAGACCTGCAGCGCGCCGCGGCTCTGGATGCCGTCGAGCTGGCTCGCCGGGGCCTGGGCGAGCGCAGCTGCGCTCAGGCCGAGCCCGGCAGCGAGGCCAAGCCCGACAGTGAGGCACTTGAATACCGTCGTGATCATCGTGGAAACCCCTCGGTTTTTGCTTATGGCGAGCAGGAGAGCAGGGAACGCGCCACCGATCAATCCGGGCCCCCTGCGGGCTGTGTTTGCGTGCCGGGCGGCCGCGGCGCTATATGCGCTCGATTATCCGATTTCGCCTTGACCCAGCAGCACTGATGACCCTGAAAACCCGCATCATCCCCTGCCTCGACGTCAAGGACGGCCGCGTCGTCAAGGGCGTGAAGTTTCTCGATCTCGTCGACGCCGGCGATCCGGTCGAAGCCGCCAAGGCCTATGACGCGGCGGGCGCCGATGAGCTCTGTTTTCTCGACATCACGGCGAGCCATGAGGATCGCGGCATCCTGTTCGATGTCGTCACCCGCACGGCCGAGGCCTGCTTCATGCCGCTGACGGTGGGCGGCGGCGTGCGCAAGGTCGAGGATATCCGGGCGCTGCTGCTGGCGGGGGCCGACAAGGTCTCGATCAACACGGCGGCCGTGACCAATCGCGGTTTCGTCAAGGAGGCGGCGGAAAAGTTCGGCGGCCAATGCGTCGTCGTCGCCATCGACGCCAAGCAGGTTTCGCCCGGCCGCTGGGAGATCTTCACCCATGGCGGGCGCAACGCCACGGGGCTCGAGGCCGTCGCCTTCGCCCGCGAGGTCGTCTCGCTCGGCGCCGGCGAACTGCTCGTCACCTCGATGGACCGCGACGGCACCAAATCGGGCTATGACCTCGGCCTGACCGAGCGCATCGCCGATGCCGTCTCGGTTCCCGTGATCGCCTCGGGCGGCGTCGGCGATCTCGACGATCTCGTGGCGGGCGTGCGGGATGGCCATGCCAGCGCGGTGCTCGCGGCCTCGATCTTCCATTTCGGCACCTACACGATCCAGCAGGCCAAGGACCACATGGCGGCGGCGGGCCTGGCGATGCGGCTGGATTGAGCTGATGAGCGCTTTCACCCTCGCGGACCTCGAACGCATCATCGCCGAGCGCGCGAAAGCCTCGCCCGAGGAATCCTGGACGGCGAAGCTCATCGCGGCGGGGCCTGAACGCGCTGCAAAAAAGCTCGGAGAGGAGGCGGTGGAGGCCGTCATCGCCGCCGTGAAGGGCGATCGCGACGAGCTGATCGCCGAAAGCGCCGATCTGCTCTATCATCTGTTAGTCGTGCTTTTGTCACGCGATGTTGCATTGCGGGACGTGTTGAGCCAGCTTGAGGCCCGCACGGTGCGCTCCGGTCTGGCGGAGAAGGCCGCGCGGTCCCGTTGAGAAGCCGAGGCTAGTCCTGCGTTGAACCTCGAAGCCTGGAATGCGGGTCGCCTCATGGACCAGCGTCTGATCCCTGCCCCGGCCGATCCCGAGCTGGGCTCGCCCTATCGCAGCTTCACGCGCGATGAATGGGCGCACTTGCGCGCCGACACGCCGCTGACGCTGTCGGTTGACGACCTGACCAAGCTGCAATCGATCAACGACCCGATCTCGCTGGACGAGATCGTGGCGATCTACCTGCCGCTGTCGCGCCTGCTCTCGCTTTATGTCGCGGCCACGCAAGGCCTGTTCAAGGCGACGCAGCGCTTCCTGATGGCCGAGGCCGAGGTCAAGGTTCCCTATATCATCGGCGTCGCCGGCTCGGTCGCCGTCGGCAAGTCGACCACGGCGCGCGTGTTGAAGGCGCTGCTCTCGCGCTGGCCCAACACGCCCAAGGTCGAGCTCGTCACCACTGACGGCTTCCTTTTGCCCAATGCCGAGCTGGAGCGGCGCGGGCTGATGCAGCGCAAGGGCTTTCCCGAAAGCTATGACGGCTCGGCGATCCTGCGCTTCCTCTCCGACGTCAAGGCCGGCAAGCCGTCGGTCTCCGCCCCGGTCTATTCGCATCTGGTCTATGACGTGATGCCGGGCGAGGAGGTCACGGTCGAGCGGCCCGACATCCTGATCCTGGAAGGCCTGAACGTCCTGCAGCCGAGCCGCATGCCCAAGGACGGCAAAGTCATCCCCTTCGTCTCGGATTATTTCGACTTCTCGGTCTATCTCGACGCCGACGAGAACGATCTGCATCGCTGGTACGTCAACCGCTTCATGACCTTGCGCCAGACCGCCTTCCGCGATCCGCGCTCCTTCTTCCGCAAATATGCCGAGATCGACGAGGACGAGGCGCTTTCGATCGCGGAGAAGCTCTGGAGCGGCATCAACCTGCCGAACCTGCAGGAAAACATCCTGCCGACCCGCCAGCGCGCCAGCCTGATCCTGACCAAGGGCGCGAGCCACCGCATCCAGCAAGTGGCGCTGCGGCGGCTGTAGAGCCGGCATGACGACCTATGTCGCCCTTCTGCACTCGATCGTGCTCGGCCCCGGCAAGCGGCTGGTGATGGCGGATCTGAAGGCTATGGTGGCGGCGCTCGGCTTTGGCGATACGCGCAGCTGGGTCGCCACCGGCAATCTGATCTTCGAGGGCGAGGACGAGCCCCTCCCCGCAATTGAGAGCCGATTGGAAGCGGCTTTCCGTACGCGTTTCGGCAAGCATGTCGATATCATCCTGCGCACGGCGCAGGCCTGGCGGCGGCTTGCCGCCCAAAATCCCTTCCCGGAAGGGAATAGCGCCGATATCGGCATCCGCGTCATGCGAAGCCCACTCGGCCCGGACGCCTTGTCCAGGCTCGGCAGGATCGCCACGCCCGGTATTGGGCTCGCCCTCGCGGACGGTGATTTATGGATCGATTTCGGCGGCAAACCGAGCGAGACGAAGCTGCTCTCGCATCTGACGACCAAAAAACTCGGCATCGGCACGCTGCGCAACGCCAACACCGTCAATGCGCTTGCCAGGATGCTGGACTGATGCCCTGGCCAGCGAGAGCATCGGCCCGAAAAGTGGAATGCGGTTTTCGGAAGAAGCCGATGCAAAATCAAAGAGCTACAGCATCGGACCGAATACGATATTCGATCCGATGCTGTAGAGCGTTTTCGAGCGAAGTGGATACCGGTTCGCGTGAAGAAAACGCGGCGCGATAGGAACTTTTGGCGGTGTTGGAGCAGCTCGATCTTTCCGCTCTCGGTCTGATGGCGGGCGCGGCCTTCATTGCCGCGACGCTGCTGCCGGCGCAGTCGGAGATTGTCTTTGTCGGACTGCTGGCGGCCAAATCCGTCGCGCCGCTGGCTTTGTTCCTGGTCGCGAGTCTCGCCAACACCGCAGGCTCTGTCGCCAACTGGTGGCTCGGCCGCTTGATCGCCCATGGCGGCGTCGAGCGCCTGCCGGCAAGGCTGCGGCCCGACCCGGACAAACTCGCCAGGGCGCAGCGCGGGTTCGCGCGCTTCGGCTGGCCGTCCCTGCTCTTTGCCTGGCTGCCTGTCCTGGGTGATCCGCTGACATTCGTGGCGGGCACGCTGAACTATCCGCTTGGGCGTTTCATCGGGCTCGTGCTCCTCGGCAAGGCGGCGCGCTATGGCGCGCTCTGGGCCGGCTGGACGACGCTGGCCTGACGGCCTGCCTTAGCGTTTGCGAAAGCTTCCGGCTCGGGCTACCAGCAAACGCCCTTTTTCAGGAGACAAGAGCATGAGCATTCAGCGCATCGGCGTCGGCCCCCGCATGTCCAAGGCCGTCGTTCACGGCGACACCGTCTATCTCGCCGGCCAGGTTGCCGACAAGGCGGCCGGCAAGAGCGTCGCCGAACAGACCTCCGATATCCTCGGCATCATCGATTCGCTGCTGGCCGAGGCCGGGACCGACAAGACGAAGCTGCTGATGGTCAACATCTGGCTGGCCGACATGGCGACCTTTGCCGAGATGAACGGTGTCTGGGACAAGTGGATCGTTGCGGGCGCGACACCGGGCCGCGCCACGGTCGAGGCCAAGCTCGCCGCGCCGCAGTTCACGGTCGAGATCGCGGTCATCGCGGCCAAGTAAGACGTCGCCAAGTAAGGCGCCAGCGCCAAGCCGGGACGGGAGGCAGCCATTAGTCAGTCCGAGGAGCTCGCGCCGCTCCTGGCGCGCGTCGCCGGGCGATACGGCCTGCCGATGGTGGTGCTGCCGGCCATGGTTGCCGACTGGCTGCGCCGTCCCGGCTCTGCGCCTCCCGGGGAGGCGCTGCTGGAGCGCAGGGCGGTGGATTTCCTCGCTCTGGCCGGCCGGCTTGGCGCGCCGCTCGGCGACAAGGAAACCCGTCGCCTGCGCAGCGAGGCGGCGTCTGCGCTTGCAGACGGACGCTTCGCCGACGCAGATAAGGCGCTTGCTCAAGCTGAACTCCATTCGATTGGAGGCGCGAGCGATCTCTCGACGCTGCCGGTCGCGCAGCGGCTCCGGATCGGCGAGAATCGGGCCGACCGCGCGGGAATCAGCTTCCTGCGAACGACGCCGGAGGCCTATCGCGAGGCCGCTGGCCGCTATGGCGAGGCGTCCGCCCTGATCGGCCTCGCCGATGTCGACCGCAGCCGTGCTGTCGCGCTCGCCCAGGCGAAGGCGCTGGCGCGGCTCAGCGAGGATTTCGGTGGGCGCGACGGCTATGATGCCGCCGTGACCGTGCTGCACCGTTTGCTCGAAGGGCTCGACAGCCTGGAGGACACGGTTGCTTTCGCTGGCGCGCAGGACGCGCTCGCCGCCACACTTGAAGCTCTCGCCGAGATTGCCGGCATGGAAGATCTCCGTGTCGAGGCGCTTGCGCGCTGCCGGGCGGGGGTGGAGCACCTCCACCGCGACGAAGCGCCGCTCCTCTGGCACGCGCTGACGGTCCGCTTCGGCCGGCTTGCCGTCACGATCGGTGAATCGCGCGAGGACGATGCGCTGCTGGAGGAAGCGGTCACGGCGCTCGCCACGGTCCTCGCCGTCTGGGATCGCAACCGCGACGAGGCGCGCTGGCTTGAGGCCGAGCACATGATCTCGCGCGCCCGCGCCGCGCTCGGCGGACGCCGCAACGACCTCGCTCTGCTCGAGCGCGCCTTCAACGGTTTCAACCGGGTTGCCAAGGCGGTTGACCGCGCCCGGGAGCCTTTGCGCTGGGCCGAACTGCAGGACCAGATGGGCGGCGTGCTTGTCGCCATGGGCGAGCGCTACCGCGATCCGGTCGTATTCGAGGAGGCGATCGCCGTCTTCGCCGCAGCTCTTGAGGAGCGTCGGCGCGAGAGCGTGCCGCTGCTCTGGGCGACGAGTTCAGCCAATCAGGCGCTGCCGATGATGCGGCTTGCGGAACGGCGCAAGGACGCGGCTCTCGCCAGGCAGGCATTGACGCAGATCGCCGTCGCCATCGAGGCCATGCGCTCGGCCGGCTTCGCCGCCAATGCCAAACATCTCGAGGCGCGCCTGATCAAGGCCGGCGCGCTGGTCGAGGCGCTGAACAAGGCTTGAGAGCGGGGCTTCCGCCCCCCGCAAGTGGCCGTCAGGCCGCTTTTCGCCAATCGGCCAGCCGCTCCAGCGCGGCGTCCAGGGTCGAATCATGCTTGGCGAAGCAGAAGCGCACCACGGTCTTGACCGCTCCTTCCGCATAGAAGGCGCTGACCGGAATCGCCGCGACACCGTTTTCCATGACCAGGCGCTGGCAGAAGGCGACATCGTCGCTCTCCCCCAGCGCGCCGATGTCGACATTCAGGAAATAGGTGCCGACGCTGGGCAGGACGTTGAAGCCCAGCCCTGTCAGGCCGGCGGCGAAACGGTCGCGCGAGCGCTGGAAATCGGCGCGCATGCCTTCGAAATAGGAATCATCCTTGCCGAGTCCGTAGGCGACGGCGGCCTGCAGGTTCGGCGGCGTGGTGAAGGTGATGTATTGATGCGCCTTGGCCAGCACCCGCATCAGGTTCGGCGCCGCCATCACCATCCCGACCTTCCAGCCGGTCAGCGAGAAGACCTTGCCGGCCGAGGAGATCTTCACCGTGCGCTCGCGCATGCCCGGCCGCGACAGCATCGGCTTGTGCCTGTGGCCGTCGAAGACGACATGCTCCCAGACCTCGTCGCAGATCGCGACCGCATCGAACCGGACGCAGAAAGCGGCGAGCAGATCGAGATCGGCCTCGCTGAAGATCGTCGCGGTCGGGTTCAGCGGGTTGTTGAACAGCACGACGCGGGTCTTCGGCGAGAACGCCTTGGCGAGCGCCTCCTCGCTCAGCCCGAAGGCCGGCGGCGTCAGCGTCACGAATTTTGGAATGCCCCCGGCGCGGCGCACCAGCGGCACATAGGCGTCGTACATCGGTTCGAACAGCACGACTTCGTCGCCCGGCGTGATCAGGGCCATCAGCGCGCCGGCGATCGCCTCGGTTGCGCCCGAGGTCACCATCACCTCGGCGTCGGGGTCGAGATCGAGCCCCTGCCAGCGCTTGAAATGGGTTGCGGCGGATTGGCGCAGCTCGGGCAGGCCCATCATCGGCGGATATTGGTTCCAGCCATTGATGACCGCATCGGCCGCCTTGCGCCGGACATCCTCGGGGCCGGGGTCATCGGGAAAGCCCTGGCCGAGATTGACGGCGCCGGTCTCGCGCGCGAGCCGCGACATCACCTCAAAAACGCTGGTCTGCAGGGCGGAGAAGATCGGGTTCATCGTCATCGGGCCGGCTCGAGCGAAGCTGTTCTGGGCGAAAGCAGGCAGGGCCTCTACCATGCCATGGGCCGCAGCGCATCCCGGATGGTCAAGCGAGGATTCGTGGATTGGCCCGGCGGAATATGGAGTGATGAATGTTGACATTCGTCAGCGATCAATGCTTATCTGTCCAAGCCGGTTCACGACGGGCGCCCGCGGCGGCTTCGCCCCTTTGACGTTGCGGGATATTGGCGTGAACCGGTGACCCCCCTTTTTTGCACCGCGTCTTCAGAGACTGCTGCGGCTACTGCCTGCAGCTCTCGGCGACGGTGCGGGCATGATGCCGAAAACCGGCTCCCCCTTTGCGCGGGCATGCTCTAATCACAGCGCATGAGCTTAGCGCGCACCCCCGCAATCATGATCCTGGGCACCGGCTCCAATGTCGGGAAATCCCTGATCGTCGCGGGGCTTTGCCGCCTCTTCACCGATCGCGGGCTGAAGGTCGCGCCATTCAAGCCGCAGAACATGTCCAACAATGCGGCGGCGACGCCGGGCGGCGAGATCGGCCGCGCCCAGGCCCTGCAGGCCCGCGCCGCCCGCATCGCGCCCCATGTCGACATGAACCCGGTGCTGCTCAAGCCCGAAAGCGAGACCGGCAGCCAGATCGTGCTGCAGGGGCGTGTCGCCGGCCATCTGGCGTCTGGCGACTATGCCAGGCGCGGCGACTTCCTGCCTCAGGTGCTGGAAAGCTTCGAGCGATTATGCGCTGGGGCCGATCTGGTCATCGTCGAAGGCGCGGGCTCGCCGGCCGAGACCAATCTGCGCGCGCGCGACATTGCCAATCTCGGCTTCGCCCGTGCGGCCGGCGTGCCTGCGATCCTGATCGGCGACATCGATCGCGGCGGCGTCATCGCCAGCCTCGTTGGCACGCATGCGGTGCTGGAGGAGGCCGATCGCGCCATGCTCCGGGCCTTCGCCATCAACCGCTTCCGTGGCGACGCCAGCCTGTTTCGCGCCGGCGTCGAGACGATCCAGGCCGCGACCGGCTGGCCCTGCCTGGGTGTCGTGCCCTGGTTCGCGGAAGCCGCGAGGCTGCCGGCGGAGGACGGGCTCGACCTGCGCTCGGGCGCGCGCAAGCCCGGCGCCGGCCTGAAGATCGCGGTTCCAGTGATGCCGGGCATCGCCAATTTCGATGATCTCGATCCGCTGAAGTCCGAGCCCGGCGTCGATCTCGTCCTGGTCCGGCGTGGCGAGGTGCTGCCGGGCGACGCGGATCTGATTATCCTTGCCGGCTCCAAGACGACGCTGCGCGATCTCGCCGTTCTGCGCAGCGAGGGCTGGGATATCGACATCCTGGCGCATCGGCGGCGTGGTGGGCATGTGCTGGGCCTGTGCGGCGGCTATCAGATCCTGGGCCGTGTCGTGCGCGATCCGCTCGGCCTGGAGGGGCCGGCCGGCGAAGCTGCGGGGCTGGGCCTGCTCGATGTCGAAACGGTGCTCGATCGCGAGAAGACCGTGCGCGAGGTCGATATCGCCCATGCGGCGAGCGGTGCCAGCGGCCGCGCCTATGAGATCCATCTCGGCAGCACGCAGGGCGCCGACACCGCAAGAGCGCCGTTTCGCGTCGGTACCCGCTCTGACGGTGCAGCGAGCCCGGATGGCCGCGTCGTCGGCACCTATCTGCATGGCGTCTTCTCGGCCGATCCGGTCCGCACGGCCTGGCTTGCGGCGGTCGGCGGCGTTGCCTCTGAATTCTCCTACGAGGCCGATGTCGATGCCACGCTCGACCGGCTGGCGGACCATCTGGCGGCCCATCTCGATGTCGAGGCGCTTTTGGCGCTGGCGCGGCAGAGGGCCGGATTCGCCTGAGCCGGGTGCAATCGCCCGCTGTCCGGGGGCGATCGGCGGCAAGAATGTGCAATCGGCACCTTGCACAAATCGGCTAAAGTCTTTGTCTGTCATGAAGTTGACGAATGATGAAATTCGTCATACCAACAAATTCCGAAGACTGCCTGCCAATCAGCACATCGGACAACCGCGTTGAGCCATCCTGAACGCGATACCAGGCAAACCATCGTCGACACGGCCGAGCGCTTCTTTCGCGACATCGGCTACCAGAAGACGACGGTTGCCGACATCGCCAAATCGCTGCGCATGAGCCCGGCCAACGTCTATCGCTTTTTCGATTCGAAGAAGTCGATCAACGAGGCGGTGCTGGCGCGCTACAAGGGCGAGCACGAAGCGGCGCTGGCTGAGATCGCGGCTCAGGACCGGCCGGTGACTGACCGCCTGCGCGACATGCTGCAGACCTCCTACCGCATCAACCAGGCCCGCTATGCCGACCAGCAGCGCATGCATGAGATGGTCTGCGCGGCAATGGAGGAGAGCTGGGACGCGATCCTGGGCCATATCGCCCGGTTCGACGCCTTGATGTGCAAGGTCGTCACTGAGGGCGTCGAGAGCGGGGCGTTCCGGAAGGTCGATCCCGGTGAGGCCACCCGCTGCATCCGCACGGCGATGATCCGCTTTCATCACCCGCTGCTGATGTCGCAATGCTCGCGCATGCCGGGGCCCAGCATCGACGAGATGATCGACTTCATCATGGCCGCGCTGGAGCCGCCGGTCGGCGCCGCTTGAGCGGCTCCGGCCTCCGCTTGCGTTGACAAGCCCTCCGGGGAGCGGGATACCCCGCCTGCCATGGCCTCTTTCTCCAAACAGAATCTCAAGAAGCTCGCCGTCATCGTCCATGATCTCGTGGTCACGGCGCTGGCGATCTGGCTCGTCTTCGTCATCCGTTTCGAGAACTGGCAGCTCGCCGAGCATCTCAGGCTGCTGCCGCGCGGCCTGCCGTTCTTCGTCGCCTATGCCGGGCTGGTCTACTGGTTCTTCTCGCTCTACCGCTCGAAATGGCGCTTCGCCTCGCTGCCGGACCTGTCGAACATCGTCAAGGCGGTCTCGATCCTGAGCCTGACCCTGCTCGTGGCCGACTATGTCCTGGTTGCGCCGAACCTCTATGGCACGTTCTTCTTCGGCAAGATCACCATCGCGCTCTACTGGCTGGTGCAGAACGCGCTGCTCGGCGGCCCCAGGCTCGCCTATCGCTATTTCAAATACTCCCGCTCCAAGCACTTGGCGCAGCGCGGCCAGACCCTGCCGGCGCTGCTGCTCGGGCGCGGCGTCGAGGTCGAGATGGTGATCCGCGCCATGGAGGCCGGCACCATGCGCAATCTGCGGCCGGCCGGCATCCTGTCGCCGCGCGCGGATGATCTCGGCCAGTCGATCCGCGGTGTTCCGGTGCTGGGCCTGCTGGCGGAGATCGAGACGGTGGCGTTGGACGCCGCCGAGCGCGGCGAGCCTTTCCGCCGCATCGTCGCAACGGCGAGCGCGCTTGTTCCCGAAGCCGAGCCCGATAAATGGCTGGCGCGCACGCGCAAGCTCGCCTTGCCGATTTCGCGCGTCGACAGCCTGGGCGAGGGCATGCGCGACACCGAGCTCGCACCGCTCGAGATCGAGGATCTGCTGGTTCGCCCCACGGTCACGATCGATCGCGAGCGCCTGGGCTCCTTCCTGAAGGGCAAGCGCGTGCTGGTCACCGGCGGCGGCGGCTCGATCGGTTCCGAGATCTGCCTGCGTTGCGCCGCCTTCGGCGCCGCCGAACTGCTGATCGTCGAGAGCTCGGAGCCTGCGCTCTTCCAGATCACCGAGGAGCTCATCGCCCAGGGCCACCAGACCGTGGTCAATGGCGCGCTGGCCGATGTGCGCGACCGCGCCCGCATCACGCCGCTCTTCACCGCCTTCGCGCCCGACATCGTCATCCACGCGGCGGCGCTGAAGCATGTGCCCTATCTGGAAGCCGACTGGACGGAAGGCATCAAGACCAACGTCTTCGGCTCGGTGAATGTGACGGACGCCGCGATCGCGGCCGGCGCCAAGATCTTCGTGCTGATCTCGACCGACAAGGCGATCGAGCCCGTCTCGATGCTGGGCGCGACCAAGCGTTTCGCCGAGATGTATGTCCAGTCGCGCGATGCCGAGTTCGTCGCCGCCGCCGCCGGCATGCGGCTGGTCGCCGTGCGCTTCGGCAATGTGCTGGGCTCGGTCGGTTCGGTGGTGCCGAAATTCAAGGCGCAGATCGAGCGCGGCGGTCCGGTGACGGTGACCGATCCGGAGATGATCCGCTATTTCATGACGATCCGCGAGGCCTGCGATCTCGTCCTGACCGCCGCCTCGCATGCACGCGGCGACGAGCCCGAGGCCGAGCGCGCCGCCGTCTACATCCTCAAGATGGGCCAGCCCGTCAAAATCATGGACCTGGCCGAGCGGATGATCCGGCTGGCCGGCTATGAGCCCGGCATCGATATCGAGATCGCGGTCACCGGCGTCAGGCCGGGCGAGCGCCTCAACGAGATCCTGTTCGCGCGCGACGAGCCCAAGGCCGAGACGGGGCTCGACGGCGTCATGGCGGCCAAGCCGATCTTCGCCGGGCGTTCGCGCATGCAGGGCTGGCTGGCGCGGCTCGAAGTCGGCATCAAGAATGACGAGCGCGCCGCCGCCGAGGCCATCCTCGACGAGGCGATCCCCGATTTCAGGCTGCGGGCGAAGCCGCAAGCCGGGCCAGAGCTGCCGGTATCGCGACCCGCGGCCGCCAACCGGCCCTGAGCAGAGCGTCCGGCGCGGCGATGAGCCCGCCGCTCAGCTTGGCGAAGGCGTCCTGCTTGCCGGCAAGACGGGCGGCAAGGCCGAGCCATCGTGCGGGCACGGGAATCAGTCCGGGTTTGCGCTCCAGGCCCGCCCGCATCGCCGTGATGATCTCCGCGACGCTGATCGGCTCGGGATCCGAGACGATATAGCTCCTGCGGGACGGGCAGGCCGGCGTCAGTGCGAACAGGATCGCTTCAGCCAGGTTCTCCACCGCCAGCAGCGAGCGCGGCGCGTTGAGCCCGCCGAGCGGCAGGGGCAAGGGCAGGCGTGCGAGCCTGAGCAGCGCCGCCATATTGGCCTTCACGCCCGGCCCGTAGATCAGAACCGGGCGCAGGCTCACCCAGTCGAGATCGAGCCCGGCCAGGCCTTGCTCGGCGGCGAGCTTGGAGCGGCCATAGGCGTCGTCGGGCGCCGGGCTGTCGTCGTCGCGTAAGGGCGGTCCGTCGAAAGCCCCGCTCAGCGCCTTGATCGAGGAGAGATAGATCAGGCGCGCGATGCCCGCTTGCCTGGCGGCTTCAGCGAGATCCAGCGTCGCCTGCGTGTTGATCTGCCGGTAGAGCGCCTCATCGAGGCCGGGGCCGGCATGGGCGAGCCCGGCCATATGCACGACATGGTCGACGCCTTCCAGCGCGGCTCGCCAGTCGATGGGCGCGCTCATGTCGCCCGTTACGACGGTTTCGATGCCGGGTGGGGCCGCGGTGGCGCGGCGCTGCGTCAGTCGCAGGCGATAGCCGGCATCGCGCAGCGCCGCGACGACATGTGGTCCGACGAAGCCGCTCGCGCCGGTCACGAGGATACGCGGCTCAGCCATGGGTGGCCTTCGGGCGGGCAAAGGCGCGCAGCAGAGCCGCGGTCAGCAGCAGTGCCACTGCAAGGCAGGCGAGTTGTCCCCAGAGGCCGGGGATACGCAGGCTGAGCGCGGCCAGCGCGATCAGGACCAGGTTCAGGATGGCGATCCGCGTGACGATGCCGAGCACGCTGAAGCCGTTCGTGGTCGCCTGCTGGTAGAGATGCGAGCGATGCGCCTCCCAGATTTTTTCGCCACGCGCCAATCGGCGCAGCAGTGTCAGGGTGGCGTCGCAGAGATGGTAGAGCGGCAGGATCAGTGCCGCCGCAAAAGCGCCGCTTCCGGCGAGCCTGTAGAGCAGATAGGCCGTGAGCAGGCCGATCGGCAGCGAGCCGACATCGCCGAGGAAGAGCCGGGCGCGGGGCTTGTTGAAGGGTGCGAAGCCGATCAGCCCGCCGCAGAGCGCCGCCGCCAGCCAGCCGCTGCCCAGATCGAGCGCGCCCGCCTGTCCAGCCAGCGCCAGGGCGCCGGTCAGGGGCACGATGCCGGCGATGGTGATCCAGTCGATCCCGTCCATGAAGTTGACGAGATTGACGAACCAGATGCCGGCCAGCAGCGCCAGTGCTCGCTCCAGCACAAGCGGCATGAGACCGGGAAACAGCCGCAGGCCCGGCGCAGCATAGACGACGACGAGCCCGACGCAGGCCGCTTGCAGCACGAGCCGCAGGCTCGCCGGCAACGGCCGGATATCGTCCCAGGCGCCGACGATGGCGAGCAGAATCGCAGCAGCGCCGACCAGCAGGAGATCGTTTTGCGCCCCGGCCGGGAGTGGGCCGAGCAGAAGGCCGGGGCCGAGCGCCAGGAAAGCTCCGGCCAGGACCGCGATCCCGCCGCCCTGCGGCGTTGGGATGCTGTGGCTGGAGCGTGCATTGGGGCGCGCCAGCGCATAGCGCGTGAGCAGCGGCCGCAAGGCGACGCAAAGCACGGCCGACATGGCGGCCGCGGCGATCAGGATCAGGAGGGGGGCGAGAAAGCTGTCCAAGGCGGCGGCACCATAAGCAAGTCGAAGCAAATGCCTAGAGGGTGATGATCGTCGCGCCTCACGTTTCAAGACAGAGCGCGCCGTCATCCTGGGCGACCGCAGGTCGTCCCGGATCCATCGTAGAGCGTCACTCTCGGGCGATATCTCTCAAGACAACACTTGGCCCCGAGAATCTCATGACCAGAGTGCTCTGGTTTAGGAGATGGTCGGGTCAAGCCCGACCATGACGCGCTTCGGCGAGGATGGCAGCGTGGCAGTCGGGCTCCAACACACCTGCTGAAAGAAATTTCGACTTGCCGCGCCGGGCACAAACAGGGAACATGGGGCCATGTCCCTGACCGACGCCCGCCTGAACCCGCCACCGACGCGGCCCGACATCACCCGCGCCGTCTGCCGTGGCGCGGGCCGGCATCTGCGCGAGCGCGGCTACGCCATCGTCAAGGAGATGACCTTCGCCAATGGTCGGCGCGGCGACATCGTCGCGCTCTCGCCGTCGGGTGAATTGCTCGTGGTCGAGGTCAAATCCGGGGTCGAGGATTACCGCGTCGACGGCAAATGGCCGGATTATCGCGACTATTGCGACGGCTTCCTCTTCGCGGTCGCGCCGGAATTCCCGCGCGAGATCCTGCCCGAGGACGTCGGGCTGATCGTCGCCGACGCCTATGGCGGCGAGATGCTGCGCGACGCGCCCCGCCACCCGCTCAGCGGCGCCAGGCGCAAGGCGCTGACCATCGCCTTCGCCAAGCTGGCGGCTGGACGATTGGCACTGCTGGAGGATCCAGGGCTTTAGGCCGCTTTCTGTTCTGCCGAGACCGTCATTGCGAGCGCAGCGAAGCAATCCAGGAGGGCTCGCTCGACATCCCCCTGGATTGCTTCGTCGCTGGCGCTCCTCGCAACGACGGTCCCGGCTAAGTGGCGACAGCCTCGGCGACGCCGGCGCGCTCCTGCGTTGAGGCCTCGGGCGGTGCCGTCAGGTCCACCGTCTCGACCAGGAAGTCGATGAAGGCGCGCACGCGGGCTGGCAAGCGGCCGCCATGGCCGACATAGACCGCGTTGATCTCCTCGACATCGCCGGGATTGAAATCCTCCAGCACCGGCACGAGCCGGCCGGCCGCGATGTCGTGGCCGACATGGAAGAGGGAGAGCCGCGCCAGCCCCTGCCCGTTCAGGGCGAGTTGCCGCGCGCTTTCGCCGTCGCCGACCGTGACGCGGCCATGGGCCGGGAGGAGAGGCGCTTGCCGTCGAGACGGAACAGCCATTCGTCGCAATGGCGAGCGAAGTTGAAGGTGATCAGGTCGTGCCGTGCGAGATCGGCGACGCTCCTGGGCGCCGGGTGGCGGGTGAGATAGTCGGGCGAGGCGACGATCGCCATCGCGGCTGCGCCGAGCTTGCGCGCCACGAGCTGCGAGGGGCGCATCGGCCCGACCCGGATCGCGACATCGGCGCGCTCGTCCATCAGGTCGATGACCTGGTCGGTGATGGTGATGTCGAGCTGCACGCCGGGATGGGCGGCCATGAAGCGCGGCGCGAGCGGCAGCAGGTAATGCCGGCCGAAGGGCACGTTCGAATTCACCCGCAACCGTCCGCGCGGAATCTGGCAGGCGGCGACCGAGCGCTCGGCCTCGTCGAGATCGGCCAGCACGCGCAACGCCCCGGCATGAAAGGTCGCGCCCTCCTCGGTGAGCTGGAGCTTGCGGGTCGAGCGGATGATCAGGCGCACGCCGAGCCGCGCCTCGAGCCGCGCCATCAGCTTGCTCACCGCCGAGGGCGTCATCCGCAGGGAGCGCGCCGCCGGCGAGAAGCCGCCGAGCTCAACCACCCGCGCGAACACCTCCATCTCGCCGGAGCGGTTGATGTCTGGCCGCGGCATGATGACTTCACCTCACAAATCAATGTCCTGACGGCAATCTAATTCATAGGCGTGCGAACGGCCATATCCCTGCCTCCTGACCATTCCTGGGAAAGCCGTCATGCCCGTCGCACTCTATGCCCTCACTGTTGGCGCCTTCGGTATCGGCGTCACCGAATTCGTCATCATGGGCCTGCTGCTGCAGGTCTCGGGTGATCTCGGCATTTCGATCCCGGCAGCCGGTCTGCTGATGACCGGCTATGCGCTCGGTGTCTTCGTCGGCGCGCCGATCCTGACCGTCGCGACCCGCGGGCTGCCGCGCAAGACGACCCTGCTCGTCCTGATGGCGATCTTCACTCTCGGCAATCTCGCCTGTGCACTTAGCCCCAGCTTCGGCTGGCTGATGGCCGCGCGCATCGTCACGGCGCTGGCGCATGGCACTTTCTTCGGTGTCGGCTCGGTCGTCGCGACCGGGCTTGTCGCGCCGGAGCGCAAGGCCTCGGCCATCGCCGTGATGTTCACGGGGTTGACGCTGGCGACGCTGCTCGGCGTGCCCTTCGGCTCCTGGCTCGGCCTGGCCTATGGCTGGCGCGCGACCTTCTGGGCGGTGACCGCGATCGGCATCCTGGCTTTCGTCATCCTGGCGCTTTTCGTGCCCAAGGCTCGCGAGACGGCGCCGCTGGCGCCGCTCTCGGAGGAGTTTGCGGTGCTGGCCCGGCCGCAGGTCCAGCTCGGCCTGCTGATCACTGTGCTCGGCTTCGGCGGCGTCTTTGCGGTCTTCACCTATATCCAGCCGCTGCTGGTCGAGCTCGCGGGCTATAGCCAGGAGGCGGTCTCGCCGATCCTGCTGGTTTTCGGGGCCGGCCTCGTCGTCGGCAATCTGCTCGGCGGCCGCTGGGCCGACCGCAGCCTCCAGCCCGCCCTGATCGGCACGCTGCTGTTGCTGACGCTGGTGATGGTCGCAGCCGGCTTCGCCCTCCACAGCAAGATCGGCGCTGTCGTTGCGGCCTTTGCGCTGGGAGCGGCCGCCTTCGCCACGGTCGCGCCGCTGCAGATGCGGGTGCTGCAGCAGGCCGGCGGCGTAGGCCAGGGGCTGGCGTCGAGCCTCAATATCGCCGCCTTCAACCTCGGCAATGCCTTCGGCGCCTGGCTCGGCGGCTTCGTCATCAGCCATGGCCCGGGCCTCGCCGGCATCGCGCCGATCGCCGCGTTGGTGCCGCTGGCGGCGCTTGGCCTCGCCGCCTGGAGCCTCGCCATCGAGCGGCGCAGCGCCCGCGTCGCGACCATCTGAATCACAGGAGAAATCTCATGGATTATCGACAGCTCGGCGCATCCGGCCTGAAAGTCCCCGCCCTCAGCTTCGGCTGCGGCACCTTTGGCGGCGAGGGGCCGCTCTTCAGCGCCTGGGGCGACACCGACGTCGCGCAGGCCAGGCGCCTCGTCGACATCTGCCTGGAGGCGGGCGTCACGCTCTTCGACACGGCCGATGTCTATTCCAGCGGCGCGTCGGAGACGATCCTGGGCGAGGCGCTGGAGGGCCGGCGCAATCAGGCGCTGATCTCGACCAAGCTCGGCCTGCCATTGGGCGATGGCCCCTTGCAGGCCGGCACCTCGCGTCTGCGCCTGGTCGCGGGCGTCGAGGCGGCGCTGAAGCGCCTGCGCACCGACCGTATCGACCTGTTGCAGCTCCATGCTTTCGACGCGGCCACGCCGGTCGAGGAGGTCTTGAGCGCGCTCGACGCGCTCATGCGGGCCGGCAAGCTGCTCTATGTCGGCGCCTCCAACTTCTCCGGCTGGCAATTGATGAAGTCGCTCGCCGCCGCCGACCGCCATGGCTGGCCGCGCTATGTCGCCCACCAGGTCTATTACTCGCTGGTCGGGCGCGACTATGAATGGGAATTGATGCCGCTCGGGCTCGATCAGAAGGTCGGCGCGATGGTCTGGAGCCCGCTCGGCTGGGGTCGCCTGACCGGCAAGCTCCGCCGTGGCCAACCGCTTCCCGCCGGCAGCCGCCTGCATGAAAGCGCCGATTTCGGCCCGCCGGTCGACGATGAGCGGCTCTACGCCATCGTCGATGTGCTGGATGCGCTCGCCGAGGAGACCGGCAAGACCGTGCCGCAGATCGCGCTGAACTGGCTGCTGCGCCGCCCGAGCGTCTCCAGCGTCATCATCGGCGCGCGTAACGAGGAGCAACTGCGCCAGAATCTCGGCGCCGTCGGCTGGAGTTTGACGCGCGAGCAGGTCGCGCGGCTCGATGCGGCGAGCGCGGTGACGCCGGCCTACCCGCATTATCCCTATTGGCGCGAAGGCGGATTCAAGCAGATCAACCCGCCGCCGGTGTGAGGCTGCGCGGCATTTTGCTGGCCGGCCACGATCGAGAACGAAACGCCGTCATTCCGGGTCTCCACGGAGTTTATCCTTGGGCCGATCGAAGATCGGCCCCGGGGGCTCCGCCCGGAATGACGTGAAGGCGATAGCTTTGAAAGCTATCGCGGCGCGCGCTTCGCCAGGATGCGCTGCAAGGTGCGTCGGTGCATGCCGAGACGGCGCGCCGTCTCAGAGACATTGCGGCTGCACAATTCATAGACGCGCTGAATATGCTCCCAACGCACCCGGTCGGCCGACATCGGGTTTTCCGGCGGCATCGGGCGGGCATTGCGCGAGGCGGCCAAGGCCGAATGGATCTCGTCGGCATCGGCGGGCTTGGCGAGGAAGTCGAAGGCGCCGAGCTTCACGGCGCTGACGGCGGTCGCGATATTGCCATAGCCGGTCAGCACGATGCCGCGTGCGTCGGGCCTGCGTTCCTTCAACCGCGCGATCACATCGAGTCCGTTGCCGTCGGCGAGGCGCAGATCGATCACGGCGAAGGCCGGGGCGGCTTCTTCGACGGCGGCAAGCCCGGCCGAGACGCTTTCGGCGGTCCGCACCAGATAGCCGCGTCCCTCCATGGCGCGCGCCAGCCGGGTCAGGAACGGCTTGTCGTCGTCGACCAGCAGCAGGGACATATCCGCCACGGTTTCGGTCGGGGCGGCTTCGCTCGGCACATCTTGCATCGGAACTCTCCTTCCGCCGGGCCTGTCCCGACGGAATTGTAGCGCGGTTGCCGCCGCTGCGCATCCGGCAGGGGGCGGTCACCCAGCTCTATGTAGGGCCGAAGCGCCCGAGTTTGTAGCCCCTTGCGGGCGCAGGCCGGCCTCGAACACAGCTCTGGGCCAACTGATCCTGATCGAGGCGCCGCTCGCGGGCGCAGGCAGATTCGAGAACTCGATCGCGGCCCCCCCGCGCTCGAGCAGCGTCTTGGCGATGAAGAGGCCCAGGCCCAGCCCGCCGCCGGCGCGGTTCTCGCCCGCCCCATGGGTGAGGTAAGGTTCGCCTGCGCGCATCAGCACGTCCGCTGGAAAGCCCGGCCCGTCATCGGCGATGATCAGCGTGACCTGGTTGTCGTCCCAGCGCGCCGTGATGGTCACGGCCGCCCGGGCGAAATCGACCGCATTGTCGACGATGTTGCCGAGGCCATAGATCATGCCGGGGTTGCGGCGGCAGATGGGTTCGGGCTTCTCGCCCTGCATCGCGATCTCGAAGGGCATGCCGAAGGGGCGTTGCGGCCCGGCCGCCTCCTCGATCAGCAGGCGAAGCGACAGCTCGTCCAGAGGACCGCCATCATCGTCCTGCAGCGAGGTGAGCTTGCCGAGGATGCCGCGGCAGCGCTCGACCTGCTCGCGCAGCAGCGCGATGTCCTCGGCCATTTCGCCTTCCGCCGGCGCCAGGCGCGAAAGCTCGCGTGCCACCAGCGCGATCGTGGCGAGCGGCGTGCCGAGCTCATGGGCGGCGGCGGCGGCGAGCCCGTCGAGCTGCGAGAGATGCTGCTCGCGCGCTAGCACGAGCTCGGTGGCGGTGAGCGCGTCGGAGAGGTCGCGCGCCTCCTTGGCGACGCGCCAGGCATAGATGCCGGTAAACCCCAGGCCCAGCACGAGCGCGATCCAGTTTCCGGCCTGGTAATAGGGTGGCAGCACCGGGCGGCCCTCGCCGGCCCAGGGCAGCGGCAGATGCGCGAAGCTGAGCCCTGTCGCCAGCGCCACGCCGAGCATGCCGAGCAGCAAGGTGCGCTGCGGCGGTAACGCCGTCGCCGAGATCATCACCGGCGCGAGGAACAGGATCGAGAAGGGGTTCTGCAGCCCGCCGGTGAGGTAGAGCAGCGCGGCGAGCTGGATGATGTCGAAGGCCAGCAACGCGGTCGCAGCGCCCGCCGTCAGGCGGTGGCTGAGCGGGAAGCGGATGCGCAGCGCGATATTGAGCCAGGCCGAGACGGCGATGACGGCGAAGCACCAGCCGAAGGGCAAGACGAAGCCGAGCCCGAAATGCACGCCCGCCACGGCCAGGCTCTGGCCCGAGATCGCGAGCCAGCGCAGCCTGACCAGCGTGTCGAGACGCAAATGCCGGCTCGACCGGGCGAGCGCCGACTCCAGGAAATCGGGGGGCGTCACGGCCTTGTTCCGGACGCGGGCCAGTGCGGCATCGTCAGCAATATCCTGTGGCAGATCGGCATCGCAGCGAAATCTTAGTCTTTAGCCGGGTTGTATGAGAACAAATACCACTTACGGTGCGTTCCCTGTTGCGGCGCATCATGAATCGTCGCCGCGACCGAAAGACCGATTTCGCATGTACGGGGCCGCCATGTCGTTTGCCTACCATGCCTTCGAAGCCGTGCACATGATGGTGAGCCCCGCGCGCGGCCTCTCCGACGCGATGCAGCTCGCTTTCAAGAACCCGGCCAATCCGCTGAGCTACACGCCGTTTGGGCGCACAATCGCCGCCTCCTGCGAATTGTTCGAGCGCAGCACGCGTCGCTATGGCAAGCCGGCCTTTGGCCTGGCCGAGACCACGATCAACGGCGTCAAGGTCGCGGTCGAGGAGCGCATCGTCTGGGACAAGCCGTTCTGCCAGCTGATCCATTTCGATCGCAAGATCGAGGGCCGCCGCAAGCCGCAGCCCAAGGTGCTGCTGGTCGCGCCGATGTCGGGCCACTACGCCACGCTGCTGCGCGGCACGGTCGAGGCCTTCCTGCCCGGCCATGAGGTCTACATCACCGATTGGGTCGATGCTCGCCATGTGCCGCTCTCGGCCGGGCGCTTCGATCTCGATGATTATATCGACTACGTCATCGCCATGTTGCAGATGCTCGGCGACGACACGCACGTCATGGCCGTCTGCCAGCCTTCCGTGCCGGTGCTCGCCGCAATCGCCCGCATGGAAGCGGAGAACGATCCGTGCGCTCCGCGTTCGATGACGCTGATGGGCGGGCCGATCGATACGCGCCGCTCGCCGACCGAGGTCAACAAGCTCGCGATGGATCGCGGCATCGACTGGTTCCGCAACAACTGCATCACCACCGTACCCTTTCCGAACCAGGGCTTCTTCCGCGCCGTCTATCCCGGCTTCCTGCAGCTCTCGGGCTTCATGGCGATGAATCTCGATCGGCACGTCACTGCCCATTACGACATGTTCAAGCATCTGGTTCGGGGCGATGGCGATTCCGCTGAGAAGCATCGTGACTTCTACGATGAGTACATGGCGGTGATGGACCTGACCGCCGAGTTCTATCTTCAGACCGTCGAGACCGTCTTCGTCGAGCATGCCTTGCCCAAGGGCACGATGATGCATCGCGACAAGCCGGTCGATCTCAAGGCCATCCGCCGCGTCGCGCTGATGACGGTCGAGGGTGAGAAGGACGACATCTCCGGCGTCGGCCAGACCCAGGCCGCCCATGATCTCTGCGCCAATATCCCGGCCGACAAGCGCGTCCATTACCTTCAGAAGGGCGTCGGCCATTACGGCGTCTTCAACGGCTCGCGCTTCCGTTCCGAGATCGCCCCGCGCATCTCGGACTTCATGGTCAGCCTCGACATGGACGCGGCCAAGATTCGGCGCGATGCGAGCGCGGCCGAGGCCCGCAAGGCGCTGAAGATCGCGAGCTGATCTTTTGGCGGAAACGGTCTCTCAGGCCACCTGAATGTCGGTCTGGGAGAAGTCGTTGCCCTTGAACAGCAGGGGAACGCGATAGGCTTGGGCGCAGGCATAGGACATGCAGTCGGCAAGATTGAGCTGGGCCGGATGGCCGCGGCCCTTGCCGAACGCCGCGAAGGCGGCCGCAGCCTTTTTGGCGATGCTGCCATTGATCGGGACGATTGAAATTCGGGCCTCCTCCAAAACCTGCTGGATGCGGATTTCCGCCTCGATCGGATCGACTCTGAGCAAGCTCGACAGCCGCATCGCCGCTTCAAGAATGACAAGCCCCGAGGTGTAGCGATGGGGCGCGGCCGAGAGCTTTAGGGCGAAGCCATCCGCCTCCGGCTCGTCGGCCAGGATCGCGACGATGACCGACGTATCGACGAACATCAATGGCCCCACATCGCGTCGATTTCGTCCTTCGTCATGGCGCGGCCACCCGGCTCGCCCTTGGCCGCGAGTTCGGCCGCGATCCGTTTCAGCCGAGTGGCCAGCGGCTCTTTCTCAGTCTCGCGGCGCAATTCGCCCTCGAGCGCTTGAATCACGGCTTCGGTCATCGTCACTTTGCGCTTGCGAGCGAGCTGCTGGGCGAGTTCGCGGGCGCGATCGTCGCGGATTTGCAGGGTCATGCGGGTGTCTTCCAAAATCTGTATGGACAGTCATATCAATACGCCATGGCATTGTCATCCATACAAATTGGGTGGGCTCATGTCGCGACGCCTGCGTCCGCTTCGCGCCGCACAGGCGCCGCGCCGAAAGCCTCAATCTCTCGTCAAGAAGCCGGGCGGCGTGACCCTGTTCACCGACCGTCCGCCCTTAGAGTGTTTTCGCCTCTTCCGCAAAGCTTGCGAATCCGGCACCATTGCGCGCGATGCGGCTCTCTCTGTTCAAGCGGCAGCCCGATCCCGACAAGGTCGAGGTTCCCCATGCCGGCACGACCTATCCGGTCGTGGTCAAGCGGCGGGCGAGCGCGCGCCGCATGACCTTGCGTGTCTCGCAGGCGACAGGCGAGATCACGCTGACCTTGCCCGAACGCGCCGATTTCGCGACGGGGCGGCTTTTCGCCGAGAAGCATGGCGGCTGGATCGCGGCGCGTCTCGCCAAGCGGCCGCTATCGGTTCCTTTCGAGCCCGGTCAGAGCATCCCCTATCGCGGCGTGCCGCACCGCATCGTGCATTGGTCGAAGGTACGCGGCGTCACCCACGCCACGACCGACAAGGACGGCACGGCGATCATCGCGGTGGCGGGGGAGGCGGTGCATGTGCCTCGCCGCGTCAAGGATTTCCTGCGCCGCGCCGCGCTCGATGATCTCGAGCGCGCCGTCAGAACGCACACGGCCACGCTCGGCATCCCGGCGCGCAAGATCACCATCCGCGACACCACCAGCCGCTGGGGCTCGTGCTCGTCCAAGGGCCATCTGAACTTCTCCTGGCGCCTGATCCTGGCGCCGCCGCTGGTGCTCGACTATCTCGCCGCCCATGAGGTCGCCCATCTCAAGGAGATGAACCATTCGCACCGCTTCTGGGCCCTGACCCACAAGCTCTGCCCGCGCACGGAAGAGGCGGAGATCTGGCTCAAGCGCCATGGCGCGGGGCTGCACGGCTTTGGCTGAGGCTCGCCGTCATGCGCGCGCGCCTGATCTCACGGACACAGCGATATCCTGCAACGACCTAGCCAGCATCATCGGGTCGCTGTTCGAGGGCACAAAGCCGCGTCGAAGCCAGAAGCTCCGAGCCTCATCGTCGATGGCTCGAACCAGAAGAGCCCGGCCGCCGATCAGTCCGGCAACCTGAACACAGCGCCCGAATGCATGCTTGAGCAGTCCTGTTCCGATGCCTTGACCACTCCAGCGACGGTCGGTCGCCAATTGGCCCAACAGCAGGCATGGAACCGGGTCCGGCGGTTGACCGGTCCGCAGTGAGCGCGACAATGCGGTCGGTGTAATGGCCGTGGGAGCCAGGCCGTAATAGCCGATCACGCGCCGCTCGGATTGAATCACCATGACTGCGGTGAAGCCCTTGTGATGGTTCGACAAGGCACGCTGCCTCAGCCATTGGTCGAGCGCCGGCTTGCCGCAGTCGAATGTCGACAGATCGTGCTGCTCTGAAAGAGGCTCCGGAGCGGAAACCAATGTCAGCGACTTTCGCCGGATTCATCATGTTCCCATGGCGCACGCCGTCGAAACAGCTCGGCAATCGCAGGTACGACCTCGGGGGGACGGTCCAACATCGCGACGAACTCGGCAAACCCCTCCGCACTCATCCGGATCGGGCGATCCTCCATGATCGCCTCTTCCGCCGCGCGAACCGCCGCGTCGCGTACGAACTGCGTTCGCGACCGCCCGCGCAGTTTGGCCGCCCGGTCGATGATCGAGATATCGGCTTCGGGCAGCCGCATCGAAAGCGGATGATCCTTGCGGGCGGCGCGGGGCATCGGCGAAATCCTGTTCAAGGCGCGACAGATGTAGCGCATTTCGCATTACGTTTCCAGCTATGTTCGTGCCGAACCGCTTGATCCCGCCAGCGTCGCGCTCCACAACAGCGATCCTCCACGAGCATCTCGGCTGCCATGAAACTCCGTCCCGATACGCTGGCGATGACCGCCGTCCTCGCCATGCTGACGGCGCTTGGGCCGCTCTCGACCGATTTCTACCTGCCGTCGCTGCCCGAGATCGTGCGGGTGATGGAGACGGATGTCGCGGGCGCGCAGGCGACCTTATCCTCCTTCCTCTTCGGCTATGCCGGCGGTCAGATCATCTGGGGTCCGCTTTCCGACCGGCTCGGTCGCAAGCCCATCCTGCTCGCGGGGCTGGCCCTGTTCCTGCTGGCGACGCTCGCCTGTGCGCTCGCGCCTTCGATCGGAGCGTTGACGGCGGCACGTGCCGTCCAGGCCTTCGGCGCCTCCGGCCCGATCGTGCTCGGCCGCGCCATGGTGCGCGATCTCTATGAGGGGCCGCGCGCCGGCCGCGAAATGGCGCGCATGGGCATGATCATGGGGCTGGTGCCGGCCATCGCGCCGGTCTTCGGCGGCGTCCTGCAGGACGCCTTCGGCTGGCGCTCGACCTTCGTCGCCTCGCTCGTCTTCGCGCTCGGCCTCGCCGCGACGATCATCCTCGTCATGCCTGAGACGCTCAGGGCGCGCACGCCCGGCGCGCTCTCCATCCCCGCGATCTTCCGCGGCTTCGGCGTGCTGCTGCAGAACCGCGCCTTTCGCGTCTATGTCGGCTTGACCGCGCTGGCCTATGCCGGGCTCTTCGCCTTCATTTCGGGCTCGTCCTTCGTGCTGATCGGCGTCTACGGCCTGTCGCCGGTGCAGTACGGCCTGTCCTTCGGCTTCGGCGTCCTCGGCTTCATCGGTGGCACCATCATCGCCCAGCGCCTCGTCGGCTCGCGCGGGCTGGACGGCGTCATCGCGATCGGCGTGGCCTGTCTCGCCGGTGGTGGCGTGGTGATGCTGATCTGTGTCGCGGCCGGTATCGGCGGGCCGTTCGGCGTGGTCGTGCCGATGGCGCTCTATGCCTGCGGCGTCGGGCTGACCATGCCGCAATCGCAAGCCTCGGCGATGATGCCGTTCCCCGACAGGGCCGGCGCCGCCTCGTCCTTCAACGGGCTCTGCCAGATGCTGCTTTCGGCCTGCGTCGGGCTTCTCGTCGGCCATGCCCTGCAAGGCACGGCGCTGCCGCTGCCGCTGGTGATGTCGGCGCTGGGTGTCGCCGCGCTGGTCCTGTTCAAGGCGAGCACGGCGATCCGCGCCAGCAAGGGCTGAGGGGCCGCCGCTTTTGCTCGGACCCACGCCGTCATTCCGGGGTGCTGCGCAGCAGCGAGCCCGGAACCCATAACCCCAGGTTCAGCAGAACAAGGCACGGCGACAGAAGCGCCTTAACCCTTTGACATCAGCGGTTCTGGGTTCCGGGCTCAGGCCTGCGGCCTGCCCCGGAATGACGGGGAGGTTCCAGCGAACAACCGAGCCGGCTTAGCCGCCGAACAGCTTCTGCAGCAGGTTCTTCTCCTGCGGCGCCGGCGGCACCCAGCTGCGTTCGCTGTCGGCCGTCTGCGTATTGGCCGGCGGGCGGGCGGCCGCGACCGGCGCGCCATTGTCGAAGATCGATTTCGGCCCGCTGCGCCAGAGCCCGCCCGGCAGCGGCGCAGGCTGCAGTCCGGCATGGGCGGCCTTCATGTACTTGCCCCAGATCTCGGCCGGCAGCCCGCCGCCGGCGACCCGCTTCATCTGGCTGTTGTCGTCATTGCCGAGCCAGACGGCGGTGACGAGGCGGGCGGTGAAGCCGACGAACCAGGCGTCGCGGAAATCCTGCGTCGTGCCCGATTTGCCGCCGACCTCCCAGCCGGGAATGTTGGCCTTGGTGCCGCTGCCGCTGATCATGACCTCATGGAACATGGTGTTCATCATCGAGAGCGTCTGCGGCTGCACCACGGCGCCGAAACCTGAGCCCTTGCGGGCATAGATCACCTTGCCGGCGGCCGATTTCACCTCGCGGATGACATAGGGCAGCACCGATTGCCCGCCATTGGCGAAGGTGGCATAGGCCGTCGTCAACTCCACCGGCGTGACCTCGGAGGTGCCCAGCGCCAGCGAAAAATTGGGCTGCAGGCTGGACGAGATGCCGAGACGCTGCGCGGTGCGGACCACCTCCTTCGGCGTCACCTCCTGGATGAGCCGGGCGGCGATGGTGTTGAGCGAATGGGCGAAGGCGGTCTGCAGCGTCACCGGGCCGCGATAGCTCCGGGAATAATTCTCCGGCTCCCAGCCCTTGATCGAGACCGGCGAATCGTCGCGGATCGTGTCCGGCGTCAGGCCTTGCTCCAGCGCGGTCAGATAGACGAAGGGCTTGAAGGACGAGCCCGGCTGGCGCTTGGCGGCGGTGGCGCGGTTGAACTGGCTCTTGGTGTAGTCGCGCCCGCCGATCAGCGCCCGTAGCGCCCCGTCCGGCGCCATCGAGACGACCGCGCCCTGGCTGACGCTGAGCTTGCCGCCTTGCGCCGCCAGCGCCTCCACCAGCGTCGTCTCGGCCGAGGCCTGCAGCTTGGTGTCGATCGTCGTCAGCACGGTGACGTCGCCCTCGACTGCGCCGATGAAGTCGTCGAGCACGTCCATGACATAGTCGGCGGCATAATTGACCGAGCCTGCGCCGCTGCGTTCGGCGGCTTCGGCCGGGGCGACCAGCGCGGTCTTGGCCGCGGCCTGCGAGATCAGGCCCTGATCGGCCATCGCCGCGATCACGAGCTGGGCCCGCTTCTCGGCGGCGTCCGGGTTGCGGTTGGGCGCGAGCCGCGAGGGCGCCTGCACGAGGCCAGCCAGCATCGCGGCCTCCGCGATCGTCACCGAGCGCGCCGATTTGTTGAAATAGCGCTGCGCCGCCGCCTCGACGCCATAGGCGCCCGAGCCGAAATAGACCCGGTTGAGGTAGAGTTCGAGAATCTGGTTCTTGGAGTAGGTCCGCTCCAGCCACAGCGCCAGGATCGCCTCCTGGATCTTGCGCGCGGCGGTGCGTTCCTGGGTCAGGAACAGGTTCTTGGCGAGCTGCTGCGTCAGCGTCGAGCCGCCCTGCACGCCGCCGCTGCGGCGCAGGTTATTGACCATGGCGCGGGCCAGGCCGATGGGATCGATGCCAAAATGCTCGTAGAAGCGCCGGTCCTCGATCGCCACGAAGGCCTTGGGCAGATAGGGCGGCACCTCGCCGATCGTGATGGTGCGCCCGCCGGTCTCGCCGCGATTGGCGAGCAATGTGCCGTCGGCGGCGAGGATCGCGATATTGGGCGGTCGCTTCGGCACGGTGAGCTGGTTGATCGGCGGCAATTGCGCGGCGTGATAGGCGATCAGCCCGCCCAGCCCGATGGCGCACCAGAGGCCGAGCACCATGGTCCAGTAGAACAGGCCGCCGAGCAGCGAGCGGCCTTTGCGCTTGCGCCGCCGGCCGCCACCGCCATTGCCGCCACCGCTGCGCTTGTCGCGTCGCGGAGCTTCGCGCCGCTCGTCATAACGGGCGGGCGCGCGGTTGCCGCGCCCAGGGCGATCGTCGTCGGACAGACGCATGTCGAAATCGTCGCGGCTTTCGTCGCGGCCGCGTTCGAATGACGGCTCGCGCCGTTCGCCCCGTCTCGTCCTGTCGTTCATTCCGCCCCGTTCAAGCCTGTCGGCACATTCTCAAAAAGGTAAAGCTGCCCTCGCGTCAAACAGGAGTGAAACATGGCGCTTTTAAGGGGTGGTTAAGCCTGGGGCAGAGGGGCGCGCGTCGCAGCGTCACGTGAACGTGAAGATGTTGCAATCATGCAAGCCTGTATCGCTGCGCGGAGAATATTGCGTCACCTGCGACAATCTGCCTATCAAGCGCAAATTAAGCCTTCGGGTGGTGATGCCTCGATCGATTCTCCGAGTGTCGACGACAATTCCGGATCGACGAAGATTCAATGTCGAAATCGCAAGCTGTACAGAAAGAGAGATACATGCAGGCCCTCAACTCCCTCCAGCGCTATTCGCCCCAGATGCTCGGATTGCTGCGCATCGTCACGGCGCTGATCTTCATCGCCCATGGCACGCAGAAGCTCTTCGGCTTCCCCGTGGCGCCGGCCAGCGGCCTTCCGGCCGCCTTCACGCTGTTCTGGTTCGGCGCGATTCTCGAGGCTTTTGGCGGCCTGCTGCTGCTGGTCGGCTTCCTGACCCGCCCCGTCGCCTTCATCCTCGCGGGCGAGATGGCCTATGCCTACTGGATGTTCCACGCGCCCCGGAGCCTCTACCCGATCGCGAATGGCGGCGACGCCGCGATCCTCTACTGCTTCATCTTCCTCTATCTCGTTGTCGCCGGCGCCGGCGCCTGGAGCGTCGATAACCGCAGCAAGGCCTGATCGAGCCCGCCTCGACCACGCAGAAGACGAAAAAGCCCGCCTTCCCCAGGGAAGGCGGGCTCCTTTTTGTCGGATCGAGCGTAGCCTTCAGACGGAGCCGGCGATCCAGCGCGACAGGTCGCTCTTGGGGGCGGCGCCGACCTTCTGCGAGGCCAGCTTGCCGTCCTTGAACAGCATCAGGGTCGGAATCGAGCGGATGCCGAACTGGGCGGGGATCGCCTGGTTCTCATCGACGTTCATCTTCACGATCTTGACCTTGCCGTTCATCTCGCCGGCGATTTCCTCAAGCGCCGGGCCGATCATGCGGCAGGGACCGCACCATTCCGCCCAGAAATCCACCACGACCGGCTCGGAGGACTTCAGGACATCCGCCTCGAAGCTCGCATCGGTCACTTTGGTCGTCGCCATGGCTTGGTCGCCTTTCACAATCTGTTTGGCAGCAGCGCTGCATTCGCCGTGAAGCTATGAATGCGCAAGGCCCGGGTCAAGGCACGGTCGCAGGCCCTTGAAGCAAGGCTAACCTGCCATTTTCGCCAGGTCTTCCATTTTCGCCAAGTCTGCCATTTGCGCCAAGTCTGCCATTTGCGCCAAGTCTGCCATTTGCGCCAAGACGGCGTCGAGATCATGCCCGTCCGGCTCGAGCGTCGTCAGCGTCGCGGTGTAGATCGCCAGCGCCCGCACGCGGCGGCCGGGATAGATCGCCCCGACAAGCGCGCGATAGACTGCAAGCTGCGCCAGGGTCGTGGGCGGGATCGCGGCCGCATTCGCGGGGGGCCGCGCCGTGGTCTTGAAATCGGCGATCAGGACTTCATCCTGCGTCACCGCGAGCCGGTCTATCTGGCCCGACACCAATCGCCGGGAACCATCCACCAGCGAGATCGCGCCGGTGACCGGCACTTCGGCGAGCGAGCCTTCAGCGAACAGCGCGGCCAGCGCGGGTTCGCGCAGCAAGGCAAGCGCCGCCGTGACGATCCGCGCGCGCCGCTCTGTCGGCAAGCCGCCGCCGCGCGTCGCCGCCAGCGCCTGCGCTGCCGCCTCGCGCCGTGCGGCTTCGACTTCGGGCAGGATCTGCAGCAGCAGATGCGCCAACCGGCCGGCGCTCGCGGCCTGGGCAAGGAAGGGTCCGTCGCCCGGCCGTTCGGTGCCGTCGGCGGCGGAGAGCGCGCTCGACGGCTTCAATGGCGGCGCGGGCTCGTGCTCGCTCGGCGCCGGGCGGCCGAACCAGGCGGGGATCTCGATCGCGCCAGGCGCGTCCAGCGCTTTGGCGGGCTCGGCAGCGCGCGGCGCCGAAACGCGGAAACGCTGGATCACGCCCTGGCCGTCGGGCGCGGCTATGTCCTGCAGGCCCTGTTCGGAGCCGGCGAGCCCGGCTGCGACCATCGCATACCAGCTGCCCTCGGGGGCTTCACCCTTGGGCTGCGCGCCGCAGACGATCAGGCGGTCCTCTGCCCGCGTCAGCGCGACGTAAAGCAGGCGGTGGTGCTCCTCGACCATCTGCTGCACGACCAGCGCCTTGGCGGCTCGCGTCGCCTCCGCATCCTCCGCGCCGGCCGGCGGCCAGAGCGGTACAGGCGCCCCACGCGGCGGGTCGACGGCGAGGATCTTGGGCAAACGCTTGGCGCCGGGTTCGGGCGCGAGATCGGCCAGGATGACGATCTTCGCCTCCAGCCCCTTGGCGCCGTGCACGGTCATGACGCGGACCTCGCCGGCGCTGGCGGAGAGGTCGCGCTTCACATCGGCCGCCGTGCCGGAAATATGCTGCAGGAAACCGGCGAGCGAAGGACCATGGCGGCGCTCATGGTCGAGCGCCGCATTGAGGAAGGCGTCGAGCGCGTCGCCGGCCTCGGCGCCCAGATGCGCCAAGGCCAGATTGCGCCCGCCGCGGGGGCCGAGCAGCCCGGCGAAGAAGTGGAACGGCCCGGAGCGTCCGGCCTCTTCCGCCAGAGCGACCAGCTTGTGCTCGACCGCCGCATAGCGCGGCTCGTTCGCGCCGGCCTCTCGCAGCGCCTCGCGCAGCGAACCGGCACGCTCGGGCGCCAGGCGCAGCAGATCGTCGTCGTCGAGCCCGATCAACGGCGTCTTCAATGCGGTCGCGAGCGTGAGGTCGTCATCGGGCAGCAGCAGCGTCCGCCCGAGCACGATCAGATCCTCGACCGCCGGGTGGTCGGCGAGCGTCAGGCGGTCGCGGCCGGTGACGGGCACGCCTTCATCCTTCAACGCCTTGACGATCGTCTCGAACAGCGCCCCGCGCTGGCGCAGCAGGATCATCACGTCGCCGGGCGCGAAGGGGTGGCCGAGATCGTCCTGCCCGGCCCGGCTCCAGCGGCCGAGCACGCCGGCGATGCGGGAAGCCAGCTTGACGATGCCGCTGCGCCGCTCGGCCGCGTCGACCGGGGTCGTCCAGGCGTCGGGCGGCTCGCCCTGGTCATTGGCGCAGAGCGGCCAGAGATCGACGCAGCCGGGGTCGTTGCGGCGCACCGTGTCATGCGTCTCGGGTCGCAGAGCGCCGTCGAAGACCAGGCCGCGCGCATGGTCGGGTGCGGCGAAGACCGCATCGACGGCTTGCATGATGTCGCTGGTTGAACGGAAGGAGGTGTTGAGGCTGACCGGCTCGAAACGCTGCCCGGCCTCCTCGATGCGTCGGCCGAGCCGCTGGCGCTCATCGCCAAAAGCCTTCGGCATCGCGCCCTGGAAGCCGTAGATCGACTGCTTCTCGTCGCCGACGACGAAGACGGTACGTGGCTTGAGCGCGTCCTCGCCTGCGCCGAGGCCGGTGCTGAACTCCTCGGCGAGCTTGCCCAGGATCGCCCATTGCGCCTCGCTGGTGTCCTGCGCCTCGTCGAGCAGGATGTGGTCGATGCCGGCGTCGAGCTTGTAGAGTACCCAGGTCGCCTCGACACGGGAGAGCAGCGAGCGTGTCTTGGCGATCAGGTCGTCATAGTCGAGCAGTGAGCGCTCGTTCTTCAAACGCTGATAGGAGGCGAGCATCCGCGTCACCAGCAGCGCCAAGGCATGGCTGCGGTCGCGAATGGCAATGGCGTTGAGCTGGTCGCTCGCCGCGAGCACACCGGCTGCGAGGCTTTCCAGCACCGAGAGCAGATCCGGCTCGAATTCGGATTTGCCCTTGCCGCGGATATTGGCGTTGATGCTGCCGGCCTCGGTGATGAAGCCGCGCCGGCACTGGGCGACCGGGTCGCTGTCGCCTTGTCCGGCGAGCAGCACGCGCAGGTTCGCGGCGAAAAGCTGCCGCGTCGCGCTGCCTGCTTCCAGCCCAGCGATCAGGCGCGGCAGCCCGCCCAGCCCGGCGAGCGTCCGGCGGAAGGAGGCCTGCACCTCCTCAGTGGTCAGATCGGGGGCGATGCGCAGGAAGGCCGCCATGCCGTTGCGCATCTGGCCGGCGTCTCGTGCCCGGCCTTGCGCATCGCTGAACAAGGCGCGCTGGCGCAGCGCCTCCTGCATCATCGCATCGAATGTGTCCTGCGCCGCCTGCCGGGCGAGCAGGCCGAGCGCCTTGGCCTCGGCGCCTTCCGGATCGGCTGCGACCAGCGTCAGCAAGGCGCGCCGCGCATCGCGCAGCATCTCGGCCTGGGCCAGATCATCCGCGACCTCGAAGCGCGGCGGCACATTCGCCTCGAAGGGGGCCGATTGCAGCACCCGCGTGCAGAAGGCGTGAATGGTCTCGATCTTCAGGCCGCCCGGCGTCTCCAGCGCCTGCGCGAAGAGCCGCCGGGCCGTTGCGCGCTGGTCTGGGGACGAGGTTTTCCCGGTCAGCGCCGTGAGCAGCTCCGCCAAGTGGGCATCGGGCATGGTCGCCCATTCCGAGAGCGCCTTGAAGATGCGGTTCGCCATATTGGCGGCGGCCGCCTTGGTATAAGTGATGCAGAGCATGCGGCCGGGCTCGACGCCGTCGAGCAGCAATCGCAGCACGCGGTTGACCAGCACATAGGTCTTGCCCGAGCCGGCATTGGCCGAGACCCAGGCGCTGAGGCGCGGGTTGGCGGCGAGCGCCTGCCTTTGCTGCGTCAGCGGCGGAATCTGGGGTGCCGACCTCATGCCTCGCCCCCCTCATCCTCGCTGGAGGCGGCCGACCATTCCTTGACGCGGGCGAGCTGGTCGTAGGGGCTGGCATATTTGATGTAGTCGGGCGCGCGCCGCGAGACGAAGGCTTCGCGCCCGCTGCGCAGCGCGTCGAGATGCTGCAGCAGGCGCTCGAGATGGCGCGCGGCGACATCGGCCAAAGGCTCGCCGTCGAAATCGAGCGGCCTATCCTTGGCCCAGGCCTTCGGATCATGATGCAGCTTGAGATAGAGCAGCGCCTCGACCGGCGTCGGACCGATCAGGTCGCGGAAGCCGGCGCGGGCCGCGAGCTCCGCTTCCAGCGTCAATTGCGGCGCGAAACCCTTCTCGACCTGCGCCTTGCTCGGCGGCGCGCCGGTCTTGAAGTCGATGATCCTGAGCTTCGGCTCATGCGTCACCTCGATGCGATCGGCCCGGCCGCTCAAGCGCAGTTCGGCACCGTCAGCGAGGGTGAAGGCGAAGCCCGTGCCGCGCTCCACGGCGACGCGCGCCAAGGTCCCGCGCCGCCTCTCCTCCCAGGCGATGAAATGGTCCGCCGTGAGCAGGAAGCGCGGCCACCAGAAGGCGCGCACCTCCGGGGTATCAGCAAAATCCTCGAACAGCCGGTCTGCGATGGCGATCAGGCGGCCGAGCGCATCGGCCGGCAATTGCTCGGGATAGGTCTGCGCGAAGGTCGCGACGATGTCGTGCAGCAGGCTGCCGCGATCGGCGGCTGTGGGATCCTCGATCAAGGGGTCGAGCGCGTCGAGCTTCAGGATCTTGCGGGCATGGATCTGATAGGGGTCGCGATAGAGCGTCTCGACATCGGTGACGCTGAGCGACAGCGGCTGGAGATGCCGCGCCGGCTTCGGCGCGGGCCGTCCCGTCGACCGCACTGGCGAGGGCGCGCTGAGCTGGTCCGCCAGCGCAATCAATCGATTGCCGGCCGCGCTCGCCCGGCTCCAGGCCGGCGGTGGCGTCACCGCTTTCAGCCGCAGCCAGAAGCGCGAGGCGATGGTCTCGGATTCGCCGGCCTTGCGCGCCCGCGTCAGCGTCACCTGCCTTGCCATCAGCGCCTGAACGAAATCATGCGCGGTCTGGCCGATCCTCCGCTCCGGCTGCGACAGCTTGAGCTCGGTCCGCATCGGCCGGTTGATGAAGGAATCCGTCTTCGTCTCCGGCGGCCAGACCAGCTCGTTCAGCCCGCCGAGCACGATATGGTCGGCTTCGAGCAGGCGGGCTTCGAGCAGGCCCCAGATTTTGACGCGCGGATGGCCGCCGCCCGACCGCCTGACCACGCGCTCCGCCAGCAGCCCGTCGAGGATCGCGATGAAGTCCTGTGCCCGCCCGCCTGCGGGCATGTCGGCTTCGGCACCAGTGAGATCGTCGAAGAGCCCGGCCAGCGCCTCGCCATCCGCACCCGCGAAGGCGAGCGTGTTTCCGTCCGGATCGCGGGCAAAAGCTTCGATCGCGGATTTTGCCGCGGCAGTGGTGGCGGCGAGCGAGGCGTCCGGCGCTCGCAATGTGTCGATCAGCGGGCCGAGCGCCACACAGAGTGCGTCGAGGAGCTGAGTGGCAGCGGCCTGATCCTCGGGCTTGAGCCGCCGGCGCGGGCCTGGCGCGTGCGATTCCAGCTTGAGCCCCTCCAGGCCGGCCAGGGCGATGCGCAGACCGTCCAGCCCCTTGGCCACCGAGACGCCGCGCCAGCTGCCGATCTCCAGCGCGGCCGCCCCGCGCGCAACAGCCTCGGGCGTCAGCCCCAGCCGGCAGAGCGGATGCGCCAGCAGGGCGACCAGGCTCGCCGGGCTCGCCTGCGTCAAAGCGGCCTCCAGGATCAATCGCAGCAGCGCGCCAGCCGGCCAGCGCGCCAGCGGCAGGCCGGCGGAATCGTCGATCTCGATGCCCCAGCGCCGCAGCTCGACGCCGACACGCTCGGCCAGCCCGCGATCGGGCGTGATCAAAGCCGCCTGCCGACCCGGCTCCTCGAGCGTCTCGCGCAGGGCGATCGCGACAGCCAGCGCCTCCTCGCGCTCGGCCGAGGCCTCGACGATGCGCAGATCGCGAAAACCGGCTTCGGAGCTCGCAACGCTGATGCGGTCGGCCAGATCGGCCCAGGCCTCGGTCACCGAGGCCGGCAGCAGGGCCTCGCGCAGCAGGATCTCCCGGCTCGCACGGCAGGCGTCGGGCTCGGCCAATGAGCGGACATCAGCGCGGGTGGCTTCGAGAATCTGCATGAGATGATGCAGCGCTGCCTGCGGATGCGACGGTGCAGGCTCGGTCTCGATCGCGCTCCAGGCTCTTTCCGGCAAGGCGAGATCGAGGCCCGGCAGCACGACCGCGCCATTGGGCAGGCGCGCGATGGCCGCGAGCAGTCGCGCCGTCGCCGGGATCGTGCCGGTCGAGCCTGCGGCGATGATCGGCCCCGTCGCGCCGCCGGCGAGCAGTCGCTCCCGTTCGGCCGCGAGCATGGCGTTGCGGAAGGCGGCCGGGTCGCAGGCGTTGCGCTCGGCAAGGATCGCCGGCCAGGCCTCGCCCAGGATCGCCAGGAAGCTGGCGTTGAGCTGCCAGATCTTGTCGAAGCGTGTCGCATCCAGCGTCCGCAGCCGCTCGACCGGGACGCCCTCGGTCTGCAATTGGTCGAGCAGCGCGGCGAGGTCGCCGGCAAGCCCGTAAGCCTCGGCGAGGGTGGCCGGGACAAGCGATGGCTCAGCCGGATCGAGCTTGAGATGGCTGCGATTGGCTGATTTGCCCCAGGCGTCGACCAGCCGCGTCAAGAGCATGCGCCTGACCAGCGGGTCGATCGGCGCGACGCGCTCATCCGTCCAGGCGCCGGCGCCGATCAGGGCGGTCTCGGCCTCATCGACATCGCCGAGCGGCACGATCCGCGGCAGCAGCAGCGGCTGGCCGCCGAGCTTGTCCGAAAGGCTGGCGGCGAAGGCCCGCGCGGCCCGGCGTGTCGGCAGATAGAGCGTCGCGCGCGCCATTGCGGCGGGGTCGTCGGGGTCGTGGATCCTGCCGAAGCGGCCATCCAGCATCGCCTGCGCCAGCACCTCCAGAAAGGGTGCACCGGCGGGAATGCTGAAGAGGTTGAGTTCAGGCATCGAGCGCCTGCGCCGCCGCAAGGGCGGCTTCGGCGGGCGCGATCTCATGCGGTGCGCCGATATGCAGCCATTGCCCTTCGAGCACATGGCCGAAGAGCCGGCCCGTGGCGATGGCGCGGTCGAACAGCAGGTTGAGCGAAAACGACCCGTCCGGCGTCTCGGCGAAGAAAGCAGGCGTCAACACGGAGACGCCCGCGAAGATATAGGGGGCGCTCGCAGCCTGGCTGCGCCGGGTCAGACGCCCGGCATCGTCGCTGAAGAAATCTCCGGCTCCTGTGAAGCCCACGCTGGTCTCGCGCTGGGCCAGGAGAAGCAGCATGTCCATGCGCGCCGGATCCCAGGCCTGCGCCATCGCCGCGAGATTGGAGATGCCGGTCTCGCTCCAGAGCGTATCCGAATTGACGCTGAAGAACGGCCCGTCGCCGAGCAGCGGCAGCGCCTTCTTGGTGCCGCCTCCCGTTTCCAGCAGCGCGGCCCGCTCATCGGAGATCACGATCCGGGGGCTCGTTCTCCCGGCGACATGCGTCTCGATCTGCCCGGCGAGGTGGTGGACATTGACGACCACCTCCTCGACCCCGGCCTCGGCCAGCCGGTCGAGCGCATGATCGAGCATTGCTTTGCCGCCGATCCTGACCAGCGGCTTGGGCAGCGTATCCGTGATCGGCCGCATGCGCTGGCCCAGCCCGGCCGCCAGAACCATGGCCCGGCGGATTGGTGGCGATGCGGCTTCCGTCACGCGAATCTCCTGAGCGGGGCGAATCTGCGCGATCCATAGCGCGTCATGGCTGGGCTTGTCCCGACCATGACGGCGCAAGCCGAATTCAGTTCGCCGCAAACAGCTTCGGCAGATGCGCCTGATACCAGCCCTTGAGCTCTTCGAGCGCGGGATGCTCGAGATTGCGGCGCAGATAGGCTTCGATTCGCGGGAGGTGCTCGAGATAGGCGGGCTTGCCGTCGCGCCGGTCGAGCCGGGCGAAGATGCCGGCGATCTTGGTGTTGCGTTGCGCGCCGAGGATCGCATAGGCGCGGGCGAAGCCGGCGAGATCGAAAGCGGGATCGTCGCCGCGCCGCGCCGCGCCATAGGCCGCGAGCAGTCGCAGCTCCAGGGCGGCGGGCACGTCGACGCGCGCATCCTGCCCCAATGAGACGAGGTCATAGGCCGGGTGCCCGAGCACCGCGTCCTGGAAATCGATCAATCCGAGCTGGGCAAGCCCCTGGCGCTTCGGCAGCCAGATCAGGTTGGGCGAATGGAAATCCCGCAAGGTCCAGGTCGAAGGCGCTTCCAGGATCTCGTCGAAGAGCCGGCCCCAGATTCGCGCGAATTCGGCCTGCGTCACCGCCGGCAGGGTCACGCCGGCGATATGGGGTGCGTACCATTCCAGGATCAGTTCGGTCTCGATCGCCAGCGCGCCGCGGTCGTAATCGGGCACGATATGGTCGCGGCCCTCAGCGACGGGCAGGATCGTCGGCAAGGTATGGCGGTGCAAATCGGCGAGCAGGCGGGCCGCAGCCTCGTAGCGCTCCGGGATCGGGCCGTCCGCGTCGAGCACGCCCTCCTCGCCGAGATCCTCGATCAGCAGCAGCCCGGTCGAGAGATCCTGCGCCAGGATTTCCGGCGCGGAATAGCCCAGCGAATGCAGGCCGCGATCCATCGCCACGAAGGCGTCGATGGTCTCGGCCAGATGCGCGATGGCGCTGTAGGGCTTGCCTTGCCGGATGGCGGGGCCGTCCGGACGCGGCGGCGAGATCATCAGGATCGCGCTTTCGCCATTGCTGCGCACCAAGCGCTCATAGGCGCGGCTGGAGGCGTCGCCTTGCATGAAGTCGCGTTGCGCGTCGCCCCAGCCGGCATCGTCGAGCATATGCCGCGTCGCGATCGCGATGCTGAGCCGCTGCCGCCAGAGCACGCCGCCGGCAAGCGTCGCGATGCGGCCCGTCTCGGGGTTTCTCGGATCGACGTCGAGCACGATGTCGAGCCGGCGTCCGGCGGGCAGCCGCGTGCCGGCGCGGTCGGGCCACTCGACCAGGGTGACGATGCGCTCGAGATCCTCGATCAGCCCGATATCGTCGAGCTCGTCGGGTGAACGGACCCGGTAGAGATCGGCATGGAGCACGGCGCCGCGCGGCGTGTCGTAGCTCTGCACCAGGGTGAAGGTCGGGCTCGGCGCTTCCAGCGCCGGATCGCCGGCGAGTTCGCGCAGGATCGCCCGTGCCAATGCCGATTTCCCGGCGCCGAGATGGCCCGACAGCGCGACGATGTCGCCCGGCTTCAGGATGGCGGCGAGGTCGGCCGCCAGCCGCGCTGTCGCCGCCTCATCGACCAGCAGGAGCCGATGCGCGCCGCTTTTAACCAGCTCCTCGCTCATTCCGCCGCATCCGAAAGCGGCAGGCCCTCGGACGGAAACACGGCGGTCACCCGGGTGCCGCGCCCCGGTGCCGAATCGAGCTCGACGCGCCCACCATGCAGTTCGACGATCGAGCGCACGATCGAGAGGCCCAGGCCGACGCCGCGATGGTTGGAGCCGAGCGAATGGCTCTCGAAGCGGTCGAACACCTTCTCCTTCACCTCGGCGGGGATGCCGCGGCCTTGATCGCTGACGGTGATGCGGACATGGCCGCCGCTGCGCGCTGCGCTGACCGTGATGGTTTGACCCGGCGAGGAGAAGCCGATCGCATTCGA
The DNA here is from genome assembly GCF_001741865.1 of Bosea vaviloviae. Lineage (NCBI taxonomy): Bacteria > Pseudomonadati > Pseudomonadota > Alphaproteobacteria > Hyphomicrobiales > Alloboseaceae > Allobosea > Allobosea vaviloviae. Next base: position 1,072,278 of record NZ_CP017147.1, read on the forward strand.
GATCAGGTTGAACAGCACCTGGCGCAGCCGCTTGCCATCGGCGAGCAACGGCCCCGTCTGCGGAGCGATCTCGACCTGCAGCTTCATTTTGCTGTCGGTCAATCGGTCGTGGAGCCCCGCCGCCGCCTCGGCGATGGTTTCGGCGACGTCGACCTCGTTCAGCTCCAGCGTCAGCGCGCCATTGTCGATCGTGGCGAGATCCAGGATGTCGTTGATGATCGCGAGCAGCGCGCCCGAGGAGCGCACGATATGGGAGGTGTAGTCGCGCTGCTTCTCGTTCAGGGCGCCGATCGCCTCCGTTCCCAGCAGCTGGGCGAAGCCGATGATGTTGGTCAATGGCGAGCGCAGCTCATAGGAAACGTGGTGGACGAAATCCTCGCGCAGGCGAGAGACCTTCTCCAGCGCTTCGTTCTTCTCGGTCAGGGCGCGTTCGACGTTTACGCTCGCGGTCACGTCGGCAAACGAGATCAGGGTCGCGCCGTCCGGCAGCGGCGCCGCGGCGCAATCGAGCACCGAACCGTCGCGCCGCTCCATCCGGCAGCCATAATCCTCGCGTGCGTCGCGCACGCCGGTGATGACGCTGTGCAGCTCGCTCCAGACCTCGTCCTGCGGAAAGAGCGGCCGGCACAGCCTGACGATCTCGTCGATATGGGGCGCGGCGCCGGCAATGTCGGGCTGAATCCGCCAGGCCTGGGCGAAGGCCGGGTTGGAGAGCTTGAGCCGCCCGTCCGAGCCGAACACGGCGACGCCCTCACGCAATGAATCCAGCGTCTCGCGCTGGGTGCGGGAGAGCGCGTTGAAGCGCGATTCCAGCGTGAAGCGTTCGGTCACGTCGTCGAGCAGATAGGTCACGCCGCCCTGCGGGTTGGGGCTGGCGACGACATGGATCGTGCGCCCGTCGGGTAGATACCACCAATCCTCGATGGCACGTGTCGCGGTATAGGCGGCCTGCACGCTGGCTTTCCAGCTGCGGTAATCGCCGAGTTCGGGCAGGCGACGCTCGGCCCGGAGCCGGTCGAGGATCTCGCTGTCGCTCGGCTGGCCGTCGAGGAAGCCGGCATCGAGCGACCAGAGCGTGTCGAAACCGGAGTTGCGGTAGACCAGATGCTGCGTCGCGTCGAACACCGCGACCGCCGTCTTCAAACGGTCGAGCGTGCGCACATGGGCGTCCATCTGGCGCTGCAGATCGGTTCGCACAGCCTCCAATTCGCTCATATCGGTCGCGATGCCGGCAAAACCCACAGGCGTCGGCAGTTCGAGGATGTCGAGCGTCCGGCGCTGCCCGGCGACGACGGCCGGCGCCCGCACCGAGAAGATGCGCCCCTCGCGCCTGGCCTTGGCCGCGGCCTCGCGCTCGCCCCGGTCGAGCAGTTCGAGGCCGCTCTTGGTCACTTCGGGGCCGTCAGTGGCCTCCACGGCGCGCGCATAGGCCGCGTTGCACCAGGTCAGGCGTCCGTCCGCCGCGCGCGTCCAGGCCGGCTGCTGCAGGCCCGCCAGCAAGGCGATCAGGGCGGAATGATCGGAAGAGAGGCGCTCCAGGTCGCCGCGCAAGGTCATGACCTGCGCACGTTCGCCGGTGACTTCGCGGAAGCGGATCACCGCGCGCCCGGCGACGGGACGACCCTCGACATCGATATAGGGGCCCGTCTTGGCGCGCAGCGTGAAGCCGAAGGCCTCGCCGCGCTCTTTCAGCGCATCCGTGGCGAGCTCCAGTTTCTTGGCCTCGACCGGGGGAGCCCAGGCGCCATAGGCCAGCGCCAGTGTCGCGCCCGGCGCGCCGAGGAAGCCGCTATCGCCTTCGAAGATCGGCTGGGCGTCGCGCCCGCTCCAGCTGACCACGACCTGCGGGTCGGCGGCGAGCAAGGCGGCCAGGCGGTCCTGATGGCCGCGCGCGGCCTCGAGCTCGCCCGCCATCTCGGTTTCGCGGCGGTGCCAGCGTCCCCGTTCGCGCACATAGATCAGCGAGGTCGTCGCGGCGAAGACGGTGAGGCCGATGAGCAGGAGCGACAGGCTCCCTGTGCTTAGCGTCTCCGTGCGCAGCGGGGTGAGCCAGTCGGCCTGGGCAAATGTCGCGGTCGGCGCCTGCGCGACAGCGAGGCCGGGAAGAACCGCGTGGCTGCGCCAACCGCCGCCGCTTCGTTTCTGTCGCCTCGACCGTCTCATCCTGCGTCCGTTATCGTTGAAGGCGGCGGGTAGCCTGCCTGGCCACCCAAGCACGCTTCAGAATCGGGCTTGAGGCCGGTCGCTACGCCGTCCTCCTGGACCCGACGCAACGCCTGCCACCACGCCAACCACATCAGAGCGTCGATCCGGCCCACGCAAAGGGCGGGCCCGAATCAGCCCCACTCTAATCATCCGTAGACTCCGGCAGGAAGTGCTTAATGGATGGTAAATCGGGCGAATTTCGAAATCGCGCCACAGATTTCCGGCGACCGTCAATCAGTAGATGGCAGATCGCATCGAGTTACTATTAGTAGTATATTTGGCGAGACGCGCGCCTGTTCCAAAAAAGAAAAAGGCCCGGCGATTGCGCCGGGCCTGATCCGATTTTGCCGATATCGACTGTCAGTAGCGGTAGAGTTCCGGCTTGAACGGGCCGGTCGGCGCCAGGCCGAGATACTTGGCCTGGGCGTCGTTGAGCACGGTGAGCTTGGCCCCGACCTTGGCCAGATGCAGCGCCGCGACCTTCTCGTCGAGATGCTTGGGCAAGGTGTAGACCTTGTTCTCGTATTTGGCGTGGTGGTTCCAAAGCTCGACCTGGGCCAGCGTCTGGTTCGAGAACGAGCAGGACATCACGAAGGAGGGGTGCCCGGTCGCGTTGCCGAGATTCACCAGGCGGCCTTCCGAGAGCAGGATGATGCGCTTGCCGTCGGGGAATTCGACCTCGTCGACCTGCGGCTTGACGTTGTCCCATTTGAAGTTCTTCAGGCCGGCGACCTGAATCTCGGAGTCGAAATGGCCGATATTGCAGACGATGGCGCGGTGCTTCATCGCGCGCATATGGTCGACGGTGATCACGTCGAGATTGCCGGTGGCGGTCACGAAGATGTCGGCGCGCGGGGCGGCCTCCTCCATGGTGACGACCTCGTAGCCCTCCATCGCCGCCTGCAGCGCGCAGATCGGGTCGATTTCGGTGACGAGCACGCGGCAGCCGGCCTGGCGCAGCGAGGCGGACGAGCCCTTGCCGACGTCGCCATAGCCGCAGACGACCGCGACCTTGCCCGACATCATCACGTCGGTGCCGCGGCGGATGGCGTCGACCAGCGACTCGCGGCAGCCATAGAGGTTGTCGAACTTCGACTTGGTGACGCTATCGTTGACGTTGATCGCCGGGAACGGCATCCGGCCGGCCTTGGCCAGCTCGTAGAGGCGGTGCACGCCGGTGGTGGTCTCTTCCGAGACGCCCTTGATCGCGGCGCGCGTCTTGGTGAACCAGCCCGGATTGGCCTTGAGCTCGCGCTTGATCAGCTTGAAGAAGATGGTCTCTTCCTCATTGCCCGGCTTGTCCAGGAACTCGGCCTTGCCGGCTTCGGCCTCGGCGCCGAGGATGATCAGCATGGTCAGGTCGCCGCCATCGTCCAGGATCATGTTGGGCGTGCCGCCGTCGCCCCAGGTCGCGGTCTTGAGCACGTATTCCCAATACTCTTCCAGCGTCTCGCCCTTGATGGCGAAGACCGGAACGCCGGTCGCGGCGATCGCGGCGGCGGCATGGTCCTGGGTCGAGAAGATGTTGCAGGAGGACCAGCGCACATCGGCCCCGAGTTCCGTCAGCGTCTCGATCAGCACGGCGGTCTGGATGGTCATGTGCAGGCAGCCGGCGATGCGCGCGCCCTTGAGCGGGTTCTTGCCCTTGTGCTCGGCGCGAATCGCCATCAGGCCCGGCATCTCGTCCTGGGCCATGTTGATTTCCTTGCGGCCATATTCCGCGAGGCTGATGTCCTTGACGATGTAATCGGTCTTCGACACGGGGCTGCTCCACTGCTGGTTCTGGAATGACGGGCGGGTCTTTAGCAGCGCAGCCGGCGGAGCGCAATCAAAGATATAAAGATGTCTTTATGTCCCTGATCTGTTCGAGGACGAGAGTCGGCGACGCGGGGCCGATCCTGTTGGCCGGAGCTTTGCTGGGCTAGGAGGAGATGGCAGGGGTGGCGCCAGGTTTTGCGCGACGCTTGCGACGCCACTTCGGAGACAGCCTTGTCCGTCAACGCCGCAGCCTTTCAGCCTTGCCCCTCGCTCGACGCCGCCGTCATCGCCCGCGAGGCCTTCACCGTCTCGATCCTTGATGCCCTGCGCGCCCGGAGCCTCGACGGGCCGGGCGTGACCCGAACCTCCTACATGGCGGGCGAACAGGCAGCGCATGATCTGATCGCCGATCTGGCGCGCGGGCTGGGCCTTGCGGTCTCAGTCGATGCGGCGGGCAATCTGTCGGCGCGGCTCGCCGGCAGGCATCCGGAGCGTCCGGCCTGGATCACCGGATCGCATCTGGACTCGGTGCGTCAGGGCGGCAATTTCGACGGAGCGGCCGGGGTCATCGCCGGATTGGTCGCGATCGCGGCGATGATCGACGCCGGGCTCCAGCCGGATTGCGACATCGTCCTGATGGCGTTCAGGGCGGAGGAGAGCAGCGCCTGGTTCGTCGGGCGCCATGGCGGGCATTTCGGCAGCCGCGCCGCGCTTGGCCTGCTCTGGGAGGGCGAACTCGACAGCGCGACCCATGTCGCGACCGGCCGTTCGCTGCGCGCGATGATGACCGAAGCCGGTTTCGACGCGGCCCGCATCGCGGCCGGGCCACCCATCCTGAACCCCGCCGATATCGCGGGCTATATCGAACTGCATATCGAGCAGGGGCCGATTCTGGAGAACCGCGCCCTTCCCGTCGGCATCGTCACCGGCATCCGCGGCGCCTATCGCGCCCGCAATGCCAGCGCGCTCGGCGCTTACTCGCATTCGGGGGCGGTTCCGCATGAGTACCGCCAGGACGCGGTCTTCGCGACGGCCGATCTGGTGATGGCGCTGGATAGCGAGTGGAGCCGCCGCCGTGCTGCGGGGGAGGATCTCGTGGTCACGGTCGGGAGATTCTCGACCGAAGCGGAATTGCACTCGATCACCAAGGTGCCGGGCCAGGTCGATTTCGCGATCGACATCCGCAGCCAGGACGTGGCGGTGCTCGACGGCATGGAAGCTTTCCTGCGCGCGAGCGCCCGTGACATCGAGGCCCGGCGCGGCGTCTCCTTCGGGCTTGACCCGTTCGACCGGTCGACGCCCGCCTTGATGGATGCCGGGCTGGTCGCGGCGCTTCAGGCCAGCGCGAGCGGGTTGTCGATCCCGTTCCTGACCATGGCGAGCGGCGGCGGGCACGATGCCCAGGATTTCGCCGATGCCGGCATTCCGGCCGCGATGATCTTCGTGCGCAACGACAAGGGCAGCCACAACCCGGCCGAGGCCATGGCGATCGCCGACTTCATGCAGGCGACGCGTGTGCTGGCGAATGTGCTGTGTGCGATGGCAGGGGAGACGTAAAGCTCATCGCGTCATTCCGAGCGGAGCGAAGCAATCCAGCAGCGGCAGAGCGAGACTTTCCGGATTGCTTCGCTGTGCTCGCAATGACGGTGCAGGATCTCTCAAGCTGCTGTCAGTGTCCGCAGATCAGCACCGTTCGCCAGATGCTCTGACGCATCGAGGATTTCGACGGCGACGATTCGGCCCTCGGCGTCGAAATCGAAGACGATGCCCGGCCGCACCTCTTCGCTTTCGCTCACCGGGGTTTCGGCGAAGCGAAGATAGAGGGCGTCGGCTTCGGGGTCGTAGCGGGTCTTCATCGTCTGCGGCCTCGATCGAGAAACGGCGTGATCACGCGATACGCCGTGTCAGATCGAACATATACCACACGCAGCACCCTCCCGTCGCGCTCGGGCACAGTCCGAAAAGCGCGCTGTCTGTCGGGGTGTTTTGGGTCAGGTTCGGTTGCATCGGGCTGCAAGACCGTTCGCTCGACCCAAACACGTTCGATCTCACGTTCCGCGAGCATGGTCATTGCATGCTCGGAATAGCTGAAAGTGACGATTGGCGGCATGGCGTCGATGATCCCGAACCCGAAGAGTATCGGAGAATACCGGGCAATGGTTACGGCCCGAATTTCGAAGATCATGAAAGGGAGGCTCGTTGGACCAATCGCATCGACAGGCGCACCGCGCGTCAACTATTGGAATGAGGCTTGCGCGAACGCACTGAGCTCATTTCAAGGAGTTTCCGAGCTACTCGCCCTCGCCGAACTTGTCGGCCACCAGCGCTTCCAGCGCCTTCAGCGCCTGTTCCGCCTCGCGCCCCTTCGCCACCACGGTGATGGTCGAGCCGATGCCGGCTCCCAGCGTCAGGATGCCCATGATCGAGGTCGCGCCGACCGTCTCGCCGCAGCGGGTCACGGTAATGTCGGCGTCGAAATTCGAGGCGCATTGCACGAATTTCGCCGTGGCGCGGGCGTGCAGCCCCTTCTTGTTGACGATCGGCAATTCGCAATAGAGCGAGCCGGTCGGGATCACGGGCTCTGGGCAGTCGCAATCCTCGTCGTCTTGCCGCTCATCCACCTGGCTGCTCGTCTTCATCTGGTCAGCGCCTATTTGCCGGCCAGAACGCGGCTGGCGACGGTGATGTATTTCCGTCCGGCATCCTGCGCGCTGGTCACGGCCTCGTCGAGGCTCTTTTCCTCGCGCACGCTGGCGAGCTTGATCAGCATCGGCAGGTTGACGCCGGCGACGACGTCGATGCGGCCGGGCTCCATCACCGAGATGGCGAGATTCGAGGGCGTGCCGCCGAACATGTCGGTCAGCACGATGACGCCCCGGCCGGTTTCAACCTCCTCGACGGCCGCGATGATGTCGCGGCGTCGACCTTCCATGTCGTCATCGGGGGCGATGGCGATGGTGGCGAGGTTTTTCTGGGGGCCGACGACGTGTTCGAGCGCGGCGCGGAATTCCGTCGCCAAATGCCCATGCGTCACGAGGACGAGTCCGATCATTCACTATGGCGCCTGGAGAGCGCGCGTGGCGCCCGGACAAGGTCGCGGTTTATGCGGCAGGTGCGAGATATGCGCAAGCCGGCGCGTTTAAAACTTGTCGAAATCCCGACTTAAGACTGATCCAGAAACAGTTTTAAGGCTGCCAGGACCAGCCTTTCATCGCCGGGACGGCCCGCCAGCCTGAGGCGCGGCAGGTCGATGCCCGCCAATCGGTCGATCAGATCCTCCGGTTCAGGCATGCGCGCCGGTTCGTCCGCGAGCAGATCGACGATCAGCCGGACCTGGACCGCCGGCAGATGGGGCTCCGGCGTCAGGCCGAGCCCGCGCCGCTCGACGAGCCCTTCCAGCGGCGCGACCGGGCGGGCGAGCAGGCGGCCGGCATGGCCGGCGATCTCAGTGCGATCATCGGCCACCAGCCTGGCGAAGGATCCCGCTTGCGTGGCAGTCGCAATCAGCGCCAGCGCCAGCGTCGATTTGCCCGAGCCGGACGGGCCGCGGATGAGAATGCCGGCCTCGCCGATCGCAATGGTGCTGGCATGGATGCGGCTGGCTTGCTCGCTCATCTGCTTCAGGCCGCCAGCGGCACGGCCGGCAGCCGGACGATGAAGCGGGCGCCGATGCGCGGCTGTTCGCCATCGCCATCAGCCGGCCCGAGGCGGTTCTCGGCCCGGATCGAGCCGCGATGAGCCTCGATGATCTGGCGCGAGATCGAAAGGCCCAGGCCCGAATTCTGGCCGAAACCCTCATTGGGCCGGTCGGTATAGAAGCGCTCGAAAACGCGCTCCAGCGCATGCGGCTCGATGCCGGGGCCGTCATCCTCGACCGTGATCAGCACGTCGGCCCCTTCGCGCGACAGCGTGACGTGCACCGGCTTGTCGGCCGGCGAGAAGGAGCGGGCATTGTCGATCAGGTTGACCAGAACCTGGCCCAGCCGTGAATCATGGCCCATCACCAGGAAGCCGTCGCGCCCGCCCGGCCGCTGGCCGCGCCGCTCGGTCTTGAGCTCGATGCCGGCACGCGCCTCATGGCGGGTCTCGTTCTGCACCGAGACGACGGCATCGAGGACCTGCCCGATATCGACCGGGGCGGCGTCATTGCGGGCGAGTTCGGCGTCGAGCCGCGAGGCGTCGGAAATATCCGAGATCAGGCGGTCGAGCCGGCGCACATCATGCTGGATCACTGCGAGCAGCCGGCCGCGCGACTCGCTGGATTTGGCGCGCGGTAGCGTCTCGACGGCGCTGCGCAGCGAAGTCAGCGGGTTCTTCAGTTCATGGGCGACATCGGCGGCAAAACTCTCGATCGCCTCGATCCGGCTGTAGAGCGCCTTGGTCATCTCCCGCAGCGAGCCCGAGAGATGGCCGATCTCGTCATGCCGGCCGGCGAAATCGGGGATCTGCTCGCGCGATTTGACACCCTTGCGGACGCGCTGCGCCGCCTCGGCGAGCTTGCGGATCGGCTCCGCGATGGTGCCGGCGAGCAGCACCGACAGCACGATCATCACGCCGGCGGCCACCGTGAAGACCTGGAGGATCGCGTAGCGCTCGGAGGCGATGATGGCGTCGATGTCGCCGCCCTGCGTCGAGAGCAGCAGCACGCCCTTCAGCGCACGGAAGCGCTGCACCGGCACGGCGACGGAGACGATGGTCTGCCCGCGCGTGTTGACGCGCACGACGCTGGCCGGGGTGCCGTTCAGCGCGCGCGCCACCTCGGGATAGGATTTGCCGTTGGCGTTCTCGAAATCGTCATAGGTGGGAACGTCGGCCCGGCCGAGCCGGTTGCGCAGCATGTTCCAGGTGCGCTCCAGCAATGGCGGCTCGTCGGGCTCGCCGACGCGCGGCAGATCGAGCCGGAGCACGTCGCCGCGCGAATAGAGATTGCGCGAATCCAGCGTCAGCAGCCCGTCCTTGTCGTAGACCCGTGCCCGCGTCTTGGTCGGCGTCACCAGCCGCCGCAGCAGCGGCGCGACCTTTTCAGGGTTGATCGAGAAATCGAGCGGGTCCTCGGCGATGCCGGCGCTCTCGCCCGCCTGCAACTGGAGCAGCTTGTCGGGGTCGATGGTGATGGTGTCGGTCTCGACCGTCGCCGAAGCCGAGATCGCGCCGGCGATGATCTCGCCTTGGGTCAGCAGGCTCTGTACCCGCGATTCGATCAGCCCCTCGCGGAACTGGTTGAGATAGAGGAAGCCGAGCAGCAGCGCCACGAGCCCTGCCAGGTTGAGGACGACGATGCGTCGCGTCAGGCTGGAGGCGGCGCGGGAGGAGATGGCGCGCAGGCTGCGTCGGCCGAACACGGCCAGGCGCTTGCGCAGCATGGGCGCGAAGCGCTGCGTGCGGATCACAATCCTGCGTTCGTCGTCAACCGTCGCCATAGGCCTCAAGCGCCCTGCTGTTCCTGAGCAGCTTAGAGGTTGTTCGGGACTATGGGGACGATTTGATGAGGTCAAAACGCCGGAGATGGGAGGAGCATTGCGCAGGCGATACCATTGGTATCGGCAAGCGATGCAACGCTGCAGCTCCGGCGTTTTCACCTCACCCGCAGGGCGCGGCGCTTTTGCGCGACTGCTGTGTCGTCCTTCGTAGCAAACCGGAAGGTTTGCGTCCTCGAACTCCTGGCATTCGCGCAAAATCGCCTGCGTCAAATCACCCCCATAGTCCCTAACAACCTCAAGTCCAAAGCCTTCATCCTGGGGAGTGATCCGGGGGATCGCACCGCGAGGGACGGTTCAGTATGCACTGCCGCTGCGAAGTGGCGCATCGGTCGAGACGCCGCTTCGCGGTTCTCCGGGATGAGGGCTGAAAAACCCGCCCCCCGATGCTCAGCTTTCCTTGAAGCGATAACCGACGCCATACAAGGTCTCGATCATGTCGAAATCGACATCGACCTGATTGAACTTCTTGCGCAGGCGCTTGATGTGGCTGTCGATGGTGCGGTCGTCGACATAGACCTCGTCGTCATAGGCCGCGTCCATCAGGGCGTTGCGGCTCTTCACCACGCCCGGGCGCTGCGCCAGCGATTGCAGGATCAGGAACTCGGTCACGGTCAGCGTCACCGGCTCGTTCTTCCAGGTGCAGGTGTGGCGCTCCGGGTCCATGCGCAGCAGGCCGCGCTCCAGCGCCTTGGCGTCCTCGGGGCGGGCAGGCGCGCCGACATCCTTGGCGCCGGCGCGGCGCAGGATCGCCTTGACGCGCTCGACCAGGAGGCGCTGCGAGAAGGGTTTGCGGATGAAGTCGTCCGCGCCCATCTTCAGCCCGAAGAGTTCGTCGATCTCCTCATCCTTCGAGGTCAGGAAGATCACCGGCAGGTCGGACTTCTGGCGCAACCGGCGCAGCAGCTCCATCCCGTCCATGCGCGGCATCTTGATGTCGAAGATCGCCAGGTCCGGTGGGTTCTGCTTCAGCCCGTCGAGCGCTGAGGCGCCATCCGTATAGGTCATGATCCGGTAGCCCTCGGCTTCGAGCGCGATGGACACCGAAGTCAGGATGTTGCGGTCGTCATCGACCAGCGCAATTGTTGGCATAAGTTTTACGTCTCTTGGCCGCGTTGCAATAACTGGGTCCACTCTCGCGAGAGAGCGGCCAAACCGTGGCTGCAATCTAGCGATGGCGTGACAGTTCCGCTACCGTCATCAGAATAAGGCCGGAAAGGCGAAGAGGTTCCGTGGTGCAAGACCCCGTCAGGTTGGTGCAGGACCCCGTCAGGTCGAATCAAGACCCCGTCAGGTCGAACAATGATCCCGTCAGGTCGAATAACAAGCCCGTCGAACCGAACGAGAACCCTGCCCGAACGACCAATCCAATCAGGCCGACCGATGAGACGGCGCGCGGACTGGCGCGAAGTCTCCTGCGCAGTGCGCGCTACGGCTCGCTTGCGACCTTGGGTCAGGACGGCCACCCGGCCGCGACGCTGACGAGCCTCGCCACCGATAGCGACGGCACGCCTCTGATCCTGGTCTCGGCGCTTTCGGCCCATACCGGCAACCTGATCGCCGATCCGCGCGCCTCGCTCCTGATCGCGCCGGGCGGCAAGGGCGATCCGCTGGCCCATGCCCGCATCACGCTCAAACTCAGGGCACGACGCATCGCGCGTGAGACGCCCGAAGGCCAGCGCATCCGCCGCCGCTTCCTGGCGCGCCAGCCCAAGGCCGCGCTTTATGCCGATTTCGGCGATTTCTCGTTCTTTGCCCTCGGTATCGAGGCTGCGAGCCTGAATGGCGGCTTCGGCAAGGCCTATGAATTGGGGCCGCCGGATATCCTGAGCGAACCGGCCCAGGCGCAGGCCCTGGCCGAGATCGAGGAGGGCGCCGTCGCGCATATGAATGCCGACCATGCCGAGGCGCTCAAGCTCTATGCGCGGGTGCTGCTCGGAGCGCGCGACGGGGCCTGGCGGGCGACCGGGCTCGATCCGGACGGGCTCGATCTCGCGCTCGGCGATACCGTGCTGCGGCTCGGCTTTCCCGCCTCCGTGGATAGCCCGGCGAGCTTGCGGACAATGCTGGCGGAGCTTGCCGCAAAGGCCCGCACCGGGGTTTGAACGGGATTTACCACGACGGCGTTTTAAACGATTTAAAGATTTTTCTTCGGCCGAAGGCCTTTTCGACGGGTTGAGCCGGCGTCATCATGGGCCTAAAGAGCCTGCCACTTAAATTTTAAGTCTGCCTCGTCTGCGCAGCTGCGCGACGATCTCCGAATCGCATATCTTTAAAACAGTGCTTTTGCCTTGAATGGCATGCCTCGGGAGTATCCCAGTGGAAACCATTGGTCAGTTCAACACAGCTCACGGCGCCGAAACCTTCGGCTTCCGCAAGCTGAAATCCCTGTCCTGGAACCTGCAGGCGCCGCAGCTCTACGAGCAGGCCCTGAAACGCGGCGAAGCCGGGCTGGCCGCAGGCGGCGCGCTCTGCGCCGACACCGGCACGCATACCGGGCGCTCGCCCAAGGACAAATTCGTCGTGCGCGACGCCACGACCGAAGGCACGGTCTGGTGGGAGAACAACGGCGCGATGTCGCCGGAGCATTTCGAGGCGCTGCTGGCCGATTTCCTCAAGCATGCCGAGGGCAAGGAGCTCTTCGCGCAGGATCTCTATGGCGGCGCCGACCCGGTGCACCGCGTCAAGGCGCGCGTCTTCACCGAATTCGCCTGGCATTCGCTGTTCATCCGCAACCTCCTGATCCGTCCCGAGCTCGAGGAGATCGCCGGCTACGTGCCGGAGCTGACCATCGTCGACCTGCCGAGCTTCAAGGCCGATCCCAAGCGCCATGGCTGCCGCAGCGAGACCGTGATCGCGATCGATTTCACCCGCAAGATCGTGCTGATCGGCGGCTCGGCCTATGCCGGCGAGATGAAGAAGTCGGTCTTCACCTATCTGAACTACACGCTGCCGGCCAAGGGCATCGTGCCGATGCACTGCTCGGCCAATGTCGGCTCCAAGGACGATTCGGCGATCTTCTTCGGCCTGTCCGGCACCGGCAAGACCACGCTTTCGGCCGATCCCGACCGCACGCTGATCGGCGATGACGAGCATGGCTGGTCGAAGAACGGCATCTTCAATTTCGAGGGTGGCTGCTACGCCAAGACGATCAAGCTCTCGGCCGAGGCCGAGCCGCAGATCTTCGCCGCGTCGCAGCGTTTCGGCACGGTGCTTGAGAATGTCGTGCTCGACCCCTTCACCCGCGTCGTCGATTTCGACGATCAGAGCAAGACCGAGAACACCCGCTCGGCCTATCCGCTCGACTTCATCCCGAACGCCTCACGCACCGGCCGCGCCGGCGTGCCGAAGAACATCGTCATGCTGACGGCGGACGCCTTCGGCGTGATGCCGCCGATCGCCAAGCTGACGCCGGCGGAGGCGATGTACCATTTCCTCTCCGGCTACACCGCCAAGGTCGCCGGCACCGAGCGCGGCCTCACCGGCGTCGAGCCGGAATTCTCGACCTGCTTCGGCTCGCCCTTCCTGCCGCGCCACCCGTCGGAATACGCCAATCTGCTGCGCGATTTCATCGCCAAGCACCATGTCGATTGCTGGCTGGTCAACACCGGCTGGACCGGCGGCAAATACGGCGTCGGCCGGCGCATGCCGATCCGCGTCACCCGCCGCCTGCTGACCTCGGCGCTGGACGGTTCGCTCAACCGCGCCGATTTCCGCCGCGATCCCTATTTTGGCTTTGCGGTGCCGACCTCGGTGCCCGGCGTCGAGCCGCACATCCTGTATCCGGTCAAGACCTGGCAGGATAAGGCCGAATTCGCCGAAACGGCCAAGCGGCTGGTCGGGATGTTCCGCGAGAACTTCAAGCGCTTCGAGGGCCATGTCGACGATGCGGTCAAGGCCGCGGCGCCGGTGAATTCCTTGGCCGCGTGAGCGCTTCCGGTTCCAGCTGTGATATGGGAAGGCGGCGATGAGCCGCCTTCTTCTTGTCACTGCCCAACTCCTGGCCACCCTGATCGTCCTCAGTGCGACGGCATGGGGCTCCGGCCTCCTGCTGTTTCGCCTGACCGGCACGGTCGCGACGCTGGCCGCCATCGGCTTTGGCCTCGCCGGTCTTGCTGGTGCGATCGGAATCTGGACCGGCGCGGCGCGCCTGCCGCTCTCCTTCGCGGTGCTGTTTCTCGGCCTGCTCGGCTGGTGGAACGGCATGGCGCCGTCGCACGACCGGAACTGGATTCCCGAACTCGCCAAGCTGCCGCAGATCACGCGCGAGGGCGAGATGATCACCGTCGGCAATCTGCGCGATTTCCGCTGGCGCACCGAAGCCGATTACGAGCAGCGCTGGGAGACGCGCAGCTACGACCTGACCAAGATCGAGGGCGCGGACCTGTTCCTGTCCTATTGGTCGGGCGAGGCGATCGCCCATCTCCTGGTCAGCTTCACCTTCAAGGATTCGGTGCCGCTGACCTTCTCGATCGAGGTCCGGCGCGAGAAGGGCGAGGAGTGGTCCTCGCTCGCCGGCTTCTTCCGCACTTATGAGATGGCCTATGTCGCCGCCGATGAGCGCGACATCGTCGGCCTGCGCAGCCATGCCCGCAAGGAGGATGTCCGCCTGTTCCGGCTGGCCGCCACGCCGAGCCAGGCCCGCGACGTGCTCCTGGCCTATATCGCCGACGTCAACCGGCTGGCTTCGAGCCCGCGCTGGTACAACACGCTGACCACGAACTGCACGACGGTGGTCTACCATCTCGTCGGCTCTGTCGCGCCGGGCTGGACTTTTTCGCTGCCGCTCGACCCGCGCGTGCTGCTATCCGGCTATCTGCCGGGTTATCTGCAGCGCATCGGTGCGGTCAGGACCGACATTCCGCTCGACGAGCTGGTCCGGCAGGGGCGGATCAGCCAGCGGGCGCGGACCCTGTCGCTCGATGATCCGGAGTTTTCGAAAAAGATCCGCGAAGGCGTGCCGGCCGGACGGCCATAGGCCTGGAAGCGCGCCGTCATGCTCGGGCATGACCCGAGCATCTCTTGTCGGAGTTTCCCAGGGTTTGCGCGGCGTTCATCCTTGGGCCGATCGAAGATCGGACCCGAGGACTGTGCCTGAGAATAGTGGAAAGCGGTCTCACCTATTCTGGAAATCGGGCTTCCGCTTCTCGATGAAGGCCGCCATGCCCTCTTTCTGGTCATGCGTCGCGAAGAGCGAGGAGAAGACGCGGCGCTCGAAGCGCAGCCCTTCGCTCAGCGCCACCTCGAAGGCGCGGTTGATCGCCTCCTTCGCCATCAGCACCGAAGGAAGCGACTTGGCGGCGATGCTGTCGGCCGCCTTCATCGTCTCGGCCATGAGATCGGCCAAGGGCACGATGCGGGCGACGAGGCCGGCGCGCTCGGCCTCGTTCACGTCCATCATCCGCCCAGTCAGGATGAGATCCATGGCTTTCGCCTTGCCGATCGCCTTGGTCAGGCGCTGCGTGCCGCCGGCTCCGGGAATGACGCCGAGATTGATCTCGGGCTGGCCGAATTTGGCGTTGTCGGCGGCGATGATGAAGTCGCACATCATGGCGAGCTCGCAGCCACCGCCGAGCGCAAAGCCTGCAACCGCCGCGATGATCGGCTTGTGGCGCTGGCTGATGCGGTCCCAATCGGCGAATTTGTCGTCGAGATAGGTCCCGGGGAAGGTCCGGCCCTGCATCTCCTTGATGTCGGCGCCGGCGGCAAAGGCCTTCTCCGAGCCGGTCAAGACGATGCAGCCGATATCGCCGTCCTTCTCGAAGCCGTCGATGGCCGCGTTGACCTCGTCGATGAGCTGGCCGTTCAGCGCGTTCAGCGCCTGCGGCCGGTTCAGCGTGACGACGCCGACCTTGCCCTTCACCTCGACGAGAATGGTCTCATAAGCCATGGCGGCCTCCCGGATGCTTCGTTGGGCCAGGTTTAGCGGGCGGGAGGAGCGCGGTCCATGCGAGGGAGCGCACGCCGACATGGGTGCTCTCGTGACATGGGCGCTCCCGTGTCCAGACCTTGCCGTCGCGGGCCGGATCACCTTCACTCGTCCCGTCTAGCACTCGCCCCGTCGCAGGAGGAGGGCACCACCATGACCGAGCCCGTTACCGGCCGCTGCTTCTGCGGCTCCATACGCTTCCGCTTCAATCAGCCGCCGGTGGCGAAGCGAGCCTGCTGGTGCCGCGACTGCCAGTATCTCGCCGCTGGCAACGCCTCGATCAATCTGATCTTCCCGCTCGCGAGCCGCGAATTGGAGGGCGAGGTCCGCGACTATGTCAGCCTCTCCGACGGCGGCAACACGATGCGCCGCAGCTTTTGCCCACATTGCGGCACGCCCTTGTTCAGCGCTTCGTCATCGCGGCCGGAGATGGTCGTGGTGCGCGCCGGCGCCCTCGACGACCGCGAACTCGGCAGACCTGATGGCTTCATCTGGACCGCGTCCGCACCGTCCTGGGGCCTGACCGACACCGACGTGCCGTCCTGTCCGAACCAGCCGCCTCCCATTGCCGCCCGCTGATCAGCGCCGCGGCTGGCAGCTTTCGCAATAGAAGGTCGAGCGGCCCGACTGCACGAGCCGCTTGACCATGGAACCGCAGCCCGGCGTCACGCAGGCCCCACCCTCGCGGTCATAGACGCGAAACCGGTGCTGGAAATAGCCGAGCGAGCCGTCGGCATGGGCGAAGTCGCGCAGCGTCGAGCCGCCGGAGGTGATCGCCTCTTCCAGGACCTCGCGGATGATCTGGGCCAGCGCATGCGCCGCCGGTCGTGGACGGCCCGTCGCGGTCGCGATCGAGCCGGCCCCGGCTTCGGGATGGAGCCCGGCGCGGAACAGCGCCTCGCAGACATAGATGTTGCCGAGGCCCGCGACGAGGCGCTGGTCGAGCAAGGCCGCCTTCAGCGGCGCGAATTTCCCGGCGAAAAGCTTCGCCAGCGTCTCGCCCGAGAGCTCATTGCCCAATGGCTCGATGCCCATGCCGACGAAATGCCTGGAGGCGGCGAGGTCGGCGCGTGGGACGAGGTCCATGAAGCCGAAGCGGCGGACATCGTTATAGGTGACGCGCGCGCCCGAGCCGAGATGGAAGACGACATGGTCGTGCTGCAGGTGCCGGCCGATCTCGTTGTAATAGGCGCCAGGCTCGGTCGGCGGCGTGCCGGGTGCCTCCACCACGAAGCGCCCGCTCATGCCCAGATGCATGATCAGCGCCTGGCCGTCATCGAGATCGACGATTAGATATTTGGCGCGCCGCGACAGGGCTTCGACCTTGCGGCCGGTCAGGCGTGCGACGAAGCGGTCGGGCAAGGGAAAGCGCAGATCGAGCCGGTTCTGCTCGACGCGTGCGAAAACCTGCCCCAGCATGGCGGGCTCGAGCCCACGACGAACGGTTTCGACCTCGGGAAGTTCGGGCATTCCAGTCCACTCTCAAGCCTGCGTCGAGACGGGCCGCGACAAGCCCCGCTCGTTTCGCTATTCATCGCCTTACCAGAACACAAGAGCAGCCCGCGCCGTGACAGCAGCCTCCGACACCACTCATTTCGGTTTTGAGACCGTGCCGCTCGTCGAGAAGCAGGCTAAGGTCGACGACGTCTTCCACAAGGTCGCCAGCCGCTACGATCTGATGAACGATCTAATGTCGGCGGGCCTGCACCGGCTCTGGAAGGATGCGCTGATCACGACGCTGAAGCCAGCGAAGGACCGGCCCTTTCACCATCTCGACGTGGCCGGCGGCACCGGCGACGTCGCCTTCCAGGTGCTCGACGCCGGCGGGCCGCAGACCGACGTCACCGTGCTCGACATCAATGCGCAGATGCTGAGCGTTGGCCGCGACCGGGCGCAGAAACGCTTTCCCGATGACGATCGCATCCGCTTCGTCCAGGGCAATGCCGAGGCGCTGGGCCTGCCCGACAACCATTTCGACGCCTATACGATCGCCTTCGGCATCCGGAACGTGCCGCGCATCGACAAGGCGCTGTCGGAGGCTTTTCGCGTGCTCAAGCGCGGCGGCCGGTTCCTCTGCCTCGAATTCAGCCATGTCGACGTGCCGCTGCTCGACAAGGTCTACGAGGCCTATTCCTTCACCGTCATACCGCCGATGGGGCGGATGGTGACGGGCGAGGCCGAGCCCTACCAGTATCTCGTCGAATCGATCCGCAAATTCCCCAAGCCGCAGAGCTTCGCCGGCATGATCGAGGATGCCGGCTTCCGGCGGGCGAAGTTCACGCCGATGACCGGCGGGGTCGTGGCGCTGCATTCCGGCTGGAAGCTGTGAGGATGCACCTCGCGTCATGGTCGGCCTTGTGCCGACCATCCACGTCTTGCGGTGCGGATTCTTGCGACGCGGATTCTTGCGATGCGGCTGAAGGGAAGACGTGGGTGCTCGGGCCAAGCCCGAGCATGACGTCGAGGTTCGCGCGCGCATGATCACTGCCATCGCTCATCTCGCCCGTTCCGCGCGGGTCGGCTTCGTGCTGGCCCGCGAAGGCGCGCTTGCCCTCGTCGATCCCTCGGTCCTGCCGCCTTTGGCGCGCGCCGCGATCCGGCTCGGGCGCTTGATCGAACGCAAGGGCGCCGGCTCCTCGGCGACGCGGCTCGCAGCGGCGCTGACGCGGCTTGGACCGTCCTATGTCAAATTCGGCCAGTTCCTGGCGACACGGCCCGATGTCGTCGGCATGAAGATCGCCGAGGACCTCTCGGCTCTGCAGGACCGGATGGCCCCGTTCCCGATGGAACAGGCGCGCGCCGCGATCGAGGCCGCCCATGGCCAGCCGGTCGAGGCGATCTTCGCCGAATTCGGGCCGCCCGTCGCCGCCGCCTCGATCGCGCAGGTGCATCGCGCCCGGCTGAAGGATGGCTCGGAGGTCGCGGTCAAGGTGCTGCGGCCCGGCATCCGCGATCGCTTCCACCGCGACCTCGCGGCGATGCGCTTCGGCGCGGAGATGGCGGAACGACGCTCCGCCGAGGCGCGCCGCTTACGCATGTCGGGCGTGGTCGAGACGCTGGCGCGCTCCGTGACGATGGAGATGGATCTCAGGCTGGAGGCCGCCGCCCTCTCCGAATTCGCCGAGAACACCAAGGACGATGCCGATTTCCGCGTGCCGACGCCGGATTGGCAGCTCACCGCGCGCGAAATGCTGGTCGATGAATGGATCGACGGCGTCCGGCTCTCCGACATCGAAGGGTTGCGAGCCGCCGGGCACGATCTGCAGGCGCTCAGCCGCACCGTCATCCAGTCCTTCCTGAAGCATGCGATCCGCGACGGCTTCTTCCATGCCGACATGCATCCGGGGAACCTGTTCGTCGACTCGGCAGGGCGGCTCGTCGCCGTCGATGGCGGCATCATGGGCCGGCTCGGGGTGAAGGAGCGGCGCTTCCTCGCCGAAATCCTGCTCGGCTTCATCACCCGCGACTATACTCGCGTGGCGGAAGTGCATTTCGAGGCCGGCTATGTTCCGGGCCACCACGCCGTTGCGGATTTCGCCCAGGCGATCCGTGCGGTTGGCGAGCCGATCCACGACAAGAGCGCCGACCAGATCTCGATGGCGAAGGTCCTGACCCTGCTCTTCGAGATCACCGGCCTGTTCGACATGGTGACGCGCACCGAACTCGTGATGTTGCAGAAGACCATGGTGGTGGTCGAAGGGGTCGCGCGCACGCTCGATCCGCATCTCGACATGTGGACCACGGCCGAGCCCGTGGTGCGCGACTGGATCACCCGCAATCTGGGGCCGCTGGGCAAGATCGAGGATGTCGGGCGCGGGGCGCGCTCGCTTGCCTACAGCCTCGCCAGCCTGCCCGAGACGGTCGGCCGGGCCGAGCGCGTGCTCGGCCAGCTCGAAGACGCCTCGCGGCACGGCTTCACGCTGGATGAGCGCAGCATCGAGGCGATCGGCCGGGCCGAAGCCCAGCGCAACCGCTGGGGCAATTGGGCGCTCTGGCTGATCGCGGGCCTGATCGCCTATGCGGTGCTGGGATAAGACCGATCCCGTCATTGCGAGCGTAGCGAAGCAATCCAGGAGCGGCAGCACTCGACGCCCCCCTGGATTGCTTCGTCGCTACGCTCCTCGCAATGACGACGAGGATACCGGTTAAGCCGCCACACTGGCCTGCGCCGGCTCGGCGCCGATCATCCAATGCGTGCCGAAACGATCCTGCAGCATGCCGAAGCGCGGCGCCCAGAAGGTCTCCTCCAGCGGCATCTTGATGCGCGCCCCGTCGGACAGCGCCGCGAAGATGCGCTCGGCCTCGGCGACCTCCTTGACGTTGACGGAAACCGAAACGCTCTGCATCGGCCCTTCGCTGCGGTCGGGCGGAGCATCGGACGCCATCAGCAGCTGGCCGCCATCGAGCTGGAGGCAGGCATGCATGATCTTGGGAACCCAGTCGGGGGCGACCTGGCTCTCGGCCGGCGTGCCTTTATGGCTCATCATGGCGATGATCTTGCCGCCGAGGATCCTTTCATAGGCGGTGAAGGCTTCCTCGCAAGTGCCGGGGAAGAAGAGATAGGGGGCGATCTTCATGAGACCTGTCCTTGCATCGTGAGGGGATAAGGCCGCGCTCAGCCGGTCCGGCGGTAATGGGCGGTCATGAATTCGGTCCAGCTTCCGTCCTCGCCTGGCACATTGGAGGTCAGGACGCGGTGATCGGGGCTCAGGACCGTCATGATGTCGCGATATTTCGCCATCTTGCCGTCGCCCGCGAAGCTCGGCCCCTCGGTCTCCAGCGTCAGCACGGTTCCGGTCTCGTCGAGGAAGCCGTCATAGACCCACAGATGCGTCATCATCGAACCGGTGAAGGTCCCGACGAAGCGGCCCTTCTCGGGGTCGAAACCGAGCGTCATCAGCGTCGTCGCGGGGCCGCAGCCGGGCATCTCGCCCTTGCCTTCGCCCAGCGTCCAGAGCCCGCCGAGCGAGCGCACGCTCTCGGTCCCGGTCGATGTTTGGCGCGGCTTGTCCGGGCCCATCGAGCAGTCCATTTCGGATGTCCATTCTCCGACGAATTGCTGGAGCCAGACATGTTCCTTCTGGGGTTTGGCGAACATCGGGCAATCTCCCTGATCAAGTGGTTGTCGAAAGCGCGGCTCTGCGTCCGCACATCATTTGGCCGGGCTTAGCGCTCGGCCTGCGCCTTGAGGCTGGCGAGGCCGGCCTCGAAATCGCCGCCGACCATCCGGTCCATGCTGAAGAAGACATGGATGATCTTGGCGAAGAACGGGGTCGGCCCCGTCATCGTCCAGGCTACATTGGTCGTCGTTCCCTGCGGCTGCAGCGCGAAGACGACGGCATTATGGGTCTCGAAGGGCTTGATGAAGTCGAGCTTGAGCCCGACCCTGCTTGATGGCTCGGCCGTGACGATCTCCATGCTGCCTTCGCCGACATTCTTGTCGCCGGCCCAGGCATAGATCGAGCCCTTGCCGGTCTCGGCCCCGCTGAAGCTGCGCTTCAGGTTGGGATCCTTCTTCTCCCAGGGCGACCAGGCGCCCCAGGCCCTGAAATCCGCGATCAGCGGGTAGATGCGCTCGGGCGGCGCATTGATGGCGATGGCGCGCTGGACCTGGAAGGTGTCGGGCTTCATCGCGGCGAGGATCAGCACCACGACGATGCCGGTGGCGAGGATCGCGAGCAGGCTGAGAAGAACGGTCTTGAGCATGGGTTTTCCTTGCTTGACGCAGCAACGCGGCTCCTGCGTTACGGTTCAATATCCTCGGCCGGCGCCGCCTGGATCTCGCGCAGCACCTTCTCCAATCGTCCCAGGCTCTGGTCCCAAAAACGGCTGTAGTGTTCCAGCCATTCCGAGACCTCGCGCAGCGGGCCTGGATCGAGCCGGCAGGGCCGCCATTGCGCCTCGCGACCCCGCGTGATCAACCCGGCCCGCTCCAGCACCTTGAGATGCTTGGACACAGCCGGCAGGCTCATCGCGAAGGGCTCGGCCAGCTCCGTCACCGAGGTCTCGCCCAGCGACAGCCGCGCCAGGATGGCGCGCCGCGTTGGGTCGGCGAGGGCGGACAGGGTGAGGCTGAGCGGGTCGCTCGACATTGAATTAAACCGATGAGTTAATTAACTTGACGGTTTATTATCGCCGCGCCGTTTTGCTGTCAAGCGGGCAGCGCCACATTCCATCGGACCCGCCCCTGTTGTCAGCAGGGTAGCAGCGCAGCTAGAAGCTCGATCGAACGAAAGGTACGTTCGCCCCATGACATTCGAGACCGCCGCCACGCCAGACGCCGCCGTCGACCGGCTGGAGCTGCTCTATGCGGACGCGAAGGCGGCGTTGCGCGGCGACCTGCAGCGTTTCTTCGATACGGGCGAGGCGCCCACGGCCGAGGAACGCGCGCGCTATCGCTACCCGCTGCTGCGCGTCACCTACGAACCCTCGAAGCTGCCTGCCGCGACGCGGCGCGGCTTCGCCAAATTCGCAGCGCCCGGCATCTATTCGACCACGGTGACGCAGCCGGCCGAATTCCGCACCTATCTGCTCGACCAATTGCAGCCGCTCGTCGCGGAATATGGCGCCACGATCGAGACCGGCGTGAGCCATCAGGAGATCCCCTACCCCTATGCGCTCGAAGGCGGCGATGAGTTCGGGCGCGGCAAGGTCACGGCCGCCGAGCTTGCGCGGCATTTCCCGACGCCGCTGCTCTCGCTGGTCGGCGACGAGATCGCCGACGGCACCTTCGACATCGTCGAGGGCGAGCCGCGCCCGCTCTCGCTGTTCGATGCAGTGCGGGTCGACTACTCGCTACGGCGGCTGGTGCATTACACCGGCACCGACTGGCGGTCCGTGCAGCCCTGGGTGCTGCTGACCAACTACCACCGCTATGTCGACCAGTTCGTGCGGCTGGCGCTGGCCGAAATCGAAGCCGGCACGGCCGAAGCCCTGGTGACGCCGGGCGGTGTGCGGATCGAGCGCGACGGCATCGACGTTTCTGCAGCCGAGCGGGTGATGTCGGCGCCCTGGCATCGCTTCCAGATGCCGGCCTATCATTTGATCCGCAGCAAGGGCGACGGCGTGACGCTGGTCAATATCGGCGTCGGCCCCTCCAATGCCAAGAACATCACCGACCACCTCGCGGTGCTCAGACCCAATTGCTGGCTGATGGTCGGCCATTGCGGCGGCCTGCGCCAGACGCAGATCATCGGCGACTATGTTCTGGCCCATGCCTATCTCCGGCAGGACGGCATCCTGGACGAGCTGGTGCCGCCCGACATCCCGATCCCGGCCCTGGCCGAGGTCCAGGTCGCACTGCAGGAGGCCGCCGCCGCCGTCACCGGCGAGCGCGGCGACCGCTTGAAGAACCGCCTGCGCACCGGCACCGTCGTGACGCAGGACGACCGCAACTGGGAACTGCGCTGGACCAAGGAGCGCCGCCGCATCAACCTCTCCCGCGCCATCGCGGTCGACATGGAATCGGGCACGATCGCAGCGCAAGGCTACCGCCTGCGCGTGCCCTACGGCACCTTGCTCTGCGTCTCCGACAAGCCTCTGCATGGCGAGATCAAATTGCCCGGCGCGGCGAACGCCTTCTATGAGCGCGCCGTCGGCGAGCATCTCAAGATCGGGCTCGCGGCACTGGAGAAGCTCAAGGAAGCGGGCTCGACCATTCACTCGCGCAAGCTCAGGAGCTTCGACGAGCCGCCGTTCAGGTGAGGCGTGTCGCCGTCGTTCACGGGCGAAGACCCGAGAACCTCTGGCAAGAGATGCTCGGGTCTTCGCCCGAGCATGACGGCAAGGCGGCCCGCTCCATGACGGCCCCACCCCATGACAGCCCCGCCCGCCGGATGCTAGGTGAAGGGCATCCCGGCTCAGGAACCTCCGCCCTTGTCCGCATCCCGCTCCGTTCTCCTGATCATCGGCGGCGGCATCGCCGCCTATAAGTGCCTGGAGCTGATCCGGCGCTTGAAGGATCACGGCATCGCCTCGCGCTGCATCCTGACCAAGGCGGGCGAGGCGTTCGTCACGCCGCTCTCCGTCTCGTCGCTGGCCGGCGAGCGCTGCTACAGCGATCTGTTCTCGCTGACCGACGAAGCCGATATCGGCCATATCGCGCTGTCGCGCTCGACCGACCTCATCGTCGTCGCGCCCGCTACCGCCGATCTGATCGCCAAGATGGCGACGGGGCTCGCCAATGACCTGGCCTCGACCGCACTGCTCGCCACCGACAAGCGCATCCTGATCGCGCCCGCGATGAACCCCAGGATGTGGGAGCATCCGGCGACGCGGCGCAACATGGCGCAGCTCGAAAAGGACGGCGTGCTCGTCGTCGGGCCCAATTCCGGCGCCATGGCCGAGCGCGGCGAGAACGGGCCGGGCCGCATGGCCGAGCCGCTCGAGATCCTGGCCGCGATCGAGCGCGCTCTGGCCGGCGATATGGCGGCACAGCCGCGAGCGATCGGCTTTCTCGGCCGCACGCCAGGCGGCGCGGCAATCGCGCAGAAGCCGCTCGCCGGGAAACATGTGCTCGTCACCTCGGGGCCGACGTATGAGCCGATCGACCCGGTGCGCTACATCGCCAACCGCTCCTCGGGCAAGCAAGGTCACGCGATCGCTGCCGCAGCCGCCGCGGCAGGCGCCAGCGTGACGCTGGTTTCCGGCCCCGTCGGCCTGCCCGATCCCGACGGCGTCACCACGATCCATGTCGAATCCGCCCGCGAGATGCTGGCGGCGACCGAGGCGGCGCTGCCCGCCGACATCGCGATCTTCGCGGCAGCCGTCGCCGATTGGCGCGTGGCGGACGCAGCACCGGAGAAGATGAAGAAGGGCACCAGTGGGACGCCGGCCCTGGCGCTGGTCGAGAACCCCGACATCCTGGCGACCGTCGCTCACCGCAAGACCGGCCGGCCAGCGCTCGTCGTCGGCTTCGCGGCGGAGACGGAAAACGTCATCGACTATGCCCGCGCCAAGCTCGCCAGGAAGGGCTGTGACCTGATCGTCGCCAATGATGTCGGCGGCACCGGCGTGATGGGCGGCGATTCCAACACCGTCCATCTCGTCACCCGCGACGGCGTCGAGACCTGGCCGACCCTGGCGAAGGAGGAGGTCGCGAGCCGCCTGATCGCGCATCTCGCCGGGCTGACGGGCGTCTCGAAGGCGGGAGCCTAGGCATGGTCACGATCCCCGTACGCCGCGTCGGGCATGGCGCCGGGCTGCCGCTGCCGGCTTATGAAAGCGCGGGCGCTGCCGGGCTTGATCTGCGCGCGGCGCTGGAAGAGGGGAGCATGCTCGTCATGGCTCCCGGCGAGCGCATTGCGATTCCCACCGGCCTTGCCCTGCAATTGCCGGTGGGCTTCGAGGCGCAGGTGCGCCCACGCTCTGGATTGGCGTTGAGGCATGGCATCACGCTGCTCAACGCGCCGGGCACGGTCGACAGCGATTATCGCGGCGAGGTCACGGCCATCCTGATCAATCTCGGCCAGGAGCCCTTCACGATCCGTCGCGGCGACCGCATCGCGCAATTGGTGATCGCACCGGTCACGCAGGCCCATCTCGTCGAGACGACAATCCTGGACGAAACCGCGCGCGGCGCCGGCGGCTTCGGCTCGACCGGCGTCTCGGACACGGTCAAGTCGGATACGGTCAAGGGAGCCGTCGCGTGAACCTGCTCTCGCGTCGCAGCCTGCTCGCCATCGCGGCGGTGGTCGATATCGCCCTGCATGCGCGGCCCTCGCCGGTCGCCGCCAAAATGCTGGCGGGGCGGCATGATCTGCCGCCGCGCCATCTCGAGACGCTGCTGCAGGCGCTGGTCCGGGTCGGCATCCTGAAGGGGGTGCGCGGCCCCCGCGGCGGCTATGAATTGGCGCGCGAGCGCCGCCGGATCACCGCCGGCGAGATCGCGCGCGCGGCGATGCAGGAGGCTGGCGAGGATGGCCTCGGGCCCTTGCCGCAATCGCGCCTGATCGACCTCGTGGTCGGCCCGCAAGTGGAACGAGCCTCGCAGGCCTTTCTCTCGACACTGGATGGAGTCACTGTCGAGGAGCTGTGCCAGCAGGCGGAGCGAGAAGCGGCCTTTGACGGGGCCAGCGCGACCACTGATTTCACAATCTAAATTTGTATATATTGTCTATCATCGACATGGACTGTGAATTGAATTAGCGTCGCCATCAATCAAGATCATTCCCAGGAGGATCCCATGACCGAGGCAGTGCGCACGCTCCACCCCGCTCCGAGCAAGGCCCCAGGCCGCGGCCGGGTCTATGAATCGATCACCGACACCATCGGCGACACCCCCCTGGTCAAGCTCAACCGCCTGCCGGCCGAGCGTGGCGTCAAGGCGACGATCCTGGCCAAGCTCGAATTCTTCAACCCGATCTCCAGCGTCAAGGACCGCATCGGCGTCAACATGGTCGATGCGCTGGAGGCGTCAGGCGCGTTGAAACCGGGCGGCACGCTGATCGAGCCGACCTCGGGCAATACCGGTATCGCGCTCGCCTTTGTCGCCGCCGCGCGCGGCTATCGCCTGATCCTGGTGATGCCGGAGACGATGTCGCTGGAGCGCCGCAAGATGCTGGCGCTGCTCGGCGCCGAGCTCGTGCTGACGCCCGGTCCCGGCGGCATGCGCGGCGCTGTCGCCCGGGCCGAGGAGCTCAAGGCGGAGATTCCGGGCTCGATCATCCCGCAGCAATTCGAGAACCCGCATAATCCGGAAATCCATCGCAAGACCACCGCCGAGGAGATCTGGAACGACACTGACGGCAAGGTCGACATCTTCATCTCCGGCGTCGGCACGGGCGGCACCATCACCGGCGTCGGCCAGGTGCTCAAGGCGCGCAACCCCGGCGTGAAGATCATCGCGGTCGAGCCCGAGGATTCGCCGGTGCTGTCGGGCGGCGCGCCCGGCCCGCACAAGATCCAGGGCATCGGCGCCGGCTTCGTGCCGGGCATCCTTGACCGCTCGGTGATCGACGAGGTCGTCACCGTCGGCAATCAGACCTCCTTCGAGACGGCGCGCGCACTTGCCAGGAGCGAGGGCATTCCCGCCGGCATCTCGTCGGGGGCAGCGGTGGCTGCGGCGCTCGAAGTCGGCGCGCGGCCGGAGAACGCCGGCAAGACCATCGTCGTGATCATCCCCTCCTTCGCCGAGCGCTATATTTCGAGCGCCTTGTTCGAGGGTCTGTGACGCCGGCCTCGGTTCAGATCGTCCGCGTCGGCGCTGCGCTGCCGGACGGTTTCGAGGCCTTGCGGCAAGAGGCGGCCGGCGAGGATTACGCCTTCCTCGACCGGCTGACTGATGAGGTCGCGCGCGGCGACTATGCCGGCGATGGCGACCTGCCTGTGCTCTTCGCAGCCTATGTGGAGGGTGAATTGGCGGGTCTGGGCGGCCTCACGCCCGACCCTTATGACCCGGAGCCGGAGCTCGCCCGGCTGCGTCATGTCTATGTGCGTCCCGCCCGCCGCCGCCATGGCGTCGGGCGCGCCATTGCGGCGGCCCTGATCCAGCAGGGCTTTGCCGTGGCGGCGCGGCTCTCTTTGCGCGCTGCCGATGACCGCGCCGCCGCCTTCTGGGATGCGGAAGGTTTCCGGCGCGATCTCAGCGGCGCGACGCGCACGCATCTGCTGGAACGCTGAGCCCGCCCAGCCTGTTAGCGGCGCAGTACGAGCCTGTTGCCCCAGGGATCGGCGATCGCGGGTCCCTTGGCATCCTCGCTGCCGCCGGCAGCCAGGATACGCCGGCGCATCGCCTCGAAATCCCCGGCATCGCGAGCCACCAGCTCGAAGAAGCCGAGCCCAGTCTCGCCCTCGCCGCGTGCGCTCGCGCCACGGCTGTTCCAGATATTGCCGGCGATGTGGTGGTGATAACCGCCGCTGGAGAGGAAGCTCGCGCCGGGATAGCGCACCATCAGGTCGAAGCCGAGTTTGCCGGCGTAGAAAGCCTCAGCCTCAGCCGTATCGCCGACGCGCAGATGGATATGGCCCATGCGCGTGCCGTTGGGCATGCCGGCATAGGGGCCAGCCTGCGCCTCGTTCAGCAGCGCCTGCAGATCGAGCCGCTCGGTCGCCATCTTGAGCGCGCCGTCACGGCGCGGCCAATCGGCGCGCGGGCGGTCGCGATAGATCTCGATGCCGTTGCCCTCGGGGTCCGACAGATAGAGCGCCTCGCTGACGAGATGGTCGGAGGCGCCTTCGAGCGCGATCTGCGCATTGGCGGCATGGCCGACCCAATCGGCCAGGGCGCCGCGCGAGGGCAGCAGGATGGCGAGGTGGAACAGGCCTGCCGGCGAGGTCGGACGCTCGGCGCCCTCCTCCAGCCGCACCAGAACCTCGCCATCGACGCCGAGCGTGGCGAGGCCGGGTTCCTGATGGATCAGGGCAAGGCCAATCGCGTCGCGATAGAACGCCGTCAGCGTCGCCAGGTCGTGAACCCGCAGCGCCACCGCGCCGATATGGAAAGGCGCATCCAGCGCTTCGAACCGGACGGGCGAAGCGGATTTGGCGTCCCGGTTGGAATCTTGGACCGCGAGCATGGCAGCCTCCGAAAATGAGCCGGCCTTCACTGGCCGTGTGCCCGGAAGATGGCGATCTTCGCCCGCCTTGTCGCCCCTGGCGGTGGCAAACTCATGATTGCAGCCGCGCAATCGCGGGCAATATGCGGGCAAGACTCAGGGCTTGGTCGGGTCGCGCCGGTCGATCGCGAAATGCTGGAACCAGGGTGCTTCCACCCCGCCGATCAGCGAGGCGAGCAAGCGCGAGGCGAGGAAGCTGAAGGTGATGCCGTTGCCGCCATAGCCATAGGCGGCGAGCATCCGCGCCTGCCCGGGCACTCGCCCGATCAATGGCAACCCGTCCGAAGTCTGCCCGAAGGCGCCCGACCAGGCATGGCCAAGCGTCGGTTCGGCCTGCGGCAGGAGAGCCTTGAGCTTGCCGAGCAAGGCTTTCGTCTTCTGCGGTCCCAGCCGCTCGCGCAGATCGGGATCCTCGGTCTTCTCATCCTCGCCGCCGAGCACGATGCGACCATCGCTCGTCGTGCGGCAGTAGATATAGTCCTGCGAAGCTTCCCAGACGAGCGCAGGGCCGGGCCAGAGCGTCGCCGGCGGCTGCGGCAGGGTCGCGATCGCCCAGCTCGAGGCGGTTCGGTGCAGGTCGCTCGTCACGCAAGCCGGCATCACATAGCCCGTCGCGAGCACGACATGGCCGGCTTCGACGGTCCGGCCGCCAGCGAGCTTGACGGCAGCCGCTTGCGAGCTGCTCTCGAAAGTAACCGCCTCGTCCCGGATCAAGCGCGCGCCGCGCCCGGCGGCTCGTGCCAGCAAGGCGTGGCACAGGCTGAGCGGATCGGCCTCGGCGGAGCCTGGCGAGACGAGCGCGGCCGCCCGGTCGAAGCCGAAGGCATCGAGCAGCGTCGCATGGTCGAGCAGAGCACCAGGAAGCCCGGCCCGCTCGCGCAGGATATGCTCGTCCCGAAGCTCACGCGGCCCGACCTCGCCGGCCGCGAGATAGACCGTGTCGCGCGGGATGAAGGCCGCGCCGAGTTCCAGCTGCGCGACCAGCTCGCCCAGGCCGGCTACGGCGCGGAAGCTGCGGCGATAGACATCGGCGGCGCGGTCGAAACCGTAGAGCTCCGCCAGCCGGCGCAGTGGCAGGTCGATCTCCCATTGCAGCATGGCCGTGCTTGCAGCCGTGCTGCCAAAACCCTCCCGCTCGCGGTCGATCACGACGACCCTGTGGCCGAAGGCGGTGAGATGCTCCGCTACCATCGCGCCGGTGATGCCGCCGCCGACGATCGCGACATCGCACCGGATGTCCGTTTCCAGCTCTTCGCTGGCTGGGCGCGCCGGGCCAGCGAGCCACGGGCCGCGACCGCTGCGCAGATCGTCCTGGCGGGTGGTGTCGGGATCGAGCATCCGCCTCAATCCGCGGGTTCGCCGACCGAATCGGCCATGGTCGCACCGCGCTGGCCCAGCGGCTTGGGATTGCCCATGGTGGTGTCGTGGGCGGTCTGGTGTTCGAGCTCGGCGTTGAATTCGGCCCCGGCCAGCACGATCACCGCCGAGAGCCAGAGCCAGGTCATGAACACCACGACGGTCGCAAGCGACCCATAGGTCGCGGTGTAGTTGCCGAGCGTTCCGACATACCAGGAAAAGGCCCAGGACGCGGCGGCCCAGAGCAAGGCCGCACCAATCGCGCCGGGCATCACCCAGGCGAAGCGCGCCGGATGCCGGCTCGGGCCGATCCAGTACAGGCAGGCGATGGAGAGCATCGCGACGACGAGGAAGAACGGCCAGCGCACCAGCCGTAACAGCCGTTCCACTTCATAGGCGAAGGGGAACAGCGCGGTCACCACGGGCACGGAGGCGATCACGATCAGCGCCGCCGTCAGCAGCACCACGCCGCTGATCGTCGTCAGCAGCGACAGGGCGTTGAGCTTGAGGAAGCTGCGCTTCTCGCGCTCGCGATAGATGATGTTGAGTGCATCGAAAATCGCCTTTACGGCGGCGTTCGCGCTCCAGAAGGCGACGAGGACGCTGATCAGGACGGTGAGCGACAGGGCCGAGGCGCTCTGCCCGGCAAGCCGCATGGCCTGTTCATGGATCAGGTCGCGCGCGGCCTGGGGAAAGACGATGGTGAAGCGGTCGAGCTGCTCGGCGATGGTCGAAGGATCGGTGAAGGAGCGGTAGATCGTCACCAGGAGCGAGAGCGCCGGCACCAGCGACAGCAAGGTGTAGAAGGCGACTGCGCCGGCAAGCGAGGCCAGCCGGTTGTCGGCGACATTGCTGGAAAAGCGTAGCAGCACGTCCTTCCAGCCGAGCCAGGTCATCTCCAGCGGGGAGGAGGCTGCGCGCCCGCGTGCGGCGTCCCGCGAGGCCCGCGTGAAGCGCCGTGACACCGCGCCAAAGGCATAACCCAGAGCCACGGCCGCGCTGGCCAATCCGGCAATGCGTTTCAGGAGGGCCATCGGCTGATCGTCTCCACCGCCAGGACGTTTCCACCGCCAGGACGACAGCGTAGCTGCAACAACGCAGCGCAACGCTTGTTCCGTATCAGCGCCCGACATGGCGGCTCGGACATGGCGGCTTAGGTGATTGTTAACCTTAACGCTTTCTTCTGTTCAAGGACCGGCGCGCGTGACGAACGCGCGGAAAGGCTCGGATGCTCCGGAAGGGCCGCGCTGCAAGGCGCGGCGCCAGAGCCCGAGTCCCAGACGTCGTTTGAGAGTTGAGATCGTGATGAGAACGTCGCTGAAAGCCGCGCTGACCGCCCTGCTGATCCTGACCGGCAGCGCCGCCATGGCTGCCGATCTGTCCTCGGGCAAGCAACTGCCGCCCGCGCCGGCCCTGCCGAGCTTCTACTCCTGGACCGGCTTCTATCTCGGCGCGCAGGGCGGTTACTCCTGGGGTTCGGACAAGATCAGGCAGCTCTCCGCCACCGGGCTGGGCTATGCCGGCGCCTTCCGTGATACGCCTGGAAGCGCGCTCGGCGGCGGGCAGGCCGGCTTGAATGTCCAGTTCGACTCGATCGTGCTCGGCCTCGAGGGCGATCTCGAAGCCTTGCAGGAGCGCGGCGGCTTCAGCCTCGGACGCAGCCAGCGCGATTGGCAGGCCTCGCTGCGCGGCCGCATCGGCTACGCCTTCGACACTGTGATGATCTACGGCACGGGCGGCGCAGCCTTCACCGAATTCAATCTCCGATCGTACGATCCCGCCTCCGGCCTCGGCGGGAGCACGCAGGTTTCCAGGGCCGGCTGGACGCTCGGCGGCGGCGTCAACTACGCCTTGACCAGCAACCTGATTCTGGGAGCGGAATACCGCTACACCGATTACGGCAAGTTCGACCACGCTGCCCGGAACACCGCACTGGGCCTCGCCAGCGAGCAGGAAGCGAAGACGCATACCGTGCGGGCGAGCCTCGCCTACAAGTTTTGAGCAGGCGCCGTCCGGGAGCGTTCTAGAAGCCCGTGCGCTGGCGGATCGCGGCGGCGAGCGTGCCGTCGTCGAGATAGTCGAGCTCGCCACCGACCGGCACGCCATGGGCGAGCTTGGTCACCTTGACCGGCAGATGGGCTAGAAGGTCGGTGACGAAATGCGCCGTGGTCTGGCCGTCGACCGTGGCGTTGAGCGCCAGGATGATTTCCTTGACCGCCGGATCGGAGGCGCGCGCCACCAGCGCCTCGAGCGTCAGATGCTCCGGCCTGACGCCGTCCAGCGCCGACAGAATCCCGCCCAGCACGTGATAACGCCCCTGGACCGCGCCCGAGCGCTCCAGCGCCCAGAGATCGGCGATATCGGCGACCACCACGATCTGCCCGTCGTCGCGGCGCGGGTCGCGGCAGAGCGAGCAGGGGTCGCTCGTGTCGATATTGCCGCAGCTCGAGCAGACGACGATGCGCTCGCGGGCGATCGCCATGGCTTCCGAGAGCGGGCCGAGCAATTGCTCGCGCTTCTTGACGAGGTGCAGCGCGGCGCGCCGGGCCGAACGCGGCCCCAGCCCCGGCAATTTGGCCAGGAGCTGGATCAGGCGCTCGATCTCGGGGCCGGCGATGGCGCGGGACATGGAATTATCCGGGGACAGGCGAGTAGCGAATAGCGAGTGGCAAAGCATTCCATTCGCCACTCGCTATTCACTCGCTTCAAAACAGCTTCATGCCGGGCGGGATCGGCAGGCCCTTGGTGATCTCGGCCATGCGCTCCTGCATGACCCGCTCGGAGCGGCTGCGCGCATCGCTGCAGGCGGCGACGATCAGGTCTTCCAGGATCTCGCGCTCATCGGCCAGCATCAAAGCGGGGTCGATCTTCACAGCCTTGACCGCGCCCTTGGCCGTCATGGTGACGCTCACCATGCCGCCGCCGGCCGCGCCCTCGACTTCGATCGTGTCGAGCTCGGCCTGAACATTGGCCATCTTCTGCTGCATTTCCTGCGCCTGCTTCATCAGGCCCATCATGTCGCGCATGGTCGCTTCTCCCAAAAAACCGGGTATCGGAAAATCAGAAATCGATGCCGTCGAAATCCGGCTCGCTATCGTCGAAGAGCGGCTCGGCCTCAGCCAGGTACTCGTCCTCGGAAGACGCCGCGGCAGGCGCCTCGGAGGCCGCGGCGCGGGGATCGCGGACATCGACGATGCGCGCGCCCGGAAAGCGCTCGAGCACCGCCTTGACCGCCGGATGCGAGGCCGCGTCGCTCTCGCGCCGGTCCTTCTCGGCCTCGGCCTGCTCGCGCAGGGTCGCGCCGCCCTCGGCGGTGACGACCGCGACCATCCAGGTCTGGCCGGTCCATTCCTTGAGCTTGCGCGAGAGGTCCGTGGCAAGCGTGCGCGATGCGCCCGAGGTCACCGAGAACTCGATCCGGCCAGGCTCGAAGCGCACCGGGCGGATATCGCGCTCCAGCGCGATCTTGAGCGTGATGTCGCGATGCTGCGAGGCGAGCGCCACGACATCCTCCAGCGAAGCCACCTGCACCAGCGGTTGGGCCATGGCGCGCGGGGCAGCCATGGCAGCCGGCATCGGGTTGGCGCTGGCAAGGACCGGCCGCGCGGCCAGCGCCGTGTTGCCGCCGCCCGAGGGCGGGCGCGGTGCGGAGGAGGGCGCGCCATTGCCGCCGGACATGGCTCCGGAGCCGTCGCGCAGCATCCGCAGGGCTTCATCCGGCGTCGGCAGATCGGCGGCATGGGCGAGGCGCACCAGCACCATCTCGGCCGCCATGACCGGCCTGTCGGCCTGCTTCACTTCGGTGATGCCCTTGAGCAGCAATTGCCAGGTCCGGGCGAGCACGCGGATCGATAGGCGCTGGGCGAAATCGCCGCCGCGCAGGCGCTCGGCCTGGTTCAGCGTGTTGTCCTTCAGCGCCTCGGGCACGAGCTTGAGGCGCGTCACCAGATGGGTGAATTCGGCGAGATCGGTCAGCACCACGACCGGATCGGCGCCAGCGTCATACTGCGCCCGGAGTTCGCCGAGCGCGGCGGCGATGTCGCCCTTCATCACCACCTCGAACAGGTCAATGATGCGGGCCCGGTCGGCGAGGCCGAGCATGGAGCGGACATCGTCGAGCATGATCTGGCCCGCCGCATGGGCGATGGCCTGATCGAGGATCGAGAGTGAATCGCGCACCGAGCCCTCGGCCGCGCGCGCGATTGCCGCCAGCGCCTCGTCCTCGGCGTCGACGCCCTCGGCCTTGCAGATGCCCGAGAGATGCGACACCAGCAGGCTGGCATCGACACGGCGCAGGTCGAAGCGCTGGCAGCGCGACAGCACCGTCACCGGAACCTTGCGGATCTCGGTCGTCGCGAAGATGAAGCGCGCATGCGGCGGCGGCTCCTCCAGCGTCTTCAGGAAGGCGTTGAACGCACCG
Organism: Bosea vaviloviae; assembly: GCF_001741865.1. Lineage (NCBI taxonomy): Bacteria > Pseudomonadati > Pseudomonadota > Alphaproteobacteria > Hyphomicrobiales > Alloboseaceae > Allobosea > Allobosea vaviloviae. Next base: position 1,105,977 of record NZ_CP017147.1, read on the forward strand.
GCCGAGAGCATGTGCACCTCGTCGATGATGTAGACCTTGTAGCGGGCCGAGACCGGCGCGTAGCGCACCGCGTCATTGATCTGCCGGACATTGTCGACGCCGTTATTGGAGGCGGCGTCGATCTCCATCACGTCGATATGCCGGCCCTCGATGATGTCCTTGCAGTGGATGCCGAAACGGGCGAGGTCGGTCGTCGGCGCGCCGCCGCCATCCTCGGTCTGGTAGTTCAACGCGCGTGCCAGGATGCGGGCGGTCGTGGTCTTGCCGACACCGCGCACGCCGGTCAGCATCCAGGCTTGGGGAATACGGCCGGCGGTGAAGGCGTTGGTGAGCGTGCGCACCATCGCATCCTGGCCGATCAGGTCGCCGAAATGGGCGGGGCGGTATTTCCGGGCCAGTACGCGGTAAGGCGTCGGCGCGGCCAGGGCGGGCGCAGGCGCCGGTTCGAAGCCGGCAAAGCCAGGTTCGTCTGAGGTGGCGGCGTCGGTCTCGTCGGTCATCAGACTGCTTTCGCCAATCGCGAGGCGACGGTCAACGCTTAGTGACGGTCAAGGCCTGGTCTTGTCGCGGATTGCCTGAAGGGCGTCGCAGATGGTGCGATCGCGCCGCCAGGCCGCATGCCGGTCGCGCGCATGAGGTGGGAGGCTGGACGAAGACCCGTTCGGTCTCGTTAGGGCTGCTTCCTTCCGGACCTGACCCGGTTGGCGAGTGAGACGTCCCTCGCCAACCTCCCGGGCGCTATATCGGGGATGTCGCGCCCGAGCGCAAGCCTGCCTGTCGCTGTTCCCGGCTCAAGCCGTCCTTGGCGGTCATGACCGCCAAGGACGAAGGGTCGCAGGCCGGCGCGCTCAACCCGGGCATGTGGCCGGGCATTCGGCATTGACTTGGACGGAGCCATCCGCCATAAGCCCGCCACTTGCGCAGCCTTGTAGGCGGCGCAGAACCTTTTGCATGACAGGCTCGCATGGTCACGCTTCCCGAGGGAAGCCGCGACCGCCGGGCTGACAAGGCCCCGGAGACGGATCGTGAAGAGAACTTATCAACCCAGCAAGCTGGTTCGCAAGCGTCGCCACGGCTATCGCGCTCGCATGGCGACTGTCGGCGGCCGCAAGGTCATCGCAGCCCGCCGCGCCCACGGCCGCAAGAAGCTTTCGGCCTGAGCTGCCGGCGCGTGAGCCTCGCGCGCCTTCTTGTCTGGAAGACTGGCCAATCGCCATGCGCCTCGCCCGTCTGACCCAACGCAAGCAATTCCTGGCGGCGGCCGAACACGGCCGCCGTTTTCGTTCGTCGGTACTGACGGTGCAGGTGCGCGACGCTGCCGAGGAGGCGGGCCGCGACGGCTTGCGCCTTGGGCTGACCGCCTCGCGCAAGGTCGGCAACGCTGTCAAGCGCAACCGCATCCGCCGCCGCCTGCGCGCCGCTGCCGCGCTCGCGCTCAGTGCCCAGGCCGGGCGGGCCTGCGATGTCGTGATCATCGCGCGCACTGAAACGCTGAGCGCCGGCTTCGAGGCCCTGGTCGCCGATCTCTCGATCGCGCTCGACCGCGCCCGGCCGGCCAAGCCCCGCCTGGCCAAGCCTTCTGCGCCCAAGCCTTCTGCGCCCAAGCCCCCTGCGGCCAGATCTGGTCGCAAGCCCCCGCAAGACCAGCGGCGCGCGCCCGATAGCGGCAGCGCGCCGGCCAAACCTTAAGCCCCGTCGGGCGTCAGCGAGATTTGTTTCCGATCATGATGAAAGAAGACAACCGCAACCTGCTTCTGGCGATCGCGCTCTCCGTGGTCGTGCTGCTCGGCTGGCAGTTCTTCTACGGCGTGCCGCAGATGGAGAAGCAGAAGCAGATCGCGCAGCAGAACCAGCAGGCGCAGTCCACGCCCGCCACGACGCCCGCGCCCTCGACCGTGCCTGGCCAACCTGCCGGCACAGCCGCTCCGGGCGCCGTCCCCGCGACACTGGCCTCCGAGACTCGCGAGCAGGCGCTCGCCCGCAGCCCGCGCGTCCGCATCGAGACGGCCAAGATCGCCGGTTCGATCGCGCTCACCGGCGCGCGCATCGACGACGTCTCGCTCAAGGCCTATCGCGAGACGGTCGATCCCAACAGCGCCATCATCATCCTGCTCTCGCCGCTCGGCGGGCCCGAAGCCTATTATTCCGATTTCGGCTGGGTGGCCGCTCCCGGCGCCGCCGTGCCGCTTCCTAACGCCTCGACCCTCTGGACCGCCGATGGGCCGGTGCTGCGGTCCGGCACGCCGCTGACGCTGTCTTGGGACAATGGCCAGGGCCTGCTGTTCAAGCGCGTCATCACCGTCGACGACAACGCCATGTTCACGATCAACGACCAGGTCGAGAACAAGGGCGGCGCGCCCGTCTCGCTCTTCCCCTATGGCCAGGTCGTGCGCCAGGGCAAGCCGGCGACGCTGGGCTATTACGTCCTGCATGAGGGCCTGATCGGCAATCTCGGCGAGCAGGGCCTGCAGGAATACACCTACGACAAGATCGACAAGGAGCCGCTGCTCTCGCCCGGCGCCAACGGCAAGGTCTGGAAGGATGCCGTCGGCGGCTTCGTCGGCATCACCGACAAGTATTGGGCCGCGGCGGTCGTGCCCGACCAGGCGCGCAAATATGAAGGCCGCTACTCCTCGGTCCAGACCGGCTCGCAACGCACCTATCAGGCCGATTTCCTCGGCGAGGCCGTCACCGTCGCGCCGGGCGCAAGCGCGGCGAGCCAGGCGCGCCTCTTCGCCGGAGCCAAGGAAGTCGCGGCGATCGACGGCTATGAGAAGAACCTCGGCATCAAGCGCTTCGAGCTCTTGATCGACTGGGGCTGGTTCTACTTCATCACCAAGCCGATGTTTTTCGTGATGGACTGGATCTACAAGCATGTCGGCAATTTCGGCATCGCGATCCTGGGCGTCACGCTGCTGCTGAAGGGCCTGTTCTTCCCGCTCGCGAGCAAATCCTACGCCTCGATGGCGAAGATGAAGGCCGTGCAGCCGGAGATGGTCGCGATCCGCGAGCGCTACGCGGACGACAAGATGAAGCAGCAGCAGGCGCTGATGGAGCTGTACAAGACGCAGAAGATCAACCCGATCGCCGGCTGCTGGCCGGTGCTGCTGCAGATCCCGGTGTTCTTCGCGCTCTACAAGATCCTGTTCATCACCATCGAGATGCGGCATGCGCCGTTCTTCGGCTGGATCAAGGATCTGGCTGCGCCGGATCCGACCTCGATCGTCAACCTGTTCGGACTGCTGCCCTTCGCCTCGCCGGCGTTCCTGCACATCGGCGCCTGGCCGATCTTCATGGGCATCACGATGTTCATCCAGATGAAGATGAACCCGGAGCCGCCGGACCCGGTGCAGAAGATGATGTTCACCTGGATGCCGGTGTTCTTCACCTTCCTGCTCGGCTCGTTCCCGGCCGGCTTGGTGATCTACTGGAGCTGGAACAACCTGCTCTCGGTGACCCAGCAGGGCTACATCATGAAAAAGCACGGCGCCAAGATCGAGCTGTTCGACAACATCAAGGGCCTGTTCGGCAAGAAGCCGGCGACACCGCCGGCCGCACCGCCGCCTGCGGCCAGCTCACCCAAGCCCACTGGCTCCAAAACATCGACAAAGGCTGCCGTGGCGAAGTCGGCGAGCACCAACAAGAAGTCGGGACCCGCTGCCGCCACGCCTGAGCCGGAGAAGCCGGCAAACAGCAACGAGAAGTGAGACAGGCGAGTGGCGAATAGCGAATGGCGAGGTAAAGCTTCCATTCGCTACTCGCCATTCGCCACTCTCGGGTAGTTCCATGCCCCTCCCCGATCCCCTGACCCGTCATCCCATTCCCGGCTGGAAAGGCACGGCCTTCCTCAAGGCGATCGTCGACAATCCGCTGATCGAGGTCGGCGACTACAGCTATTACGACGACTCGCGCGGGCCCGAGCATTTCGTCGCGCGCTGCGTGCGCTATCATTTCGACTTCATCGGCGACCGCTTGATCATCGGCAAATTCGTCGCGATCGCCCAAGCCGCGCAGTTCATCATGAACGGCGCCAACCATCCGATGGGCGGCTTCTCGACCTTTCCCTTCGGCATGTTCGGCTTCGAGAACGCGCCCGACTATACCCGTGAAAACACAGGCTTTCGCGGCGACACCGTCATCGGCAACGATGTCTGGATCGGCCGCGAGGCCGTGATCATGCCCGGCGTCACCGTCGGCGACGGCGCCATCATCGGCACGCGGGCGCAGGTCGCGCGTGACGTGCCGCCCTATGCCGTCGTCGTCGGCAATCCCGGACGCGTCGTGAAGATGCGCTTCGCGCCCGAGATTGTGGCGCAGTTGCTCGCGATCCGCTGGTGGGACTGGGAGCCCGAGACAATCGCACGCAATATCGGCGTCATCTCCTCGGCTGACATCGACGCGCTGCGCGCGGCCGTGTAGGCAAGGACGATGAGTAGACAAGCACGATGACGACGAGCCTGACCACGCCTTATGGCGACGACGAGATCGAAAGCGCGCGCAAGCTGTTCGAAGGCCCCTGGGACTTCGTCTGGGCCTCGACCCATGTCGACGACCTGCCGCCCATGGTCGGCCAGGAGATCGCCTTCGCCGGGCGCTCCAATGTCGGCAAGTCGAGCCTGATCAACGCGGTCACCCGCCGCAACGCGCTGGCGCGGACCTCGCATACGCCCGGCCGCACCCAGCAGCTCAATTTCTTCCGCCAGGTCGGCGCCGATGAGCGCCTGACCATCGTCGACATGCCGGGCTATGGCTATGCCGCCGTCGGCCGGGCCAAGGTCGCGGCCTGGACCAATCTGATCCATGAATATCTGCGCGGGCGCTCCAACCTGATGCGCGTCTATGTGCTGATCGACGCGCGGCACGGCATCAAGGATGTCGACGGCGCGGTGCTGGAGACGCTCGACAAGGCCGCAGTCTCCTATCAGGTCGTGCTGACCAAGGGCGACGCGCTCAAGAAGGCCGATCAGCAGTTCATGATCGAGGCGACCTATGACGAGATCAAGCGCCGCCCGGCCGCCTTCCCCGAGGTGCTGCTGACCTCCAGCGAGAGCGGTCTCGGCATTCCTGAACTGCGCGCCGCCGTGGGCCGCGTGCTGGCGGAGCGCGAGTGAGCGGCGCTCACGACCGGCAACCAGATCCATAGATGCTGCAGTTGAAAGCCTGGTTCGATGCGCAGTGAGCGGAAAGGCCCGGATGATGAGAGGATCGCGACCGACTCGCCTGCCTGCCCCTTTCCTCAAAAGGGTCTGGCTGGACGAGGACAAGGTCGCCGATCCCTCGCTTTATCCGTTCTGCCTGCCTTTTCTGGCGCGGGGTTTCGAGCTCGGCTTCGACCGCGCGATCACGATCATCGTTGGTGAGAACGGGACCGGGAAGTCCACTCTTCTGGAGGGGATCGCGGCACTGGCGGGTTATGATGAGGCAGGTGGCGGCAAGGGCTATCGTCCGGTCGATCATTCCATTGCGATCGAGGCGATGGGCGGCGCGCTCGGCCCGGCCTTGCGAGCGAGTTGGCTGCCGAAGATCACGAATGGCTGGTTTTTCCGGGCCGAGAGCTTCTTTTCGGTGGCCCGCTATCTGGACGAGGCCGCGATCGGCTCCGGGCCGCCGCCGGACTTTCTGTCTCATTCCCATGGCGAGGGCTTTCTGCGCTTCTTCGAGGAGCGCTGCGTGCGGCAGGGCTTATTCATCTTCGACGAGCCGGAATCCGCGCTGTCGCCGGCGCGCCAGATGACATTCCTCAAGCTGCTACAGCGGATCGAGCGGGCGGGACATACGCAGGTGATCATGGCCACCCATTCCCCCATGCTGATGGCGTTTCCCGGCGCGCGCCTGCTCGGCTTGTCGAAATACGGGCTGGAACCCATCGCACTTGAGGACACCGCCCATTTCCGGATCATGCGCGAGTTCTGTGCCGACCCGGCCGGCTTCGTCGAACTCGCGATCGAGGACTGAGATGACTGCCACAAAGATCCATCTCACCCTCGCTGCCCTGCTGGGCCTTGCCGGCGTCGCCTTGCTGGCGGCGGCCGCGCATGTCACCGGCACGCAGAATGTTGGCACCGCCGGACAGATCCTGCTCTTTCACGCCCCTGCCGTGATCGGCGCGACCGCAGCCCGCAAGGCCGGTTTCCTGACCGATTTCGTGGCGCGCCTGGCGGTCTCGGCGCTGATCCTGGGCGCGGCCCTGTTCGCTGCTGATTTGACGCGGCGGGGCTTTTTCAACGAGGGCCTGTTCCCGCGCGCTGCGCCGATCGGCGGCTGGTTCATGCTCGGCGGCTGGCTCGGGCTGGCTGTGGCCGCAGTGCTCGCGCCACGCAGCTGAGACCGTCGAAAACCGGTTTCCACTTTTGCGCATGATGCTCTAGAAGGCGCACCGGCGCGGCTGTCTTGCGCGCGCTTGCGGAGCCTGTTCGATGATCAACCCCGCCCTTCTGACACCGTCGCAATCGGCCGACCTGCTGGTCGTCGCACTGCCGCATATGCAGCGCTACGACCAAGAGGTCGTCGTGATCAAATATGGCGGGAACGCCATGGGCGATGCCGCGACGGCGGAGGATTTCGCCGAGGACATCGTGCTGCTCGAGCAGTCGGGCGTGAAGCCCGTGGTCTGCCATGGCGGCGGGCCGCAGATCGCGCGCATGCTGACCAAGCTCGGCATCAAGTCGGAATTCAAGCAGGGCCTGCGCGTCACCGACCAGGCGACGGTCGAGATCGTCGAGATGGTCCTGGCCGGTTCGGTCAACAAGGAGATCGTCGGCTACATCTCGCGCGAGGGCGGCAAGGCGATCGGGCTGTGCGGCAAGGACGGCAACATGGTCACCGCCCGCAAGGTGACGCGGACCATCGTCGATCCGGATTCGAAGATCGAGGAAATCCTCGATCTCGGCTTCGTCGGCGAGCCTGACAAGGTCGACACCACGGTGCTCGACGCCGTGCTCAAGGCCGAACTCATCCCTGTGCTCGCGCCGGTCTGCTCGGCGGCCGACGGCCAGACCTATAATGTCAACGCCGACACCTTCGCGGGCGCTATCGCGGGCGCTCTCAACGCCAAGCGCCTGCTGCTTTTGACCGATGTGCCTGGCGTCCTGAACAAGGATAAGGAGCTCATCCCGGAGCTGACGGTGGAGGAATGCCGCAGGCTGATCGCCGATGGCACGATCTCGGGCGGCATGATCCCCAAGATCGAGACCTGCATCTACGCGCTGGAAAAAGGCGTCGAGGCCGTCGTCATCCTCGACGGCAAGGTGCCGCATGCGGCGCTGATCGAGCTCTTCACCGATACCGGCTCGGGCACGATCATCCGGCGGTGATCCGCGCCTCCCTACCCGTCATTGCGAGGAGCATGGCGACGAAGCAATCCAGGGCCGCAGTGCGAACCCTCCTGGATTGCTTCGCTGCGCTCGCAATGACGGCGTGGAGTCGGCCTCGCTCTTAAACCTTAGCAGAGGACTTGCATGTCAGGCTGGGAGCGCCACATTTCTGAGTCCCCATGAACACGCACGCCTCACCTCCCGCCTCCGTGCCGCCGCTGCCCGCGGAGGCCTTCGCCCATGTCGACCACTGGGTCTTCGACCTCGACAACACGCTGTATTCGCATGAAGCGAAGGTCTGGCCGCAGGTCAACGAGCGGATCACGCTGTTCCTGCTCGAGCTCTTCGGTCTCGACGGCCTGTCGTCGCATGCGCTGCGCCGCTACTATTACGAGCGCTACGGCACGACTCTGAAGGGGCTGATGGAGGAGCATGACGTCGATCCCGACGACTTCCTCGATTTCGCCCACCAGATCGACCTGACCCTGCTCGATCCCGACCCGGCGCTGGGGGATGCGATCGCGGCCCTGCCCGGGCGCAAGCTGATCTTGACCAACGGCTCGCGCGGCCATGCCGAGAACGTCGCCGGCAAGCTCGGCATCCTGCATCATTTCGAGGACATCTTCGATATCGTCCAGGCCGGCTTCCTGCCCAAGCCCGAGCGGGCGACCTATGAGAACTTCCTCGCCAAGCATGCGGTCGACCCTGGGCGGGCTGCGATGTTCGAGGATATCGAGAAGAACCTCATCGTTCCCAGCGCGCTGGGCATGAAGACCGTGCTGATCATCCCGCGCACGCCCGACCCTTTCCGCGAGGTCTGGGAGCAGGCCGCGATCGAGGCCGGGCATGTGCACTACGTCACGGACGACCTGACCCGTTTCCTGGCGCCGCTGGGGCGAGAGGGCGGCGCGGCAGGCCAAGGCGCCTGAAGTCGGAGCGAAGCGGCTTCCAGAGGCTGTTTGGAAACGTCGCGAGCCCTCATCCTGAGGAGCCATTCCCTGGGAATGGCGTCTCGAAGGATGCTCCAGGAGGCTCCCGAACCATCTGAAGCATGCTTCGAGACGCCGCTGCGCGGCTCCTCAGGATGAGGGCTGGAGTTTCCGATCCGGCCCTACCGGAAGCGCAGGTTCTCGCGCGACAGCTGGTCGATGCTGCTGCAGCCCATCAGCTTCATCCCGCGCTCGATCTCGGTGCGCATCGCGCCAAGCGCGCGCTCGACGCCCGGCTGGCCCGCCGCGGCCAGGGGATAGAGATAATAGCGCCCGAGGCCGACGGCCTTGGCGCCCAGAGACAGCGCCTTCAGTACATGCGTGCCGCGCTGCACACCGCCATCCATGATCACGTCGATGCGGTCTCCCACGGCATCGACGATCTCGGCGAGCTGGTCGAAGGCCGCCCGTGAGCCGTCGAGCTGGCGGCCGCCATGGTTCGAGAGAACGATGCCGGTGCAGCCGATATCGACGGCCCTCCTGGCGTCGGCAACCGACATCACGCCCTTCAGGCAGAACTGTCCCGACCAGAGCTTGACCATCTCCGCCACATCGTCCCAGCTCATCGTCGGGTCGAGCATTTCGGTGAAATAGCGGCTGATCGACATGGCGCCGCCGCCCATGTCGACATGGGCGTCGAGCTGCGGCAGCCTGAAGCGCTCATGCGTCAGATAGTTCAGGGCCCAGGCCGGCTTCAGCGCAAACTGCAGCATGCCGGCAAGCGTCAGCTTGAACGGAATCGAGAAGCCCGTGCGCAGGTCGCGCTCGCGGTTACCGCCGGTGATGCTGTCGACGGTGAGCATCATCACCTCGACGCCGGCATCCCTGGCGCGCTGCATCATGGCGCGGTTCAGGCCGCGATCTTTGTGGAAGTAGAACTGGTAGACCTGCGGCGTGTCGTGACGTTTGCGCAGCTCCTCGAGGCTGGTCGTCCCCAGGGAGGACACGCCGAACATGGTGCCGTATTTCGCTGCCGCCGCCGCGACGGCGCGCTCGCCCTCATGGTGGAACAGGCGTTGCAGCGCCGTCGGCGAGCAATAGACCGGCATCGCCAGCTTCTGGCCCATGACGGTGACCGACATATCGACTTGCCCGACGCCGCGCAGGACGTTCGGAACCAGATCGCAGCGTTCGAAGCTTTCGCTGTTGCGGCGGTGGGTCACCTCGTCATCGGCTGCGCCGTCGATATAGTCGAAAATCGGCCCCGGCAGCCGCCGCTTCGCCATCATCCGGAAATCGTGGAAATTGTGGCAGCCGCCCAGGCGCATCGTTTGTGTCTCGAAGTCGGATTGTCTGCTGAGGAGAGGTCGCGACCTTGGCCGAGATTTCCAGGCTTGGCCAGTTGGAGTCCTGTGACCGCCGGTTGAATACCTCCGGAGAAAAATCGTTGCGACAACGGCTCTGGCGGGGCAGATCGTTCGTCTTTACGGACCAGTTTTGATCTGTTATCGCTTTCGTCCGTTATAACGAACAAGGCAGAGATCATGACCGGACAAGACAAGGGGGCGAGCCTGCACCCGGAAACGCGGCTGGTCCATGCCGGCACCCTGCGCTCGCAATTCGGCGAGACCTCCGAGGCGCTGTTCCTGACGCAAGGCCATGTCTATGACAGCGCCGAGCAATGCGAGGCGCGGTTCCTGAACAAGGATCCGGGTTTCCAGTACGCCCGCTTCTCCAATCCGACCGTGACCATGCTGGAGCAGCGCATGGCCGCGTTCGAGGGCGCCGAGGCCTGCCGCGCCACGGCGACCGGCATGGCTGCGGTCACCGCGGCGGTGATGGGGCTGGTGCGCGCCGGCGACCATGTCGTGGCCGCGCAGGCGCTGTTCGGCTCCTGCCGCTATGTCGTCGAGGAGCACCTGCCGCGTTACGGCGTGGCCTCGACGCTGGTGAACGGGCCCGACATCGAGGCCTGGCGCAAGGCGGTCAGGCCCAACACCAAGGTGTTCTTCCTCGAGAGCCCCTCCAATCCGACGCTGGAGGTGATCGACATCGCGGCGGTGGCCGCGATCGCCAAGGAAGTCGGCGCCAGGCTCATCGTCGACAACGTCTTCGCGACGCCGCTCTTCCAGCGGCCGCTGGAGCTGGGCGCGGACATCGTGGTCTATTCCGCCACCAAGCATATCGACGGCCAGGGCCGCTGCCTCGGCGGGCTGCTGCTTGCCTCCGAAGAGCTCATCCAGACCGAGATCCAGACCTATCTGCGCCAGACCGGCCCGGCGATGTCGCCCTTCAATGCCTGGGTGATGCTGAAGGCGCTGGAGACCTTGCCGCTGCGCGTGCAGCGGCAGGCGCAGAGCGCGACCATCATCGCCGATTGGCTGGCCGGCCAGGAGAAGCTGTCCAAGGTCATCTTCCCCGGCCATAAGGACCATCCCCAGGCCGCGACCATCGCCAAGCAGATGAGCGGCCCCTCGACTCTGATCGCCTTCGAGGTCGCCGGCGGCAAGGACGCAGCCTTCCGTCTGCTCAACGCGATGAAGCTGATCCGCATCTCCAACAATCTCGGCGACGCCAAGAGCCTGATCGTCCATCCCGCCACGACGACGCATCAGCGCTTCACCCCCGAGGTGCGGGCGTCGATGGGCGTGACCGATGGGATGATCCGGCTCTCGATCGGGCTTGAGCATCCCGACGACCTGATCGCGGATATCAGGACGGCGCTGGCGGCGGTCTGAGGCCAATATCGTCATTGCGAGCGTAGCGAAGCAATCCAGAAGCGGCAGCGCTCTACGCCTCCTGGATTGCTTCGCTACGCTCGCAATGACGTTGAGATCACGCCGCGCGCTTCAACCCGACCTGGCCCCAGATCGCCGTCAGCGCGCCGATGAGATGATCGATATCGGCGTCGGAATGCATCGGCGAGGGCGTGATGCGCAGGCGCTCCGTGCCGCGCGGCACGGTCGGATAATTGATCGGCTGGACATAGATGTCGAAGCGCTCGAGCAATTCGTCGCTGATCCGCTTGCACAGCACGGCGTCGCCCACCATCACCGGCACGATATGGCTGGGATTGGGCAGATGTGGGATGCCGACAATGTCGAGCCGGGCGCGGACGGCGGCGACGCGGTCCTGCTGGCCCTGACGCTCGGTCTGGCTGCGCTTGAGGTGGCGGATCGAGGCCAGCGCACCGGCTGCCAAGGCCGGCGGCAATGAGGTCGAGAAGATGAAGCCCGAGGCGAAGCTGCGGATGAAGTCGCAGGTTGCGGCGGAAGCGGCGATATAGCCGCCCATGATGCCGAACCCCTTGGCAAGCGTGCCCTCGATCACGGTCAGGCGATGGCTCAAGCCCTCACGCTCGCTGACGCCGCCGCCGCGCGGGCCGTAGAGCCCGACCGCATGGACCTCGTCGATATAGGTCATGGCGCCGAACTCGTCGGCAATGTCGCAGAACGCCGCGATCGGTGCGATGTCGCCATCCATCGAATAGACCGACTCGAAGGCGATCAGCTTGGGTCGACCAGGGTCGATCGTCTTCAGCTTGCGGCGCAGATCCTCGGGGTCGTTATGGGCGAAGACATGCTTCTCGGCGCGCGAATGGCGGATGCCCTCGATCATCGAGGCGTGGTTCAGCGCGTCCGTCAGCACAACGCAGCCGGGCAGGCGGGAAGCGAGCGTCGAGAGCGAAGCCCAGTTCGACATATAGCCGGAGTTGAACAGCAGGGCTGATTCCTTGCCGTGCAGGTCGGCGAGCTCCCGCTCCAGCAGCACATGGTGGTGGTTGGTGCCGGCGATGTTGCGGGTACCGCCGGCGCCGGCGCCGCAGCCATCGAGCGCGCCATGCATCGCGGCAAGCACATCGGGATGCTGGCCCATGCCGAGATAGTCGTTCGAGCACCAGACGGTGACGTCGCGCGGGCCCTTCGCGCCGTGATAGGTCGCGCGCGGAAAATGGCCGGCATGGCGTTCGAGATCGGCGAAGACCCGGTAGCGGCCTTCCCTGTGGAGCCCGTCGAGCTCCGCGCGGAAGAAGTTCTCGTAGTCCATCGGAAGCCTCCTGACGGCCTACCTCCTACGCAAACCGGCGCAAGCGGGAAATGGCACGCGGTGTCGCGGGGGAAATGCCCCGATCGCGCCTCAAGCCTCCCGGCGCGCGAGAACCAGCAGCGTCTCCAATAGCACGCGGATCGCGATACCGGCATCGGCCTCGGTCATGGTCTCCAGCGGCGAATGGCTGATGCCCTTCTCGTTGCGGACGAACAGCATCGCCGCCGGGCAGAGTTTCGCCATCGTCATGGCGTCGTGGCCGGCCCCCGATGGCAGCCGCCGCGCGCTCAGATTCGCGCCCGTGCGGGCAATGCCTGCCGCGAAAGCCTCCTGCAGGGCCTCATCCATCGGTACGGCCTCGGCCTTGGCGTAGGGCGTCAGCGCCATCGTCACGCCCCGGCGCGCCGCGATCTCGGCGAAGCGGGCGCGGATGTCGGCGTCCACCAAGGCGAGCGTCTCGTTCGAGGGGCTGCGGAAATCGACCGTGAAGTCGACGGCTCCGGGCACGACATTGGTGGCGCCCGGGTCGGGTCGGAGTGCGCCCACCGTGCCGACCGCCTGGTCATGGCCGGCGGCGATCACTTCCAGCGCCAGCACCATCTCGGCGCTGGCGGCGAGCGCGTCCTTGCGCAGGCTCATCGGCACCGTGCCGGCATGGCCGGCCTCGCCGGTGACGCGGATGCGCGCGCGGCTTTGCGCGTTGATCGCGGTGACGATGCCGACTGCCTCGTTCTCGGCTTCCAGCACCGGGCCCTGCTCGATATGGATCTCGAGATAGGCCTTCACCGAGCCAGGCTTGCGAGCCAGCTTGGCGATGGCGGAGGGATCGCCGCCGAAGGCGACGAGCGCGTCGGCGAGCCGTGTTCCATCGGAATCGCGCGCCTCGAGCGAGGCCGGATCATGCTCGCCGGCGAGCGCGCAGGAGGTCGAGAGATGGGTAGGGAAGCGGACATTCTCCTCATCGCCGAAGGCCACGACCTCGAGCGCGAAGGGCAGGACGATGCCTGCGTCCCGCAAGGCCTGCACCGCCAGGATGCCGGCGACGACGCCGAGATTGCCGTCGAAGCGCCCGCCATCCTTCACCGTGTCGATATGCGAGCCGATCATCACCGCCGGCAGGCCGGGCGTCGCGCCCTCGCGCCGGCCCTGCACGGAACCGGCTGCGTCGATGAAGGCGGTCAGTCCGGCCACCTCCATGGCGCCTCTGGTCCACTCGGCCGCCTGCCTGTGTGCCGGCGAGAGATAAAGCCGCGTCAGCTTGCCCGGCTCGTCGGTGAAACGGTTGAGGCCTTGAAGCGCGGCGAAGGCGCGCGCGCCAAGCACGGCGGCGGAGGGAAGCATCTGAGTCATGGCACCAAGTTTAGGTCATGCCATCAAGCTTAGTAAGTCGCCCGGCCGCCCGAAAGGTCGAAAACGCCGCCGGTGGTGAAGCTGTTCTCGGCTGAGGCGAGGAAGGCGACCATGGCGGCGACTTCATCGGGCAGCAGGAAGCGCCCGCGCGGGATCTTGGCGAGCATGTAGCCGATATGCTCCTCGCTCATCTGGTCGAAGATGCGGGTGCGGGCGGCGGCCGGGGTGATGCAGTTCACCGCGATGTCCTGCGTCGCCAATTCCTTGCCGAGCGACTTCGTCAGCGCAATCACCGCCGCCTTCGAGGCTGAATAGGCCGAGGCGTTGGGATTGCCCTCCTTGCCGGCGATCGAGGCGACCAGGACGAGGCGGCCGTAATTGCGCTTGATCATTCCCGGGATCACTGCCTGGCAGCAATGCAGCGTGCCGTCGACATTGAGGCGCATGACCCGCGCCCATTCCTCAAGCGGGTATTCCCAGGTCTTGAGGTTGGGGCCGGCGATGCCGGCGCTGGTGACAAGGATGTCGACGCTGCCATGCCGGGCCTCGAGCGCATCGCTCGCCGCCTTCACGGCGGCCGCATCCGTCACGTCGATGGCGAGGCCTGTCGCCTCGCCATCGATCTCGGTCGCGGCCTTGCGCGCGAGATCGCCATCGAGATCCCAGATCGCGACCTTGGCCCCGCTGGCGGCGAAACGCTCGGCGACGGCGCGGCCGATGCCCTGGGCCCCGCCGGTGACGATGGCGACGCGGTTCTTTAAATCGATTTGATTCATGCTCAGTCCCTGGCTCGGTGGTGCCGCAACCTAGAGCAGGATGCGAAAAAGTGGGAACCGGTTTTTCGCATAGATCCTGCTCTCACTCTTGATAGATCCTGCTCTCACTCTTGGATGAGAGACGGATTCAGATCGCCGCGACTGTGAACCCGTGCCAGCGTAAGGGTCCGCGCACAGGAGGCACGGGTTCGGTCGCGACACGGACGGCGGTTGGGACTGGAGGAGCAGCTGGGAACGCGCGCCATCTGGGCTGCGTTCGCTGGGCCGCGTTAAGATTGGATACCAACCGAAAGATTTCGGTAACCATACCAGCAATCACTGAGCGATCACGCCGTCGTGCCAAAATGAAGCGCGCAACTCGCAAAGGTTAGGTTTTTCAACGCCAAGTTGTAATAGCAGGAGTAGCGTAGCGACAACGTGCCGGATCGAAACAGACCTTCGATTTACGGCGCTTTTCGATTAACCCGGTCGCTACAATTGCAGGAAGAAGCCGTTCACCCTTCCGTTGGGTTCAACTTGACCCCTAGCTCCTATCGGCGCTGACGTAAGCTCCAGTTCCATCGAGCAAGCGTGAATCCGTGGTCGCCACCCTATCCCTCAATCTTGCGACCCAAGCGGACGCTCCGGCCAAGCCGGGCTTCGCCACGCGCGATATTGGCGGCATCGGGATCGCGGTGCTGACGCGCCCCGCCGCGCTCGCGGAAGTCGATGACGCGATGGTCAATCAGCGGCATCTCAAGCTCGCCTTCTGCAACGCCAATCTCGTCAACCTGGCGGCACATGACCAGGCGCTGCGCCGCGATCTTGCTGGCTTCCTGGTCCTCGCCGACGGGATCGGCGTCGATCTCGGCGGCTGGCTGCTGCATGGCGCCGGCTTCCCGGCCAATCTCAACGGCACGGACTTTATCCCCGGCTTGCTCGCGACGGGTAAACGGCGTCTGCGCGTCGCCCTGCTCGGCGGGCGCCCCGGAATCGCCGCCCGCGCCTCCGTGCGCCTGTCGCTGCAGTTTCCCGAGCATCGCTTCAGCGTGCTCAGCCATGGCTATTACGCCCCCGAGGAAGAGGGCGCGCTGCTGGCGAAACTGGAGGCCACGCCGCCGGATCTGCTTCTGGTCGCTTTCGGCAATCCGCGGCAGGAACGCTGGATCTCCGGGAGGCTCGGACCGCAGCATTGTTCGGTCGCGGCCGGTGTCGGTGCCCTGTTCGATTTCCTGGCCGGTGAGGTGCCGCGCGCGCCCGAGGCGTTCCGTCAATTGAGGCTGGAATGGCTCTTTCGCCTCTGGCTGGAACCCAGCCGGCTCTGGCGCCGTTACGTGCTCGGCAATCCGGTCTTTGTCCTGCGCATGCTGCGCGCCCGGTTGTTCGAGCGTCGACCCACGCGATGAAACCGAGCTACGCTATCGCCACGCCGAGCTATGCTGGCGACATTGAGCGCTGCCGCCTGCTTTGCGCCAGCATCGACCGCTTCGTCACCGGCCATGCGATGCATTACCTGCTGGTCGAGGACAAGGACGTCGCGCTGTTCAAGCCGCTGGCGGGCCCGCGCCGGCAGGTGATCGCCGAATCCGCGCTGCTGCCATCCTGGCTCAAGCCCCGGCCCGATCCGCTCGCGCTCGGCCGGCGGCGGATCTGGACCGGTTTTCGCGCATTGCGGCGCGGCATCCCACCCTTGCGCGGCTGGCACGTCCAGCAATTGCGGAAATTCGCTCTGCCGCTGGTCAGCGGCGAAGACGTGATCCTCTTCGCCGATTCCGACATGCTGTTCCTGCGGCCGTTCGATGTGACGTATCTCGGCGAGGACCAGGCGGTCCGGCTCTATGTGAAGCCCGCCGGCATCACCGCTGCCATGACCGAGCATGTCGCCTGGTGCGAGATGGCGGCGCGGCTGCTCGGATTGCCCCGGCCGACCATGCCCAGCCCCGACTACATCAATAATCTGGTGAGTTGGCGCCGCGACAATGTCCGGGCGCTGCTGACGCGTATCGAGCAGATCAGCGGACGCGACTGGGTCAGCGCGATCGCCTCCCAGCGGCAATTCTCCGAATACATGATCTACGGCTACTTCGTGGAGCGCGTGCTCGGCCTCGAGGCTGCCGGCCACACCCCGGACGGCTTTGAACTCTGCAAGGTCTATTGGGGCGGCGATGCCGGCGGGCTGGCGAGCCTGCGCTCCTTCGAGGATGTCCTCGACGAGGGCCAGGTTGCGGTCGGCGTGCAATCCTTCATCGGCCAGCCGGTCGAGCGATTGAAGGCGCTGTTCGAGGCGCAGTAGCCAGCAGCCGGTAGGTCACAGCCGCCGACAGGATGTAGACCAGCCCGAAGACGGCGTTGAGCCAGAGCGCCCAGGCGTCGCCGGCGGAAAAGCGCGTCATCACCCAGGAGACCAGCGCGGCTTTCAGCGCCGTCACGGCGCACAGCAGCATGATGCGTGAGCCGGTGCGCTCCCGGGCATAGAGCAATTCGGCGTGATATTCGACGAGATTGCGGAAGGCGGGCACCAGCAGCATCGGCAGGAAGAGATAGGCGGCCTCCGAGACGTTACGGCCGAGCGCCCCGGGAAACGGCTTCAGCAGCAGGATGATGGCGGCGAGACCCGCGACCGAGATCAGCGCGATGCCGAACTCGATCAGCGCCCGCTGCCCGAGCCCGCCACCAAGGCCGCGCTCCTGCATGATCTTCTGCACCAGCATCTGGTTGAAGCTGCGTACCGGCATCGCGGTCAGATCGATGACGCGCATCGCGATGGCGTAGAGCCCGGCCGTGCGCTCCCCGGCGAGCGCCAGCACCAGGAGCTTGTCCAGCTCGGCCTGGACATAGAAGACGATGTCGGCGGCACTGGCGTAGAGCGCGTCGGCCATGCGGCGCGGATAAAGTCGATGCGCGAGGCGCCAGCGCAGTTTCGGCAGGAAGAATGCGAGCGCGAGCAGCGCCGTCGCCAGCGTCACGGCGAGATAGGCCCAGGCCCAGACGGTGAGGCTGGCATGGCCGTAAAGATAGAACAGGATGGCGGCCAGCGTCCGCAGCGACGAGCCGATGATGACGAGCAGCGCCGCCTCGCGGAAACGCCGCAGCCCGTTATTGACGATGGCGACGACCTCGACCAGTCGCCAGCCGACGATCTCGGCCCCGATGATCAGGGCGAAGGGCAGGAGCGCGAGCCGGTCGGCGAACAGGGCCGCGTAGACGCCCGCCGCAGCCAGCATGATGACCGGGACGGAGAGGCAGGCAAGCCCGGCGAAGCCGGCGAGATAGGCCCCGAGCAATCGCGGCTTGACGGTGGCGACGCGATAGACCGGCGAGACGAAACCGAAGGCCAGCAAGCGCGACAGGATCAGGCCGCTGGCGGAGGCGGTCGCGAACAAACCGAATTCGCCGAGAGTCAACGTATTCGCAACGATGAGGAAGTAGACAAGGGAGATGACGAGCCGACCTGCCGAGCCGCTCAGGATCGTGAGGTAGGTCAAGATGGTGGAGCGGTCAGGCGACATGGAACCCATTGAAGCAGCGATGGCTGGCTCGGCTCGTGCCTGCGCTTTGCCGAATTGCCCGTCTTCCTTAGCCGAGAGGCGTTGAGCGACCCTAAACGAAACGGAACTGTACCGCGCGATGAACGAGCCCGCCCCGCCCCGATATGACGCGCCTTTGACGCGGCGCGACGCGCTGCTCGCTGGCGCCGGGCTGGTTGCGGCCGGGCTCACGGCTTCGCGCGCCGCGGCGCAGCGCGCGCCAATTCCGTTCGGCTCGGCGGCGCAGATCGAGACCTTTCGCGAGGACCCGCTCTATCGCGAGGCGCTGAAGCGCTATTGCGACGTGATCGTGCCGATGAACGACCTGAAATGGGAGGCCCTGCGGCACGACCGGTCGAAGTTCGACTTCTCGGGCGCCGACGAGCTCATCGCCTTCGCCGAGCGCAACGGCCAGGCCGTGCGCGGCCATGCCCTGCTCTGGGGCGAAGCCTTGCCGCCCTGGGCCAAGGCGATGACCAGCCGCACTGAGGCAGAACGCGAACTGATCCGCCATATCGAGGTGGTGGTCGACCGCTATAAGGGCCGGATCGCGACCTGGGATGTGGTCAACGAGGTCATCCGCTTCGACCCACGCCCTGAGCCGATGCGCGACACGATCTGGCAGCGCCTGCTCGGCCCCGAGCATGTCGAGATCGCCTTCCGCACCGCCGCCAGGGTCGATCCCAAGGCGCGGCTCGTGCTGAACGACTTCGCCTTCGAGGAACCAAGCCCGCTGATCGCCGCGCGCCGGCAGACGGCGCTCGATCTCGTCCGCAAGCTGCAGGATAAAAACATCCCGATCCACGGCGTCGGCATGCAGGCGCATCTCTATGCCGAGAACCCGATCGACACCCACGGCGTGCAGCTCTTCGTCGAGGCGCTCGGTAAGCTCGCGGTCGATGTCGAGATCACCGAGCTCGACGTGATCGACTGGAAGCTGCCGGCCGACATCGCGACGCGCGACCGCGCCGCCGCCAGTCTGGTCTCGACCTATCTCAACGCCGTCACCACGGCCCGTCCACCCAAGGCGATCGTGACCTGGGGGCTATGCGACCGCTATTCCTGGATTCACGAGACTTTTCCGCGGCGAGACACGGCGAAGGCGCGGCCCTTGCCGCTGGACGCCGATTACAAGCCGAAACTGATGATGAACGTGCTCAACCGCTATCGACGGAGTGCCGGTTGATGCCTGGCCGGATGCATGCCTGCGGAGCGGCGATCAGCGCCGTCGACGCTCTGGCAGGAACGACAGAGTGAAGCGTGGTATAATGTTCACCACCACCGAAACGGCAGCGGAAGAGCCGGCCGAAAAGCGGCAGGAGCGCCGCAAGCAGGCACATGCCCCGGCTGCAGTTGCGCCCGACGCGCTTGCGCGCCTGACCGATCCAGCCTGGCTCGCCGCCACGCTCTGGAACCGCAAGGGGCTGATCATCCTGTCGGCGCTGCTGGGCCTGGTTCTCGCGGGGCTGGCGAGCCTGCTGCTGCCGCCGAAATACATCTCGACGGCGCAGCTCTTCATCGACCCGCGCGACCTGCGCGTGCTCCAGAACGAGGTCTCGCCGAACGCCGTCAGCGGGGACCCGACCTCGATCACCGGCTATCTCGAAAGCCAGGCGCGCGTCATCGCCTCCGACAGCATCAAATCGCGCGTCGTCGAGAGCGAAGGGCTCGACAAGGATCCCGAATTCGGCGGAGAGGCCAGCAAGTCCGGGCTGATGCGCATCCTGTCCGAGTTTCTGCCGAGCAGTGGCGCGCCGGCGCATGAAGGCATGCTCTACGCGCTGGCGGCGCTCGACAAGAGCGTTGCCGTCCGGCGCGGTGAGCGCACCTTCGTCATCGACATCTCCGTGACGTCCAAGGAGGCCGCGAAGGCCGCGCGCATCGCCAATGCGTTGGCCAACGCCTATCTCGACGACCAGGCCTCGGTCAGGGCCGATGCCGCGCAGCGCGCCACCGGCGCCCTCACCGGTCGCCTGGAGGAATTGCGCAACCGCCTGCGCAGCGCCGAGGACAAGGCGGAGAAATACAAGGAAGCCAACAACATCGTTGGCTTCGGCGGCAAATCGATGACCGAGGAGCAGCTCGCGCTGAACAACGCCCAGCTTGTGGCGCTGCGCACGCGGGCGACCGAGGCCAAGGCGAAATACGACCAGACGCTGGCGACACGCGCCGCCAGCATCGAGGCTGGCGCGGTGCCCGAGGCTGTCGCCTCCAACACCATGACGGCGTTGCGCTCGCAGCTCGGCGCGGCGCTGAACAAGGAGGCGGATCTGCTCGCCTCCTTGGGCGCGCGCCACCCGGCGCTCGCCTCGGCGCAGGCGCAGGTGCGCGACGCGCGCCGGCAGATCGCAGAGGAGCTCGCCCGCATCGGCCGCGCCGCCAAGGTCGAGTACGATCGCGCCGTCGAAGCCGAGCGCCAGATCTCCCGGCGCGTCGACCAACTGACCAAGACGCAATATGCCGCGAGCCGCGCCTCGGTCGAGCTGCGCGAGCTCGAGCGCGAGGTCGAATCCTCTCGCGTCGTCTACGACGCCTTTCTGCGGCGCGCGCGCGAAACCGGCGAGCTCGCCGGCATCGACACCACCAATGCCCGCATCATCAGCCAGGCCATGCCACCGCTGGAGAAGAGCGGCATCACGCGGCGGACCATCGCGATGCTCGGCGGCATCGGCGGTGGCGGCGTGGGCGCCATGCTCGCGATCGGACTGGCTCTGATGGCCAGCGGCCCGCTTCCGGCTCCCGCCGCGCAGCCTGCGGCCGGGTTCAGCTTCTGGCGGCGCCGGACGCGCACGCCAGCGCAGGCAGAGCCGGACGCGCCTGCCATCGAAGCGAGCCCGCCCGAAGATCTCGCTCCCGCTCCTGTTCCGGACAAAGCTCCGACCGCGCCAGACGCCCAGCCCGCTGGCGCGAAGACGGGCTGGCGGCGCTTCACCACCATCCAGGGCGGGCAGGCCGAGCGCCTTCCCGAGATCGTCCAGGCAGCAGCCGCTCCCTTGCTCGCCACATTGCCTGCCGTCAGGCATCGGCGCTGGCGGCGCAACGAGGACGAGCCGCGCTCGGTCTTCCAGTCCAAGGCGCATCTCGTCGATGTGCTCGACAAGCCCAACGCCGCCTTTGCCAAGGCGATCAGGACAACCAGGATGGCACTGGCCAAGGAGGGTGCCCCCAGCGCCAGGCGCCGCGTCCTGGTGCTCGGACTGCGCTCCAATGCCGGCGCCTCGACGCTCGCGCTCAATCTCGCGCTCGACGCGGCGCAGGAGGGTCTGCCCGCGCTGCTGGTCGATGCCGGCCTCGGCGAGAACAGCCTGACCAAGGTGTTCGCGGCGGACGCGCAAGCCGGCCTTCATGAGATCGCTACGGGGGCGGCCGGCCTCGTGCGTGCGGCCTTGCAGGACGAAGGCACCGGCCTGTTCTTCCTGCCTCGCGTCGGGCGGGTCGATCTCGTCACCCCGGAGCAGATCGGCGACGGCTTCTTCGCCGCGGCGCGACGTTTCGGACCCATCGTGATCGACGGCGCGGCGCTGGGCAGCGACGGCCTGTCGCAAGGCTTCGCGGACGCCGTCGACGACATCATCCTCGTCATCCGCAAGGGCGAGGTCGCCGCCGGCGATCTGGCGCAGGCCAATGACGCGCTTGGCCCCAACGCCGCCAAGATCCGCGGCTTCGTCGTCAACGAGGCTTGATGAGCGCGACCGGCATCGAGGCGCGCGCGACGCCGGCAGCGGCCGGGAGCGAGGCTGGCCAGAATCTGCGCGGCTTCATCTTCGTCGCGGCCTTCCTGCTCGTCTGGATCTCGACCGGCCCGTTCAAGGGCAGCTACGAGGTTCCCAACGAGGACACCGCGAACGTCATCAACCAGCTCAGCTTCTCGCTGATCGCCGTGCTCGGCATCGCCAGCGCCGCCCTGTCGGGCGGCCGGGCGGCGCAGGCCTATCTCAGGCCGAGCTGGATCCTGCTGATCACCTGGATGACGATCGGCGTCATCCAGTCGGCCAATTCCGACGTCTCGATGCGCGCCTTCCGCTTTACGCTGGTGGTGCTGGTGATCGCCGGTTCGGTCATGCTGCTGCCCCAGGGCCGGCGCCATTTTGCCAGCCTCATCGGCACGGCGTCATTGATCGTGGTGCTGATCTGCTATGCCGGCCTCGTGATCTACCCCGATATCGCCGTCCATTCGGCCGGGGATGCGCTCGAACCCGAGCATGCCGGGGCTTGGCGCGGCCTGTTCGACCACAAGAACATCGCCGGCGCGATGATGGTGGTTTTCGTGCTGATCGGCATCTTCGTGACGACGACATCGCCGCGCCTGGGCTGGGCGCTTGCCGGGCTCGCGACGGTCTTCCTGTTCTTCACCGGCTCCAAGACCTCGATGGGGCTTGGGCCCTTCGTCGTGCTGGTCGGGCTCGCCTGCGCGCGGATCAGGAGCCTGTGGCTGCGCGCGCTGCTGGCGCTCGGCCCGCTCGCTTTGCTGCTCACGGCAACCATCGGCTCCGTGCTGTTCAAGTCGATCGACACCGCCCTGCAGGCGCTCAGCCCCGGCCAGACCTTCACCGGCCGCACCGAGATCTGGAAATTCGCGCTCGACAGGCTCTGGAACCGGCCGATCCTCGGCTATGGCTTCGAGGGCTTCTGGCGCAGCGACTATGTCATGTTCGCCGATATCGGCGAAGGCGAGACCGGCATCGCCCAGGGCATGGTCCATGGCCATAGTGGCTATGTCGACCTCGCCATCGGGCTCGGCGTTCCCGGGCTGATGCTCGGCCTGATCGTGCTGATCCTGCTGCCGCTGCGCGACCATCACCGCGTCCTGCCCACGCCGGAGAACAAGGCGCTGGCCGAGCTCTTCTTCCGGATCTGGCTGTTCTGCGTCTATTCGGCCTGCCTGGAGAGCTTCTTCTTCCGCCGCGCCGACCCGGTCTGGTTCGCGCTCCTGGTCTCTGTGATCGGCTTGCGATTGACCTCGAGATACCGGGTCACGCCCTAGAGCAATCTCCGATCCGACTGGATCGTTCATTGCTCTAGATCATTGTTTTAACGCGTTTTCTTCACGCGAACCGGTGTCCACTTCGCTCGAAAACGCTCTAGTTCTTCTCCGGCTTGCGATACTGCTCGTTGGCGACGCCGAATTCCGACATCAATCGGCCCAGCGCCACCTGCGCGTGATAAAGCCCGATCAGGATGGAATGCGTGCGCAGGGCCAAAGCGAGCCCGCGAAAGGGCGAGACGGCCAGCAATGTCAGCGATTTCGCCAGGACCTTGAGCCGGCCTGCCAGGCCGGGCTGCTGGCGCCGCGCGATCTGCGCCGAGAGCGCGCCATTGCGGAAAGCGCGCGCCGCGATCCAGCCGGTTTCGCTGCGCCTCGCCGGCATGGTCTCGACTTGAGCCGCCTCCTGCACCCACCAGAAGCGGAAGCCCGCCGCCTTGGCGCGCGAGAAGAAATCGCTGTCGCCGCCGCCGGTGAAATCGAAGCTCTCGTCGAAGAAGGGGAAACCCAGCCGCTCCAGCACCTGCCGCCGGATCAGGTAGTTGGCGCTGGAATAGAGGATCGGGATCGGGCCGGTCGCGGCATAATGCGAGCGAAACACCGGGTGCGCCTTCAGCCAGGCGCGCGAGGCATCCTCGAAAACCGGCGTGACCGAGCCGCCGAAGAGCTCGGCCGGAGCCGTCTCCGCCGCGCGCAGGAAGGCGCCGAGCCAGCCGGGCTCGGCCTGCTCGTCGTCATCGATGCCGAGCAGCTGCTCGAGCGCCGGAAACCGCGTCAGGGCGCAGCGCCAGGCGGCGTTATAGGCCTTGCAGTTGCCCTGGCGCGGCTCGACGATGACGAGACCCTTGAACAGGCCGGCTTCCAGCAGCGCCTTGGCGCGGGTGGCGCCGGCACGCTCGACGCCTTCGTTCTCGACGATGATGATTGCGAAGTCATGCCCGCCCTGCTGCGCGGCCAACGAGCGCAAGGTCGCCTCCAGCATGTCGGGCCGCTTGAAGGTCGGCACGCAGACGACGCTTTCGACGCCGCGCAAGGCCTCCTCCGGCGAGCGTGCGACGATCGTGAAGGTCTCGGTCGAGTCGAAGCCGGTCACCGCGAGCGGCGCTGCGGCGGCGGCATCGAAGATCGGGTCATTCTCGGTCGGGGCCATGGCGCGCCAGACTGCATCAGGGCGCTTAAGGTTCCGTGTGCGCGATCGTCGCGGAACAGGGGCCAAGTGCCAGAAAGCCAAGCACCAGAAAACATTGACGCTGGCGCTCGGATGGACTTGACCCTGCGATAGGATCTGCGTCTCTCTCGCGGCCTCCACTGCCAAAGGGCCGCCCGTCTTGCGCCTCGCCTTCCTGACCTCGTTGATCCCGGTCGCCCGGCCCGACACCGGTTTCGAGATCGCCAATGCCGCGATCCTCGACGCGCTGCGCGCTGCCGGTCACGAGGTCACGGCCATCGGCTTCCTGCGGCCGGGCGAGGTTCCAGCCGTTCCCGAAGGCGCGGTCGTGATCGACGCCATCGATATCGAGAACGCCGCCGTACCGGCCCGGCGCAAGCTGCAATGGATACTGGCCGCCCTGGCGAAGGGTCTGCCGGTTGCTTGCGCGAAGCTGCGATTGGCCGGCGAGGGCCGCTTGATCGAAGCGGTGCGGGCGCATGGACCGTTCGATGCGCTCATCCTGAATTCGGTGATGCTGCCGGGCGCCTTCCCGGAATTGCTCAGCCTGGGCCCTTGCGTGCTGGTCGAGCATAATATCGAGCATGTCTCGGCGCGGCAGAGCGCGGCGCACAGCGCCAATCCGCTGCTGCGCCGGCTCTTCGCCCGCGAAGCAAGGCTGCTGGAGCGCATCGAGCGCCGGCTCTGGGACGAGGCGCGCTTCGTCTGGACGCTGGCCGAGGCGGATCGCGCCGCGCTCGGCCCGGCATATCAGGCGAAGTCGGCGGCGCTGCCGCTGGTCTCGTGCCCCGCCCGCAACGCTGCCGCTGAGACGGCGGAACCCGCGCCCGCCTATGATATCGGCCTGATCGGAACCTGGACCTGGGCGCCGAATTTCATCGGCCTCGACTGGTTCCTGCGCGAGATCTGCCCGCTGCTGCCATCCGACATCACGGTCGCTGTCGCCGGCCGGCTGTCAAGCGAGATGCCGGACCTGCCGCCGCAGGTAACACTTGTCGGTAGGGTGCCCGATGCCGACGAGTTCCTGCGTTCCTGCCGGATCGTGGCGCTGTCGAGCCGCGCCGGCACCGGCGTACAATTGAAGACGATCGAGGCGATGCAGCTCGGCCTGCCCGCTGTGGCGACGACGTTGTCCTGCCGGGGCTTTTCGGAGATGCCGGCGAATTTCAGCATCGCCGATACGCCTCAGGCCTTCGCGCAGGCGCTGATTGCGCGCCTTGGCACCATCCGTGCCGGCGACCGGCAGCGCCTGGACGGGGCCGCCTTCATGACCGGCCAACGCGCGGCGCTGGCCGCCGGGCTGGCGCAGGGGCTTGCCGCCGCGAATGGCGAATGGCGAGTGGCGAATGGCGAGTAAAGGGACGGGCGCGGTATCCGCAGCCAATCTCTATTCGCCACTCGCTAATCTCCATTCGCTATTCGCCATTCGCCACTCGCCCAACAGCCGTTTTTGGCTTGCCGATGATGACGCCGAAGAGCGGGCCGGCGCAGACCATCACCAGGAAGACGCGGATGATGTGGTGGGCCGCCACGAAGGCGACCTCGGTGTGCAGCGCCAGCGCGATCAGGCTCATCTCGGCGAGGCCGCCCGGCGAATAGGCCAGGATCAACGGCACATGGCCGTGGACCGAGACCAGCGCGACCAGCCAGGCGAAGCTCAAGGTCAACACCAGCAGGAGCACCGTCGAGCCGACCGAGAGCATGAGCACGCGCAGGATGATGCGCGGCGGCGTGCCGACGAAACGGCAGCCGATGGTGACGCCGAGCACGAGCTGCGCGCCATTGACGATCTCGAAAGGCGGAACCGCGTTGCTCAGCCCCGCCAGATGCACTGCGGCGCTGACCAGCATCGGCCCGAGCAGGAATTTCGCTGGCAGCCTCAGCCAATGCCCGACGACGATGCCGGCCAGCCCGCAGGCCAGCAAGCTGGCCTCGGCGAGAAGCGGCGTCTGCTGGAATGACGGCCCGGCAACCCGCGTGCCGCCGAGCGGAACGCCGCCGATCCACTGCACGATGAAGGGCAGCGTCATCACCACCAGCAGGATGCGGGCGGAATGGATCAGCGCGATGATGCGGGCATCGCCGCCCTTTTCCTCGCCGACCGTGACCATCTCGACCAGGCCGCCCGGCATGCCGGCGAAGAAGGCGGTGACCGGGTCGAACCCCGCGAATTTGCGGAAATAGCCGACGCAGGCGAAACCGCAGGCGCACATGAACAGGACGAGGCCGGCGATGGTCGGCAGCCAGTTGGGGATCTGGCCGATCACCTCCGGCTTGAAGCCGGCGCCGAGCATGACGCCGATCACCATCGTCATCGGCGGGCGGATCACCGCCGGCGCGGCGACGGGCAGGCGCAGCAGCGCCGCGATCGTGCAGACCACCATCGAGCCCAGCATCCAGGGCAACGGCAACCGCCCCTGCACGAAGAGCCAGCCGCCGACACCGCCAAGGACCAACGCCAACGTAAAACGCCGATAAGGGAAACGCCCCGGCGCGAGCGCACGAAGGCCCCCCGACAGACTCGACAGCAGATCCCTCATACGTCCGACTTGAATCCCGGCAAGACTTGAACTCCGGCAAGCGTGATGCAGGCACAGGCCCACGGAAGATTGAGGCCTCCTACACGCCTTTGCATGGGCGCAACAGACCGGGGCTGGAATGCCGCCCTTGCCGCCGGCACGCATCGGTCGGCTCGCCCTACACAACCCAGGCATGTGTCCGGGCCTCTGGCGGAAGATGCCCGTTTCATCAATGGTTTCGCATCGGGGATGGAAACGAGCCGCGCGCTAAAAATGCGCGGCCGATGGTTCGGGCGATGAGCGAAGAGCGACTAACCGGGCGGCAGGGCCGTTCGGGTTTCGATGACGACGCCGTTGACGCCTCGTTCCGTCCGTTGCATGCCGACGAGCCGCCGCCTCCGGAGGCCGTTCCGCCCATCGTCCTCAGCTCGATATCCGAAATCGCGGCGCCCGCGCCGCGTGGCTGGATCGCGCGGCTGCGATATGACGTCGCCAGTCGCTGGCTCACTGCGAGCCCCAATCTGCGCGGCTCGGTCTACATGCTGTCGTCGCTCCTGGTTTACGCCGTCATGGTCGGCGCGATGAAGCATGTCGGGACCGCGATCCCGCTGATCGAGATCCTGATGATCCGCCAGATCATCATGAGCCTCGTCATCGTCGCGATCGCGGGCTCGGCGCTGCCGCTGCTGATGCGAACGACACGCCCGGGGCTTCAGGTCACGCGCGGCCTCATCACGCTCGTCTCGATGCTGTGCGGCTTCTCGGCAGTCATCCATATTCCGCTGGCACAGGCGACCGCGATCGGCTTCAGCCAGGTCTTCTTCGTCACCATCGCTGCCGTGCTCGTGCTGAAGGAAAAGGTGGATTCGCGGCGCTGGACCGCCACCATCATCGGCTTCGCTGGCGTGATGATCATGCTCGATCCTTCCGCGAACGGGCTCAACATCTATGCCTTGGCCTCTGTCGCCGGCGCGCTGTTCGGCGCCGGCGTCACCGTCAGTGTGCGCATGCTGGCGGCGACCGAGCGCACCGAGACCATCCTGCTCTATCAGGGCGTCGTGCTGATGGCGGTGCTCGCTGTGCCGTGCTGGTGGTTCTGGATACAGCCGAGCCCGGAGCAATGGTTCTGGCTCGTCGTGCTCAGCCTGTTCGGCACTGCGGGACAATGGCTGCTCACGCGGGCCTATCAGGTCGGCGAGGCGGCCGCGCTCGCGCCGCTCGACTTCACCCGGCTGATCTTGTCCTGCTTCACCGGCTTCGTGTTCTTCGCCGAAATCCCGGCATTGACCACCGGGATCGGCGCCGCCATCGTCATCGGCGCAACGCTCTACACCATCCGCAAGAATGCCCGGCCGGTAATCGCTCCCAGCCCGGGCCCTTGACCTGAAACCTCCCCTTGGAAAGGCCGCCCGTGACCCATCACCTGCTCGAGGCCGGCCTTTCGACCTGCCATTGGGGCTTCTTCGACGCCGCGCTCAAGCCTGTGCTGACGATTGCGAGTGGCGACAGCGTCACGATCCGCACCGTCACCGGTCCGGCCGAGGCGCAGCCGAAATCCGGCTTCCATGTGCTGCCCGAGATCCACGAAATCCATGCCAAGGCCGACCGTTCGGTGCCCGGCCATATCCTGACCGGCCCGGTCGCGGTGAAGGGCGCCAAGCCCGGCCAGGTGCTGGAGGTGCGCATCCGCGAGGTGACGCTGCGTACCGACTGGGGCTACACCATGATCAAGCCGCTCGCGGGCACGCTGCCCGACGAGTTCGACACGCATAAATTGATCCATATCGGGCTCGATGCGAAAACCAATCTGGCGCATCTGCCCTGGGGCATGGAGCTGCCGCTGGCGCCCTTCTTCGGCGTGATGGGCACGGCGCCTCCAGCGCATTGGGGCCGGTTGACCTCGCTCATACCGCGCGCCTTCGGCGGCAATCTCGACAATAAGGAGCTGGTCGCGGGCTCGACGCTCTATCTGCCGGTTTTCGTCGAGGGCGGGCTGTTCTCCTGCGGCGACGGCCATGGCGCGCAGGGCGATGGCGAGGTCTGCGTCACCGCGATCGAGACCGCGCTTGAAGGCACCTTCGAATTCATCCTGCGCGAGGACCTGTCCTTCGCGACGCCCAGGGCGGAGACGCCGACCCACCACATCACCATGGGCATCGATCCCGACCTGGACATCTGCGCCCAGAAGGCGCTGCGCGAGATGATCGCGCTGATCGTCGGGCGGACGAAACTTGCGCGCGAGGAGGCCTATATGCTGTGCAGCCTCGCCGCCGATCTGCGCGTGACCCAGACGGTCAACGGCTCCAAGGGCGTGCATTGCATGCTGGCCAAGAACTTGGTGGCGTGAGCTTGGTGGCGTGAGCCTGGTCGCCTTATCGGAGAGGGCGAGCGGGAGCCGCCTGGTCCATGGCCTCCCCCCGAGAACGTCAGCTGCAAATGCTATCGGTTGCCTTCCGGCGTGACCGATACGATATTGCAAGCAGTTTCCTCTCGCTTCATTCCGGAGATATCTCGTGAGCGACGCCCCGCGATCAGGCTGTCCGATCAACCTCACGCTCGAGGTGGTCGGCGACGCCTGGAGCCTGCTCGTGCTGCGCGACATGATGTTCGGCAATCGCCGGCATTTCCGCGAATTGCTGCTGCAATCGGAGGAGGGCATCTCCTCCAATATCCTGGCCGACCGATTGAAGACCTTGCTGGAGCAAGGCATCCTGACGCGGGCCGACGACGTCACGCATAAGCAGAAGCTGACCTACAGCCTGACCGAAAAGGGCATCCAATTGCTGCCGGTGCTGGCGCAGATGTCGGGCTGGGGGTTGAAATTCCTGCCGGTGAGCGAGGAGCTCTCGATCCGCGCGGAATTGCTCGCGCAAGGCGGACCGGCGCTCTGGGAGGAGTTCATGGACGAATTGCGCGAGAGCCATCTCGGCACCATCAATCCGGCGCGCACGCAACCCGGCTGGATCAGCGTCGGATCGCGGCTGCGGGCGGCCTATGAGGCGGTCCTGGCGCGCAAGGCGACCGAGGCGCAACGCGCCGCAGGCTGAGAGGCGGTTTGGGAACCTCCTGAGTCATCATCCACACCGTCATTCCGGGGCACGCCGAAGGCGTGATCTCGGAAACCATAAGCCCCCGCGACGTCATGCTCGGGCTTGACCCCCGATTGTCCGCTTCGCCGCGAGCGCCCGATCGAAAAGCTCCGTTCATCGCAGGCATTCCAGCGGGCGGTGACGAATGAGACAGGCGCGGGGAACCCCTCTCCCGGATGGGAGAGGGGCAGGGGTGAGGGTGTGCCCTTTCAGTAGAAGGCGTTGCGGCTCCGTTGCGCCTCAATAACGAGCGGCGGGCCCTCATCCCTGCCCTTCTCCCACACGGGAGAAGGGTTCCCCGCGCCCTTCATCCGGCACTTCGCGTCACCTTCGCCCGTGAGGGGAGAGTCGTGCATGATCTGCTCAGGGGCCAAACCCCCAACCGGACAGCAGTGGGTCAAGCCCGACCATCTCGTAAAGCAGAGAGCTCTGGTCATGAGATTCTTGGGGTGCAAGCCCGAGAATGACGCATCTCCGATGGATCCCGGAGCATCCTCTAAGACCTCGAAAGCTTAGTCCCGGGCCTGCGGGAACATCGCCAGATAGGGCTGCGCTTCCGCCAGCACGCGGGCATAGGATGGCCGGGCGCGCAGGCGCTCGACATAGGCTGATGTGACCGGGTAGTCCGCCCCGAAGGGCATGACCTTGTCGGCATAGAACAGGGCAGGCGCCGCCGCACAATCGGCCATCGAGAATGCCGCGCCGGCAGCCCAGCGTCGGTCCACTAACGCCGTCTCCAGCATGCCGCAGGCCGTCTTCAGGCGCCCGCGCGCATGCGCCACGCCCGCAGGATCGTGCTGGCCGTCAGGCCGAAGGCGATCGCCGACGATCTTCTGCACGGGTTCATTGACGTTGAGGTCGAAGAAGCGGTCCCAGTGGCGCACCTCCAATGCGGCCGCAGGTTCATGCGGAATGAAGGGCGAAGCGCCGGGATAATTCCGGCCTGGATAATTCTGATCGAGAAATTCGATGATCAGGCTCGATTCCGGCACGACCCGGCCCTTATCCAAATCCTCCAGCACCGGGAATTTGCCGATCGGCCAAAGCGTAAGGAAGGCGGCGCGCTGGTTGGCGTCCGACAGATCGACGAGCTTCGGCGTGAATGGCGTCCCGCTTTCGTACAAGGCGATCAGTACCTTCTGGCAGAAGCTCGACAGCGGGTGGAAATGCAGCATGAGGGACATCTGGTTTCTCTCCCTGGTCATGTCTTGTTGCCGGCAATCTACCAAACCGATCTCTATCTGCAATCGGTTATTCCGGCGTAGGCCGCCGCATTGCCTGGTGCCCGCGCAAGCGGCTATGAATCCCGGCACGCTCCTCACGACCGCGTGCGCCGTCGCCCTTTTATCGGAGGCCCGACCATGCGCATCGAGAACGATCCAAAACTCGACTTCCGCGACGTGCTGATCAGGCCCAAGCGCTCGACGCTGGGCAGCCGCGCCCATGTCGACGTCAACCGAACTTTCCGTTTCGCCCATACCGGCACGGAATGGAGCGGTTTTCCGCTGATCGCTGCGAATATGGACGTGGTCGGCACCATGGCGATGGCCCGCGCCCTGCTGAAGCATGGCGCCATGGTCGCCCTGCACAAGCATTACGGCGCCGACGAGCTGATCGCCTTCTTCAAGGAGCCCGAATCGGCCAACGCCTTCTATTCGCTGGGCACCACCGCGAGCGACCATGACAAGCTCAAGGCCGTCCATGCGAAGGCGCCGATCAGCAAGATCTGCCTCGATGTCGCCAATGGCTACACCGAGAAATTCGTCGATACGGTCAAGGCGACGCGCGCCGCCTTTCCCGATGCCGCGATCATGGCCGGCAATGTCGTCACCGGCGACATGACGGAAGCGCTGATCCTGGCCGGCGCCGACATCGTCAAGGTCGGCATCGGGCCGGGCTCGGTCTGCACCACGCGCAAGATGACCGGCGTCGGCTATCCGCAGCTTTCGGCCATCATCGAAT
The DNA here is from genome assembly GCF_001741865.1 of Bosea vaviloviae. Lineage (NCBI taxonomy): Bacteria > Pseudomonadati > Pseudomonadota > Alphaproteobacteria > Hyphomicrobiales > Alloboseaceae > Allobosea > Allobosea vaviloviae. The sequence continues at coordinate 1,137,620 of NZ_CP017147.1, forward strand.
GCGCCGATGCGGCGCATGGGCTCAAAGGTCTGGTCTGTGGCGATGGCGGCTGCACCGTGCCGGGCGACCTCGCCAAGGCCTATGGCGCCGGCGCCGATTTCGTCATGCTGGGCGGCATGCTCGCCGGCCATGACGAATGCGAGGGCGAGATCCGCTATGAGGAGCGCGATGGCGAGAGCGTCGCCGTCGGCATGACCTTCTACGGCATGTCCTCGGACACGGCGATGAAGCGCTATGCCGGCGGCGTCGCCACTTATCGCGCCTCGGAAGGCAAGACCGTCGAGGTGCCCTATCGCGGCCCGGTCGAAGGCACGATGTCGGAATTGATGGGCGGGGTGCGCTCGGCGATGACCTATATCGGCGCGGTCAGGCTGAAGGAAATGCCCAAGCGCACCACCTTCATCATGGTAGGCAGCCAATTGAACACGGTGTTCGGGGGGTGAGGGTGCGGCCAGGGCGCGATCTGCTCGATCGGCGCCACGGATTACGCTCACTTTCCGTCTTCCGGCGCTTGCAAGCCGGCCCAAACCCCGCTCTATCGTCGCCCATGACGAGGACGCCGAGCGGTGGGGCGATACTGTGACGCAAGGCGACACTGCCTCCGCACCATTGTCACTTGCGGCGTTGGGCTGGACGGATTTCTTTGCAGATCAATGCGAACCGGATGACGCCTGCCTCCAGCCAGCGCGCATCGACACTGTGCATCGCGCCCGCATGAGCGCAATCACACCCGATGGGCCGATCAGGCTCAAGCTGCCGGTCCATACCAATACGGGCGACTTCACGGTGGGCGACTGGGTTCTGGTGGAGCCCGGCACGCATCTGCTACGGCGCCGGCTGGAGCGCGCGACGGTATTGGCGCGGCGCACCGAGGGCAGCATGACGCCGCAGCTTGCCGGGGCCAATATCGACACGCTGTTCATCGTCACCTCCTGCAATGCTGATTTCAACGTCGCGCGCCTGGAGCGCTATCTTGCGCTGGCCAATGAGAGCGGAGCCGATCCCGTCATCCTGCTGACCAAGGCCGATCTCGTGCCGGACGTGCAGCCCTATCTCGACCAGGCCGCCGCCCTGCAACGCGGGCTGGCTGTTGCAACCGTCAATCCACGCAGCCCTGACGCAGCGGCTGCGCTCGCGCCCTGGTGTGGCGAGGGCCGCACCCTCGCGCTGGTCGGTTCGTCCGGCGTCGGCAAATCGACGCTTGTGAACGCGCTTGCCGGCCTCATCGAGGGCGAACCGCAGCAGACCGGCGATATCCGCGCCCACGACGCCAAGGGGCGCCACACCACGACGTCGCGCTCGCTGCATGCGATTGCCGGCGGCGGCTGGGTAATCGACACGCCGGGCATGCGCACGCTCCATGTCAGCGATGCGGCGTCTGGTCTCGAAACGCTGTTCGCCGAGATCACGGAACTAAGCCCGCTCTGCCGCTTCCGCGACTGCACTCATGAGCACGAACCCGGCTGCGCGGTTCAGGAGGCCGTGGCCAAGGGCGCGATCGACCCCGAGCGTCTGGCACGCTGGCGCAAGCTCGACCTGGAGAACAGGGCAAAGACGCCGGAGGTGAAGGGGCCGAGGGGGAAGCGGCGGTAGGCGGCGTCGCCAAATACCGCGCCTCCAAGGCAAGACCGTCGAGGGCAAGACCGTCGAGGTGCCCTATCGCGGGCCGGTCGAAGCCACGATGTCGGAATTGATGGGCGGGGTGCGCTCGGTGATGACCTATATCGGCGCGGTCCACCTCAAGGAGGTGCCCAAGCGCACCACCTTCATCATGGTCGGCAGCCAGCTGAACACGGTGTTCGGAAGCTGAGAGACCGATTGTAAAGGTGAGCCCTCATCCTGAGGAGCGGGCCCGGCGCGGCCTGATTAAAGGGTCCGCTCTCGACCCATATCGGACCCTCCGCTGGTGTCACGACAACGCTGAAAGCAGTCGTTTAGCGGCGACGGGGCGATAGAATTCCAGAAATCTTTGCGTATTCCAGTAGCAACTGGATCCTTCAATGGCGGTAGCATGCCAAATTTCTCGACTCTTGTGCCCCGTGTATAGCGCGGTGTGAAGCGAAATCACGTAGTCATCACTTGAGCTAAAGGTAGCTCGTCCGCAGTTAATCTCCACACCGCGGCCGTCTTTCAAACGTTCAGCAAAGATAACGTCGCCGTTGTTCAAACGCTCGAAATCGAACTGCTGGTCTACATCGATAACGAAGATGCCTGTTTGGTTAAATATCTCAGGGCACAACACACGATCCGGCTCAAGAAATTCTCCTCTCATAGAGAAAAGATACAGTTGAACCGCTCGGCGGCAGTTGCCCTCGTCCCATTCGCCTGCAAGCTCGTCGGCAGAACCAAGTGGGCCCGCATCGAACCGATAGTCAAACTTCTTCATCATCGGCTCCCGATCTCCATTGCGCTCAGATCGTGATCGGAGGTTTCAGGCGAAGCAATCCCTGTCGAAGCGCTTGCAGTCGATAAGAGGACGTCCGGTCCTCAGCCACCCGCATCTGAAAGCTGCCAGTCCGCAACCCACCCGCAGCAGCCATCGCCACCCCCGCTACCACTCTCGCTCCGGCTGTTGCATAGTCGCGCCTTCAGCGCGAAAAGCCGTTCAGGCTTCGGGGAGACGGACAATCATGAAGACGACAATTTTGGCCGCGGCGGCCCTCGCCGCCAGCGCCTCGCTGGCGAGCGCGCAGCAACTCGCGCCGAGCCCGACGCTCGATGCGATCAAGGCGCGTGGCAACATCGAATGCGGCGTGCATCTCGGCCTGCCCGGCTTCTCCTTCGCCAATGACAAGGGCGAGTGGACCGGCCTCGATGTCGATTACTGTAAGGCGCTGGCGGCCGCCGTGCTCGGCGACGCGACCAAGGTCAAGTTCACCCCGACCTCGGTGCAGCAGCGCTGGCCGATCCTGCAATCGGGCCAGGTCGACCTGCTCTCGCGCAACTCGACCATCACCTTCTCGCGCAATGCGACGCTCGGCCTCAACTTCCAGGGCATCAATTTCTATGAAGGCCAGACCTTCATCGTCCGCAAGAAGGCCAACGCCAAGACGGCGGCCGATCTCGACGGCGCCTCGGTCTGCGTCGCCGCTGGCTCGACCGAGGAGAAGAACGCGGCCGACTGGTTCCGCGAGCGCAACCTCAAGGTCACCATCACCAATTTCCAGAAGAACGACGACGCCATCACCGCCTATGATTCCGGCCGCTGCGACGCCTATACCGCCGGCGTCGGCGCGCTCGCCGGCCAGCGCGTCAAGCTCAAGGTGCCCGACGAGCACATCATCCTGACCCAGCCGATCTCGAACGATCCGCAGGGGCCGGTGACGCGCTGGGGCGACGAGCGCTGGCAGTTGATCGTGCGCTGGGTGCTGAACGGCACCATCGCCGCCGAGGCGCTCGGCATCACCTCCGCCAATGTCGACGAGATGAAGGCCAATTCCAAGAACACCGAAGTCCGCCGCCTGCTCGGCGCGGAAGGCGGCTTCGGCGCGATGCTCGGGCTGCCCGACGACTGGATGTACAAGGTCATCAAGCAGGTCGGGAATTATGGCGAGAGCTTCGAGCGCACCGTCGGCATGGGCTCGACGCTGAAGCTGGAGCGCGGCCAGAACCAGCTCTGGACCAAGGGCGGCCTGCTCTTCACCCCGCCGTTCCAGTGAGAGCAGGGCGGCATTCACGCTGAATTGGCCTCCGGAACCGCTCCGTCATCCCGGACAAGCCGCGTCAGCGGCGCAGATCCGGGATCCATCGTAGAGTTCGACGCCCTTCGATGGATCCCGGGTCTGCGCTTCGCTTGCCCGGGATGACGCCGCGTTTCGTCAATCAACCTCCAAAGACTGCGATCCGCTTGACCAAAGCCCTCGCCCTCATCAACGACAAGCGCGTGCGCGACTGGATTTACCAGCTCGCGCTTGTCGCCGGCCTTGTCGTCCTGACCATCTATTTCGTGCGCAACGCCTCGCAGAACATGGTCAAGGCCGGCATCGCCTCGGGCTTCGATTTCCTCTGGCGCACCTCGGGCATCGACGTCCCCTTCGTGCTGACGAGCTATACCCAGGCCGACAACATCCTAAGCCTGTTCTGGGCTGGCGTCGCCAACACCATGCTGGTCACGGTGATCGCGATCGTGCTGGCGACGCTGCTTGGCTTCGTGCTCGGCATCGCAAGGCTGTCCTCGCATTGGCTGCTCTCGACGCTGGCTGGGGCCTATATCGAGTTCGTCCGCAACATCCCGCTGCTGTTCTTCGTGCTGTTCTGGTATTTCGGCGTGATCGCGGCCTTGCCGGCGCCGCTCGACAGCCTGAGCGTCTTCGGTATCGCCTTCCTCAACAATCGCGGGCTGACGATCCCGCTGCCCGATGCGCCCGCCAATTTCCGCTGGGCTGTGGCTGCGATCCTGCTGGCCTGGCTGGCGCAGTGGCTGGTCGCGTTCTGGGCGCGCAGGCGCAAGGAGCGCACCGGCCGAGATGCGCCCGTGCTCGCCATCGGCCTCGTGCTGGTCATCCTGGTCCCGATCCTCGCCATAACCTGGGCCAGCCTCGCGACACGCTGGGACATCCCCATCCTGCGCGGCTTCAACTATCGCGGCGGCTTCGTCGTGATCCCGGAATTCGTCGCGCTGCTGGCGGCTCTGGTGACCTATACCGCAGGCTTCATCGCCGAGATCGTGCGCGGCGGCATCCAGGCCGTGCCGCATGGCCAGACCGAAGCCGCCTCGGCGCTTGGTCTGCGACGCGGGCAGATCCTGCGCTTCGTCACCATTCCCCAGGCGCTGCGGGTGATGATGCCGCCGATGACGAACCAGTATCTCAATGTGCTGAAGAACTCCTCCTTCGGAGCGGCGATCGCCTATCCCGACGTGGTCAGCCTGTTCATGGGCTCGGCGCTGAACAACACCGGTCAGGCGATCGAGATCATCGCCATGACGCTGGCGGTCTATCTCGTCATCGGGCTCGCCGTCTCGGCCCTGATGAACTGGTACAACGCCCGGATCGCGCTGGTGACGCGATGAGTGAAGCCACCCTCCCGCTCTGGCGCAAGCGCCTGTTCGGCACGCCCGCGACGGCTGTCGGCACGCTCGTCATCGCGTTCTGCATCGCCTGGATCGCGGTGCCGTTCCTGCGCTGGGCCTTGATCGATGCGAATTGGTCGGGCACGTCGCGCAACGACTGCACGGCCGGCGGCGCCTGCTGGGTCTTCATCCGCGCCCGCTTCGGCCAGTTCATGTACGGGCTCTACCCGGCCGACCAGCGCTGGCGTGTCGATTTGACCGGCATCCTGTTCCTGCTCTGCGTCGTGGCGATCGTCTTCGCGCCGAAGCGCCTGCAATTGCGGCTGGGCCTGTTCTCTCTCGTCATTCTGCCGCCGCTCGGCATCTGGCTCCTGGCCGGAGGTTTTGGCCTCAGGCCGGTCGAGACGCGCGAATGGGGCGGGCTGATGCTCACCCTGTTCATCTCGGTCTATTCCAGCCTGATCGCGATCCCGCTCGGCATTCTGTTCGCGCTCGGGCGGCAATCCGAGCTCAAGGTCATCCGCCTCGTCAGCATTCTGTTCATCGAATTCTGGCGCGGCGTGCCGATCATCGCGGTGATCTTCCTCGCCTCGCTCTTGCTGCCACTGATCCTGCCCAGCGGCGTCGGCATCGACAGGCTGGCGCGCGCCGTGATCGGGCTCGGCCTCGTCATCGCGGCCTATATGGCGGAAGCCGTGCGCGGTGGCCTGCAGGCGCTGCCCTCGGGCCAGCGCGAGGCGGCGACCGCGCTCGGCCTGACCTATTGGAAGGCGACCGGGCTGATCATCCTGCCCCAGGCGCTGCGCATCTCGCTGCCGGCGATGACGAACGAGTTCATCGCGCTGGTGAAGAACACCACGCTGGTGCTGGTGGTCTCGATCCTCGACCTGCTCGGCATCGCCCAGGCCTCGCTTGCCGACCCGAACTGGGTCGGCATGAACATGGAGGCCTATTTCTTCTCCGGCGGGATCTACTGGCTGATCTGCTACGGCCTGTCGCGCTGGAGCCGGGCGCTGGAACGCAGCGGCCGCCAGAGGCAGCGCTGATAATCCACATGGCCGCCCTTGCTGGCGTCCACGCGGGAAACCGGGCTTCAGCGGCCCCTACCGCATCAGACCGAATATCGTATTCGGTCTGATGCGGTAGGGCTTTGCTCTTGCATCGGCTTGTCCCGAAAACCGGTTCCCACTTTTCGGGCCGATGCTCCAGGGACGGCCGCTGAAGGTTTTTTCCGCCTGGATCAGACCAGGTCGAAGCGATCGAGATTCGTCACCTTGGTCCAGGCCGCGACGAAATCCTTCACGAACTTCTCCTGCGCGTCCGAGCTGGCATAGACCTCGGCCAAGGCACGCAGCACCGAATTCGAACCGAAGACGAGATCGACGCGGGTCCCGGTCCATTTGACAGTGCCGCTCTTGCGATCGGTGCCCTCGAACACGTCCTTGGCCTCGGAGACCGCCTTCCACTGCGTCCCCATGTCGAGCAGGTTGACGAAGAAGTCGTTGGTCAGCGCGCCCGGCCGGTCGGTCAGGATGCCGTGAGTGGTCCCGTCAGCATTGATGTTGATCGCGCGCAGGCCGCCGATCAGCACGGTCAGTTCGGGCGCGGTCAGCGTCAGCAACTGCGCCTTGTCGATCAGCGCCGCCTCGGCCGGCAGCCTGAGTGCCGCCTCGGCCGGCAGCCTGAGTGCCGCCTTCTGGTAGTTGCGGAAGCCATCAGCGGGCGGCTCCATGACCTCGAAGGAATGGATGTCGGTCTGCGCCTGCGAAGCGTCGGTGCGGCCGGGCGCAAACGGCACGGTCACGTCGTGGCCCGCGGCCTTCGCCGCCTGCTCGACGCCGGCATTGCCGGCAAGCACGATCAGGTCGGCGAGCGAGATCCTCTTGCCGCCGCTCGCTGCCCTGTTGAAGGCGATCTGGATATCCTCGAGCGTCCTGAGCACCTTGGCGAGCTGCTGGGGCTGGTTGACCTCCCAGTCCTTCTGCGGAGCCAGGCGCAGGCGCGCGCCGTTGGCGCCGCCACGCTTGTCGCCGCCACGGAAGGTCGAAGCCGAGGCCCAGGCCGTGCCGACGAGTTCCGACACGGTCAGGCCCGAGGCCGCGACCTGGGCCTTGAGACCTGCGACATCCGCAGCGTCGATCAGCGGGTGATCGACGGCAGGCACCGGATCCTGCCAGACCAGCTCTTCTCGCGGCACTTCCGGCCCGAGATAGCGCGAGCGCGGGCCGAGATCGCGATGGGTCAGCTTGAACCAGGCGCGGGCGAAGGCCTCGGCGAAGGCCTGCGGATTGTTCAGGAAGCGGCGCGAAATTTTCTCATAGGCCGGGTCGAAGCGCAGCGACAGATCGGTCGTCAGCATCGTCGGCTTGTGCTTCTTCGACGGATCATGGGCGTCGGGGATGACGGCCTCGGCGTCCTTGGCTTCCCACTGGATCGCGCCGGCGGGGCTGCGCGTCTGCACCCATTCGAACTTGAACAGGTTCTCGAAGAAGTGGTTGCTCCACTGCGCTGGCGTCTGCGTCCAGGTGACCTCGAGGCCGCTGGTGATGGTGTCGCCGCCTCTGCCGGAGCCAAAGCGGTTGTGCCAGCCCAAGCCCTGCGCTTCCAGATCCGTGGCTTCCGGATCCGAGCCGACATTGTCGGACGGGGCGGCGCCGTGGGTCTTGCCGAAGGTGTGGCCGCCCGCGATCAGCGCCACGGTCTCCTCGTCGTCCATCGCCATGCGAGCGAAGGTGTCGCGAATGTCCCTGGCGGCCAGCAATGGGTCGGGATTGCCGTCCGGACCTTCCGGATTGACGTAGATCAGACCCATCTGCGTTGCGGCGAGAGGGTTTTCGAGGTTGCGCGAATGCACCTTGCCGTCGGCATCGTCGTCGGACACCAGCACGCTTTCGTCGGCAGGCTTTTCCACGCCCTCCGAACCGTGGGCATAACGCACATCGCCGCCGAGCCAGGTCGTCTCGCGGCCCCAGTAGACATCCTGGTCGGGCTCCCAGCTGTCGGCGCGGCCGGCAGCGAAGCCGAAGGTGCGGAAACCCATTGTCTCAAGCGCGACGTTGCCGGCAAGGATCATCAGGTCGGCCCAGGAGACCTTCTGGCCGAATTTCTGCTTGATCGGCCAGAGCAGGCGGCGCGCCTTGTCGAGGCTGACATTGTCCGGCCAGCTGTTGAGCGGAGCGAAGCGTTGCTGGCCGCGGCCGCCGCCGCCCCGGCCGTCGCTCAGGCGATAGGTGCCGGCGCTATGCCAGGCCATACGGATGAAAAGCGGACCGTAATGGCCGAAATCTGCTGGCCACCAATCCTGCGAGTCGGTCATCAGCTTGCGCAGGTCGGTCTTCAGCTCCTCATAGTCGAGCTTGCCGAATTCCTGGCGGTAGTCGAAGGCCTGATCCAGCGGGTCGGATTTGGACGAGTGCTGGTTCAGCAGATCGACGCGCAGCTGGCTGGGCCACCAGTCGCGGCTCTGGGTGCCGCCGGTGCCGTGAGCGACCGGGCATTTTCCCGCGCCCGCTTCAGTCTTCGCATTCATGCTTCTCTCCAGTTCACGTTACGCCGGTTGCGCGGTTCTCTCGACAGGCAGATCGATGCCAGGCATGCGATCCGATGTCGTGGCTGTTAGACGAGTGGGGTCGGACGCGCGGAACGCCGCTGAGAGCGTCTTAGCAAAGGAGTTTCATTATATTAATTCCGATTTTCTGATTGTCACGATAAGCTAAGATTATGACGAACCTGACACTGAAGCAGCTGCGCTATTTCGAGGCGCTGACACGCCACGGTCATTTCGGACGCGCGGCGGAGAGCTGCGCCATTTCCCAGCCGGCCCTGTCGATGCAGATCAAGGCCTTCGAGGAAGAGCTCGGCGCCGAGCTTTTCGAGAGAGACAGGCGTCAGCTTCGATTGACGAGTTTCGGCGAAGAGATCGCCCTGCGCAGCAAGGACATCCTGCGTTCGCTCGAGGAGCTGGAAGACTATGCGCGCAGCTCTCGCGGCGGGCTGGTCACGCGGCTGCGCATCGGCGTGATACCGACGGTCGCGCCCTATCTGCTGCCGAGCCTGATAGGCGAGCTGAACCGTCTCTATGACGGCCTTGACCTGCATGTGCGGGAGACGCTGACGCCGAAGCTGATTCAGGAACTGAATGAAGGTCGGCTCGACATGGCGATCGTCGCCTTGCCGGTGTCGGAGCCTTCATTGACCGAAACCACCCTCTTCACGGAAAGCTTCGTCCTCGTCCGGCCGCGTGAGGACGAGGGCAAACCCGCTCCCAATCCCGAAGCGCTTCGCGAAATGCGCTTGCTGCTGCTGGAAGAAGGGCACTGCTTTCGCGAGCAGGCCCTCTCGTTCTGCAACAAGAACCCGCGCGCGGTGCAATCGCGCGATCTGCTGGATGCAAGCTCGCTGTCGACACTGGTGCAGATGGTCGATGCGGGTCTGGGGATCACCTTGCTGCCGGAAATGGCGGTAGCGGTCGAGACGCGCTCGGCCTCGGTATCCGTCACACGCTTCAAGCCACCCCAGCCATCGCGCACGATCGGCATGGTCTGGCGCAAGACGAGCCCGCTCTCCAAGCAGTTTTCGCAGATTTCCGAAGCTGTCCGCCTGTCGGCCGGGGCGGCTCGCTCATAGAGCCCGCAAACGCGGAAACGCGCCGTCATCCCGGGCAAGCCGCGTTAGCAGGCAGGTCCGGGATGACGGCGCGTTTCCAAGCAGAAGGGCATGGTCTAGAGGCGCTCAGCCGAAGAAGCCGAACGCCTGAATTGCTGTTGAGCCCTCAGCCCCGTCCGGCCATCTTGCTGCGGTCGCGCCTGCGATCCGCCGCCGGCTGGTAGGCGATGCGCGAGTGGTAGCTGCAATAGGGCATGCCGGTCTGCGAACGGCCGCCGCAGAAGCGGAATTCCGGGGTCGTCGGGTCGCCCATCGGCCAGCGGCACATATATTCGCGCAGGTCCATGATGGTGACGCGTTCGGAGAACGGCACCACCACATCCTCGGAGAGGACCGTCTCCTGCTGGGCTTCAGCGTCCGCCTCGGCGGCGTATTGCGGAGCCAGAGCATTGTTGCCGCGCGTCATGCCGGCATGAGCGCCGCCCATCGGATGGCTCGGCGAGCGGGTCGGCGCCTTGCGCGGCGTGCTGGCGCGCGGCGTGCTTGCCGCGGCTGGGTTCTTGGCCCGGCCGGACAGGCCGAGACGGTGGACTTTTCCGATCACGGCATTGCGCGTGACGCTGCCGAGCTCGCCCGCGATCTGGCTGGCGCTCAGGCCGTCGCTCCAGAGCTTCTTGAGAAGCTCGACGCGTTCTTCCGTCCATGCTCCGGCTTCGTTCATCGGCTTCACCTATCGTCTCCGCTCAGCCCCTCGCGGGCCCAGGCTGGGGTGGCTCATGACGGAATCCAAGACCGGCAGCGTCCGTTGCTCAACGGAAGCTGTTACACCCGGAACTGACGGTACAGGGGACGCCGCACGAGATGTCGTATCTGACTGACGAGATCATACAAGATGGCGGGACTCGGCGACAAGAGTCCGCGAATCGGAAAACGGCTTTTCCCCAGGCCATTCGTGAATGTCTCGTCAAGTGAATCCATTCGGCAACGCTGACGTTGCGGCATGAATCCACCTGCGATGGAATTGACAGCGCCCGACCGCTTTTGCATAGTCAGCCTTGTCGAGCCGCCCTTTTGGGCGGCGCTTATGTTTTTGACGGATCAGGGTCCTCCTGCGATGCGGATGACGGCGCGACGAGAGATCGGGAACTGGCTGCGACGATAACGTCGCCGTCGGGTCGCATGATGCTGGCAAGATGCCGGCTCGCGCCCAGATTGTCGTTCAAGCTCAGCGCCCTTCCGTTCTCATCCGCCCCGTCGCGAGGACCGTCTCCATGTCATCCGCCGTTACTGTGTCATCCGCCGTTCCTGTTTCCACTGCCCCGTCCGTATTGTTGCCGACCTATGCCCGCGCTCCCGTCGCCTTCGAGCGCGGCGAAGGCGCCTGGGCGATCACCAGTGACGGCACGCGCTATCTCGATTTCGGCGCCGGCATCGCCGTCAATTCGCTCGGCCACGCCCATCCGCATCTGGTCAAGGCCCTGACCGAGCAGGCCGGCAAGATCTGGCACACCTCCAACCTCTACACGATGCCCGATGGCGAGAAGCTGGCGCGCCGGCTCTGCGAGGCGACCTTCGCGGAGCGCGTCTTCTTCACCAATTCAGGCGCCGAGGCGAATGAGTGCGCCATCAAGATGGCGCGGAAGTACCATGCCGCGAAGGGCCATCCCGAGCGCTATCGCATCATCACCTTCGAGGGCGCCTTCCATGGCCGGACGCTGGCGACCATCGCCGCCGGCGGCCAGCAGAAATACATCGACGGTTTCGGCCCCAAGGTCGACGGCTTCGACCAGGTGCCGTTCGACGACGAGATCGCGCTGAAGGCCGCGATCGGCCCGGAGACCGCAGCCTTGATGATCGAGCCGATCCAGGGCGAGGGCGGCCTGCGCTCGGTGCCGCCGCGCATGCTGCGGCAGTTGCGCGAGCTCTGCGACGAGCACGGGCTGATGCTGATCTTCGACGAGATCCAGACCGGCGTCGGCCGCACTGGCAAGTTCTTCTCCTATGAGCATGTCGGCGTGGCGCCCGACATCATGTCGATCGCCAAGGGCATCGGCGGCGGCTTTCCGATGGGCGCCTGCCTGGCGACCGAAGAGGCCGCCTCGGGCATGACGCTGGGCACGCATGGCACGACTTTTGGCGGCAACCCGCTCGCCATGGCGGTCGGCAACGCCGTGCTCGATGTCATTCTCGGCGATGGCTTCATCGAAAAGGTCGCGCAGACCAGCCTGCGGCTGCGCCAGTCGCTGGCCCAGCTCAAGGACCAGCATCCCGACGTGATCGAGGAGATTCGCGGGGAGGGGCTGATGCTCGGGCTGAAGCTCATTACGCCGAACACGGATTTCGTCGCGGAGGCCCGGGCCGCCGGCCTGCTCGTCGTCGCCGCCGGCGACAATGTCGTGCGCCTGCTGCCGCCCTTGATCATCGGCGATGCCGAGGTCTCCGAGGCGGTCTCCCGGCTCGACCAGGCCGCGCGCGGCGTTGAGGCGACGCTGAAGCGCCCCGCCGCCGAATAAGCCCCGCTCTGTTCATGACCCAAGACCTGCCATGACCCAAGACCTGCCATGACCCAAGACCTGCCATGACCCAAGACCTGAAGGAAGCGCCCGTGACGCGCCATTTCCTCGACATCTCCGATTTCTCGACCAAGGAATTGCGCGCCATCCTGCGCGCCGGCGAAGAGATCAAGGCGCGCCGGCGCACCCCTGACGCGGCCGGAGACCGCCTGCTCGAAGGCAAGGTCATCGCGATGATCTTCGAGCAGCCCTCCCTGCGCACCCGCGTCTCCTTCGATGTCGGCATCCGCGAACTCGGCGGCTCGCCGATGATGGTGACCGGCCAGGAGATCGAGCTCGGCGAGCGCGAGACCATCGCCGATACGGCCCGCGTGCTCTCGCGCTATGTCGATGCGATCATGATCCGCATGCTCGACCATGACGCCGTGGTCGAGATGTCGAAATACGCCACCGTGCCGGTGATTAACGGGCTGACCAAGCGCCAGCATCCCTGCCAGGTCATGGCCGACGTCATGACCTTCGAGGAGCGCAAGGGCCCGATCAAGGGCAAGCGCATCGCCTGGACCGGTGACACCAACAATGTCCTGACCTCCTGGGTCCATGCCGCCGGCCGGCTCGATTTCGAGCTCGCCATCGCCACGCCCGAGGAATTGGCGCCGCCACCGGCACTGCTCGACTGGGCTCGCGACCAGGGCGCCAGGGTGAAGTTGACGACGCGGCCGGAAGCGGCGGTCGAGGGCGCCGATTGCGTCATCACCGATTGCTGGGTCTCGATGGGCGACGAGGAAGGCACGCGCCACAACCTGCTGCGGCCCTACCAGGTCGATGACCGCCTGCTCGACCGCGCCGAAAAGGATGCGATCTTCATGCATTGCCTGCCGGCGAGCCGTGGCGAGGAGGTCACTGATTCCGTGATGGACGGGCCGCAATCGGCCGTGTTTGACGAGGCCGAGAACCGCCTGCACGCGCAGAAGGGCATCCTGGCCTGGTGCTTCGGCGGAGTCTCCGCCTGATGGCGACTGAGGATCTGGGGGCCGGCGTCGCCGTGCTCGACGACCGGGTGGTGCCGTTCACCGTGCCCGATCTCGACGTGCGCGGTCGCGTCGTGCGGCTCGGCCCCTCGATCGACACCATTCTCGGCCGGCACGATTATCCCGAGCCGGTCTCGCGCGTGCTCGGCGAAGCGGCGGCGCTGACCGTATTGCTGGGAACGGCGCTGAAATTCGAGGGCCGCTTCCAGCTCCAGACCAAGAGCGACGGGCCGATCTCGATGATGGTCGTCGATTTCAACGCGCCCGACACCTATCGCGCCGTCGCGCATATCGACGAGGCCAAGCTGGAGCAGGCCGTGGCTTCGGGCAATCTGAGTACCGGCGACCTGCTCGGCGAAGGCCATCTCGCCATGACGGTCGACCAGGGCTCGCAGACCACGCGCTATCAGGGCGTCGTCACGCTGAACCGGCAGAGTCTGGAAGAGGCGGCGCATCAGTATTTCCGCCAGTCGGAGCAGATTCCCAGCCGCATCCGGCTCGGCGTCGGCAGCGTCGTCACCGGCGCGGGCCGGGAATGGCGCGCCGGCGGATTGCTCGTGCAGTTCATGCCGCATTCGCCCGACCGGCTGCGCGCGGCCGACCTGCATCCCGGCGATGCGCCCGAGGGCCATGAGATCCTGAGCAACACCGACCCGGACGGCATCAGCGACGATTCCTGGGCCGAGGCGCGCTCGCTGGTCGAGACGGTCGAGGACCATGAACTGCTCGACCCGATGCTGGAAAGCGAGCGCCTGCTCTACCGGCTGTTCCATGAGCGCGGTGCGCGCGTCTTCGAGCCGGTTGCGGTGCAGGAGGCCTGCCGCTGTTCACGCGAGCGCGTGCTCGGCATGCTGCGCGGCTTTTCAGCCGAGGACCGCAAGGCGATGGTCGCCGATGACGGCACGCTCGGCGTGACCTGCGAATTCTGCTCGCGGCGCTATACTTTTGAGGCGTCGGAAGTCGAGGCAGGGCCGCCGGCGGTGGAGTAAGGCGCTGGAACCGCGACGGGAAATCCTTCCCCCCCTCGCGGGGGAAGGTGGCATGGCGAAGCCATGACGGATGAGGGGGCGCTGTGAGCTTTCCGCCTCAGCCGAACACGACGCCAACCGGACAGGGCACGGCGCCCCCTCATCCGGCGCTGCGCGCCACCTTCTCCCGCATCAAAGTCGGCTGTTGCCGACTTTGACACTTTGGGCTGCCCATCTCGGGCAAGCCCGAGATGGGTGGGAGAAGGGTAGAGGACCGCGCGTGTCCGGCTCCCTCCGGGAAGGGTTCCCCGCGCCTCTTCGTTCAAAACGCAGCCTTCATCAGATCCGGCATTCCGCCAGCAGCCTGCGCATGAAGGCCTCGCCGGCGGCGAATTGCTCCAGCGTGATGAACTCGTCGGGCTGGTGGGCCTGGTCGATCGAGCCCGGGCCGCAGACGATGGTGGCTAAGCCGGCGCGCTGGAAATGGCCGGCCTCGGTGGCGTAGGCGACCGCGATGGTGCTGTTGCGGCCGGCGAGCCGCATCACCAGCGTCTCGGCTTCCGATCCCGGATCGGGCGCGAGGCCGGGCACGTCCGAGCTCATCACCGTCTCGATCGCCGCCGAGGGCGCGGTCTTGCGCATCCGGACGAGAACCTCGTCCGAGAGGGCCTTGAAGCGCGCCGGAGCCTCCTCCGGATCCGAGCCCGGCAAGGTGCGCACCTCCCAGGACAGGTCGCAGCGATCGGCCAGGATGTTGCGGGCGATGCCGCCATGGAATTTTCCGACATGGACGGTGTCGTAGGGCGGGTCGAAGCGGCCGCTCGGGTCGAGCTTGCCTTCCCGCTCATCGGCCATCGCCACCAGCCCGGCTGCCAATCGCGTGCCGGCATGGACGGCGCTGGCGCCGAGATGCGGTTTCGATGAATGCGCCGCAACGCCGGTGATCGTGGTGAAGAAGGTGCGGATGCCCTTATGCGCATCGGCGAGGTCGAGCGAGGTCGGCTCGCCGACGATGACGGCGCGCGGCCGCGGCAGATCCTTACCCATCCGCGCGATGCCGTCGACTACGCCCAGGCAAGTGACCTCCTCGTCATAGGAGAAGAACAGGTGGATCGGCGTCTTGAGATCGGCGGCGAGGAAATCCGGCACCAGCGCCAGCGCCAGCGCGATGAAGCCCTTCATGTCGACGGCGCCGCGGCCATAGGCCCGGCCGCCCTCGACATGCAGCGTGAACGGATCGCGGCTCCAGGCCTGGCCCTCCACTGGCACGACGTCGGTATGGCCCGACAGCAGGACGCCGCCGCGATCCTGCGGACCGATGGTGGCGAAGAGCGCCGCCTTGTCCCCGGTCGCATTAGGGATGCGCATGGAAGTGACGCCCCAGCCGGCGAGGTAGTCCTCGACGAAGGCGATCAGATCGAGATTGGCCTTATGGCTGACCGTGTCGAAGGCGACGAGGCGGGCGAGCATATCGAGCGGCGCGTAAAGCTGTCCGGTCGGCTGGGAGGAAGCAGTCAATGCAGAACCTTCTTCACATAGGGCGAATCGAGCGGAAAGAGCGGCACGACGACATTGAAGATCGCGCCGTCCTCGCCGAGCATGGCGTAAAAGCCGCTCATCGAGCCGTCCGGCGTCATCAACGGGCAACCGGAGGTATAGCTGAAGCTCTCGCCCGGGCGCAGCACCGGCTGCTGGCCGATGACGCCGTCGCCGCGCACTTCATGAACCTCGCCGCGGCCATCGGTGATGAACCAGTGCCGGGTCATCAATTGCACGGTCTGAAGCGACAAATTCACGATCTCGATGGAATAGGCCCAGAAATAGCGGCGCTGCTCATGCGAGGATTCCCCCTCCATGAATTTCGGCGCGGCGGTCACGCGCACGCCATGCGTCTCCGCTTGATACATCGTGACGGCTCCCTCGATGGCGCGGGCGCCGCGCGGCCTAGTCGTGCCGGCGGGCGAGGCCTCTGTTATGAACCGGGCGGCGGCGGCGTCAATCCTGTCGCGGCCGGACAGGCGAGCGCAAGCCCGGATGAACGCCCGAGGAGCGGTTCACAGCACCGGCAGTCAGGCCGGGCGATGCCGATCCAGGACCCAGCTGGTGCGTTCAAGCGCCGATTCGCCGCGTCGAGACGCCCAACAGCACTGTGGATGGCTGTGCCGGAGGCGCGGAATGCGCTTTGCTTTCACTGTAAGCTTGCGACACGCCCTTCATCGGACATCTGAGTATGAATTACGGAATTTGGCCTTCGCAGACAATTCGCTCGGCGATCGCGGACGGGACCATACGCGCGAGTTCGCCGATCCATGAGGATCTGATCCAGCCTGCGAGCCTCGATCTGCGGCTCGGCGCCACGGCGTTCAGGGTTCCGACCAGCTTCCTGCCGGGCAAGGGCAAAGCGGTTTCGGAGAGGCTCAAGGATCTCGCGACGCATGAGGTCGACCTGTCCAAGCCTCAGGTGCTCGAGCGCAACTGCGTCCACATCATCCCGCTGCAGGAGCGCGTCTCGCTGGGAGCGGATACCAGCGCCCGCGCCAATCCCAAGAGCTCGTCGGGCCGCCTCGACATCTTCGTCCGGTTGATCGCCGATGGCGGGATGTCCTTCGACGAAATCCCGGTGGGCTATGACGGGCCGCTCTATGCGGAGGTCGTGCCGCGCTCGTTTCCGATCATCGCGCGCGCCGGCGACACGCTGAGCCAGCTGCGCTTCCGCCACCATGCCTCCGACGCAGCGCAGCCGGCGAACCGGTCGATCTCCGTCTCCATCGACTTGGAGGGCGCCGCAGCCGACGGGGTCATCGCCTACCGGGCCCGCAAGACCACCGGCCTGATCGATCTGCAAAAGGTCGGAGAATACGACAGGAACGATTTCTGGGAGCCGATCAGATGCCGCCCGGGCCGGCGCGAACTCGTCCTGGTCCCGGACGAATTCTACATCATGGCCTCGCTCGAAGACATCGTCATCAACGAGAATGAGGCGGCCGAGATGGTCGCCTATGACACCGCGGTCGGAGAAGTGCGGGTGCATTATGCCGGCTTCCTGGACCCGTTTTTCGGCCGGGTCACCGATTCCTCCGGCAAGAGCAAGATCGTTCTCGAGATCCGGAGCCACGACGTACCGTTCATGCTCGACCACGGCCAGAGGGTCGGCACGATCGTCTTCGAGAACATGATCGAGCGCCCCGACAAGCTCTATGGACAGTCGATAAAGTCGAACTACCAGGGCCAGGGGTTGAAGCTCGCGAAGCAGTTTTTCTAGAGCCGGATGATTTCAGATGAGATCACGCAGTGATCCCATCTGAAATCTGAATACGTCTCTCATCTAAGGGCGGCCGCGCCTCTTGTCCGGGATGACGCGGAGGGTAGGACCGCGGACAGAGAGCGTACCGGCACCGTTGCCACCCTAACCCACTATATTCCAAGCCCTGCGCAACGCCGGGCCCTGTCGCGAGACAGGGCCCGATCTGCATGTGATCAGCGGCCGTGGTCGAACGCCGCGTCGATGATGTCGCAGCCCATCCGCGCCAGGGCCTCATCCGCATAGGCCGAGCGGTCCCATGTGCCCTCCGCGATGCTTTCGCGCGTCTTGAGTTCCTTGGCGAGCTTGCCCTTGGCGCGCTCGAGGATGGCTTGCGCCTCGCGCGGCGGAACGATCAGGACGCCGTCGCCATCGCCGAGCACGATATCGCCGGGATTGACGACGACACCACCGCAGGAGATCGGCACATTGATCTCGCCCGGCCCGTTGCGATGCGGGCCGCGAGGGGTGGCGCCGCGCGCATAGACGGGAAAATCCAGATCGCGGATGGCGTCGACATCGCGCATCGCGCCATCGATCACGAGGCCGGCGAGGCCGCGCTTGCGCGCCCAGAGCACCATGTTCTCGCCCGCGAGCGCCGTCGTCAGATCGCCGCCATCCTCGACGATCACGACATCCCCGGGCGCGGCCATGTCCAGCGCCTTGTGGACCAGGAGGTTGCAGCCGGGCCGGGCTCGCACCGTGAAGGCACAGCCCGCCATCAGCGCCCGGTTCCACGGCCGGATTGCGGCATCCAGACAGAACAGCCGGTTCATCTCATCGGCGATGTTGGCGACCGGAATCACGGCCAGCGCCCGAACCAGGCCCGGATCGGGGCGTTTGATCCTTCGGAAAATCCGGAAGCCGACATTGCTCATAGCGGGGTGCCCAGTCTCAACGGGTTGTGAAGCGAAACGGCTGGAATCTCAGCCGAAACCATAAAGCTCTGCGGGATTGTCGACGAGGATGCGCGTCCGCACCGCCTCGGCGCCGGACCAGCCGTCGAGGAGATCGAGCAGGGTGGCGTCGTCCGGCTTGTGCCCGGCGGGCTCCGTGACATGCGGCCAGTCGCTGCCCCAGACGAGCCGCTCGGGCGCGAGGCCGACGAAGGCGCGCGCGATCCGGCCGGCGTCGGGATAATCCGGCGCGCCGACCCGCGTATTGAGATAGGCGCCGGCGAGCTTGACCCAGGCCCGGCCCGCCGCAACCAGATCGCCGATCACCGCGAAGGCTGCGTGCTCCGGTCCCAGTGACGGCGGCAGCCTGCCCATATGGTCGAAGATGATCGGGCATGGCAGGCGCTTGAGCAGGGCCGCATGCGCGACGATCTGATCGCCCATCATGTGAAGCTGCGCATGCCAGCCGAGATCGGCAATGCGCCGGGCCAAGGGCTCGATCATCTCGATGGTCGTGACGGTGTCGGCCGGATTCCAGACGCTGAAACGCAGACCGCGCACGCCGGCCGCGTCGAGCCGCTCAGCTCGGCGTCACTGATGCCGGGATCGAGCACGCCGATGCCGCGACCGGCCTCACCGAAGCGGCGCAATGCGTCGAGCAGGCAGGCATGGTCCTTGCGATGGAATTTGGACTGCACCACCACCGCCCGCTGCGTGCCGAGCCGCCCCTGCAGCAGCCGGTAGTCCTGGAACGTCATGCCGGACGGCTTCACCGCATCCGGGCTCGGAAAGCGCGGATCCAGGATATGGCAATGCGCGTCGCAAGCACCGGCCGGCACGGCGGAGCGAGGCGCCGCCATGCCTGCGGAGTTGGGGACCGGACCATCATCCGCCATTGGCGGCTCCTTCGCGTGACCGAGATGCGACGCGCTTCAGTCGACCTTGATGTTGCGGGATTTGACGGTGGCGGCCATGCGGCCGATCTCGTCGTCCAGGAAGCGCGCGAAAGCGTCAGGTTTGTTGCCGACCGGCTCGAGCCCGAGCTTTTCGAGCTTCGCCTTGATCTCCGGATTGGCGACCGCGGCAACGATTTCGCGCGAGAGGCGCTCGACGATGGCCGGCGGCGTGCCCTTCGGCGCGAAGAGCCCGTTCCATTCCTGCGTCTCGAAATCCTTGAGGCCGCTTTCGATCAGCGTGGGAACCTCGGGCAGCAATGGCGAGCGCTTCGGGGAGCCGATGGCGAGCGCCTGCACGGAACCCGAGGTGACCTGGCCGAGCGTGGAAGCCGTATTGCCGAAATAAAGCGAGACGCGGTCGCCGATGACATCGTTGAGCGCCGGCGCTCCGCCGCGATAGGGCACATGCACGATGTTGAGATCCGCGGCACGGTTCAGCGCCTCGCCGGCCAGATGAGAGGCCGATCCCGCGCCGGCCGAGGCGTAGCTCGCCTTCTCCGGGTTCTTGCGCGCGTAGTCGAGCAGCTCCGCGACCGTCTTGTAGGGCGCCTTGGGGCTGGCGACGAGGATGTTGGGCGCGATCACGACGAGCGAGACCGGGATGAAATCCGCCTTGGGGTCGAAAGGCAATTTGCGCAGGGTCGGATTGGCGGCGAAGGCCGAGGCATCGAAGAGCAGGGTGTAGCCGTCGGCCGGGGCCTTGGCGACGAAATCGGCGCCGATCACGCCGCCGGCGCCCGGACGGTTCTCGATCACGATCTGCTGGCCGAGCGTCTGGCTCATCTGCTGGCCGACGATGCGGGCGGTGCTGTCCGCGCCGCCGCCGGCCGCATAGGGCACGACCATCTTGATCGGCCTGTCCGGGTATTGTGCAAGCACCGGCACTGGCGACAGCGCAAGGAGTACAGCGGCGATACGGAGCAGCGTCTGGCTCATTTTAGGATGTTCTTCCTGGATCTGCATGGTCTGGGACTATCGATGGGCTGGGGATCAACTGCCGCAGAGCACGCCGGCCTGAGCCAGCTCCACTATCGCGTCCTCGGTCAGGCCGAGTCCGGCCATGATCTCGCGGTTGTGCTCGCCCAGGCGTGGCGCCGGAGTGCGGATCGAGCCCGGCGTGTCGGTCAGGCGCGGCACGACATGGTGCATCGGCAGGCTGCCCATATCCGGGTCGGGGTAGTCGGCAATCAGCTCGCGCGCGATCACATGCGGATCGGCCATGATCTGCGGCGTGTCGTAGATCGGGCCGATCGTGACCTCGGCCTTCTCGAAGAAGGCGACGTTCTCGGCCTGGCTTCGCTGCGCGATGAAGGCGCCGATGATGGCGTCCAGCTCCTCGACATGGCGCAATCTGTCGGCGTTGCTACGGAAGCGCGGGTCCTCGATCAAGTCCGGCCGGCCGATCGCGCGGAAGAGCCGTTCGGTCATCTTCTGGATCGAGCCGGACAGGCTGACATAGGCGCCGTCGCTGCAGCGATAGGCATTGCGCGGGGCGGAGTTGGTCGAGCGGCTGCCGGTGCGCGGCTTGACCTTGCCGGTCAGGCGGTAATTCGCGGCTTGCGGGCTCAGGATCGCAAAGAGCGGGTCCAGCAGCGGCAGGTCGACGACCTGGCCCTTGCCGCCATTGATCTCGACCTCGCGCAACGCGATCATCGCCGCCGAGACGCCATAGAGCCCGGCGATGCCGTCAGCGAGATACATCGGCGGCAGCACGGGCTCCCGATCGCCGAAGCCGTTGATCGCGGCGAAGCCCGAGGCGCCCTCGATGACCGTGCCGAAGCCGGGGCGCTGCGCATAAGGCCCGTCCTGGCCCCAGCCCGAAATGCGGATGATGACGAGGCGGGGGTTGATCGCGAGCAGCGCTTGCGGCGAGAGCCCCATCTTCTCCAGCACGCCGGGCCGGAAGCTCTCGATCAGGATCTGGGCGCTCGGGACGAGGTCGCGGACCAGCGCGCAGGCGCGCGGGTCGCGCAGATTGAGGCACAGGCTCTTCTTGTTGCGCGCATAGACCTTCCAATGCGTCTCGATGCCTTCGGTCTTCCAGGCGCGCAGCGTGTCGCCCTCGGGCGGCTCGACCTTGATCACCTCGGCGCCGAAATCGCCAAGCACCTGAGTCAGCACATTGCCGGCGAAGAGACGCGACAGATCGAGGATACGGATGCCGTCGAGGCTGCCTTTCGCGGCAGGCTCGTAATCGCGGCGGTGGAGTTCGCTCATATCTCAGATGTCCGGATTGGTTTGCGCGCGCTCGGCCGCATCGGCCAAGGCGACGATGGCGCGGGCGCGTGTCAGAAAGGGCGCATCGATCATCTGGCCGTCGACCAGATAGGCGCCGACACCCCTGGCTTGCGCGTCCTCGGCTGCGGCCAGGATCGTCCGGGCGCGGGCGATCTCGGCGGCCGTAGGCATGAAGGCCTCGTTGGCGATCGCGATCTGGCTCGGATGGATGCAGCTCTTGCCGGCGAAGCCATGGCGCCGGGCCGCCGCGCACTCGGCGCGATATCCGTCGGGGTCATTGACCCCGCCGAAGGCGCCGTCATAGGCCGCGACGCCGGCTTCGGCGGCAGCGAGGCGGACGGCGATACGGATATGTGCCAGCGCCGCCTCGTCGCGCCGGTCGATGCCGGTCGGTTCGAGCAGATCGGCATAACCGATCTGGAGCCCGGCGACGCGGGGATGGGCGGTTGCGAGCTCGGCCGCCCGGCGCAAGGCCTTCGGCGTCTCGATATTGACCAGCAGCCCGGTCGGCTGGGCACGACCAAATGCGGCATCGAGCGTGTCGAGCAGCAGGGCAGCCTCCCGCACCGTCTCGGCGTCCTCGACCATCGGCAGGTTGATGAGGTGCACGCCCGGCATGACCACCGCCGCCATATCCGCCTGGAAATGCCGGGTGCCCAGCGCATTGACGCGCACGACGACGGTCTTGCCGCGCGCGGCTTCGGCAGAGCGCAGGAACGCCGCGAGCTGGGCTCGGGCTTCGTCCTTGCGCTCCTCGGCGACGGCGTCCTCCAGATCGAAGGACAGCGAATCCGCAACCGAGCCGGCCGCCTTGGCGAAGAGCTCCGGCCGCGAGCCGGGGACGAAGAGCTTGCTGCGCATCAGCATGGCGATGATCCCTTGTTCAAAGCGGGTCCCTTGTTCAAAGCGCTTCGGGGCCGTTCTGGAAGATCATGATCGCCTCCGGCGGGATCCGGACCAGCACCTCGGGCGAGCTCACCGCCCGGCTGGTCTGGACACGCAGCCTGAAGCCTTGCCCGGCCATTTCGTGCTCATGGACCGAGCCGAGATAGGAGCTGTGCGTGATCCGCGCGCCGAGCACATTGGCGCCGGGGGCATCGGTCAGTTCGATGCGCTCGGGCCGGACGGCCAGGACGAGCTTGCCATTGATCGCGTCGGGGCAGGAGCTGGCGACGAGCTGCGTGCCGTCGCCGAGGCGCAATTGCGCCTGCCCGGCGGAGCGGCCGACAAGCTCCGCCTCGATGAAATTGGCCGAGCCGATGAAATCGGCGACGAAGGCATTGGCCGGGCGCTCATAGATATCGGTCGGCGTGCCCAGTTGCTGGATCTTGCCCATGCTCATCACCGCAATGCGGTCGGACACTGCGAGCGCCTCTGACTGGTCGTGCGTGACGTAGATCGTCGTGACGTTGAGGCGCTCCTGCAATTCACGCAGCCAGATTCGGGCCCGCTCGCGCAATTTGGCGTCGAGATTGGACAAGGGCTCGTCCAGCAACAGCAGCCGCGGCCGGTAGACCAAAGCGCGCGCCAGCGCCACGCGCTGCTGCTGGCCGCCGGAGAGCTCGAAAGGATAGCGCTCGGCATATTTTCCCATCTCGACGAGATCGAGCGCCTCCTTGATGCGGCTGTCGCGCTCGGCGCGCCCGACCTTGCGCAGCTCCAGCGGGAAGGACAGGTTCTGCGCCACCGTCTTGTGCGGCCAGAGCGCGTAGCTCTGGAAGACGAGGCCGATATTGCGCTTCTCCGGCGGCACGGCGATGCCCTTGGCGCCGTCGAAGAAGACCTTGTCGCCGATGCGGATCGTGCCGGAGGTTGCTTCATTCAGACCCGAGATCGCAAACAATGTCGTCGATTTGCCGCAGCCGGAGGGGCCGAGCAGCGTCAGGAACTCGCCCGAGGGAACCGTGAGCGAGATGTCGTCGACGGCGTTGACGTCGCCATAGGCGATGGTGAGACGATCGAGAACGAGATCAGCCATAGATTTTGGCTCCCAGGACGCGGCGTGCGACGAGCACGAAGAGGGCGGTGATGACGACCTGGATGGTCGCGAGAGCCGAGACGGGGCCGTTATCGCCCTGGGCCCAGAGCTGCAGCATCGTCGTGCCGATGATCTCGGAGCCGGGCTGGAACAGGAAGACGGCCGTCACATACTCCTTGAAGAAATGGATGAAGAGCAGCGCGAAGGTCGAGAACAGCGCCGGCTTGAGCAGTGGCGCGATGATCCGCGTCACGGTCGTCCACCAGTCGGCGCCGGAGATGCGCGCGCCGCGATCGAGCTCGTCGCCGATCTGGGCCAGCGCCGGCGCGATCGTGCCGAAGCCCACCGGGATGTAGCGCACCATGAAGGCGAGGATCAGGATCCAGATCGTGCCGCGGATCGCATCGAGCCCCGGCACCCAGATCACCGCATAGAAGAATCCAAGGCCGGCGATGATGCCGGGCAGCGAGCGCGGGAACAGCGCGATGTATTCCAGTGGGCGCGCGCCCTTGAACTCGGAACGGCGCGAGACCAGGGTGATGATCGCGACCAGAACGGTGCCGATCACGCCGCCGATCAGCGAGATCAGCACCGAATTGCCGATCGAGCGCATATAGTTCGGCGTCTCGAAGATCAGGTCGAAATTCTTCGTCGTCAGCAGCGTCCAGAACGGCACGAGCGGGGTCAGGAAGCTGACGCTCGCGCGCATCAGCGTGCCCGCGAAGACGAGGACGATGGTGAAGAAGACATAGGCGAACACCGCCGCGAAGACGATCCAGCGCCAGCGGCCGAGATCGAGCAGAGCAGGCCGGCTCGCCTTGCCGCGCACGGTGACGAAGCGGTTGCTGCCGACCATCAGGCGGCCCTGGAGCCAGACCAGGAGGGCGACGATCGCCAGCAGGATGAGCGCAGCGGCGCCGACGATGCCGTAATCGGGCTGGACGGCGGCGTTGATGCCCTTGTCATAGAGGAAGCTGGTGATGGTCTCGATCTTGTTGGGGGCACCGAACAAGAGCGGGATCGAGAGCATCTCGATCGCGACGACGAAGTTGAGCACGGTCGAATAGATCAGGGCCGGGCGCATCATCGGCACGGTCACGCTCCACAGCGCCCGGAACGGACCGGCTCCGACCGAACGCGCCGCCGCCTCCAGTTGCGCATCGGCCTTGCTGACGGCGCCCAGGCACATGAGATAGGCGAGCGGCGCCTGCGACAGCCCGGCGACGACACCCATGCCGGAGAGGGAATAGAGATCCCACGGCGTCACGCCGGTCCAACTCCGCACCGCCAGCGTGACGTAGCCCGAAGGGCCGTACATGGTGAGCCAGCCGAAGGCGATGACGAGATGGCTGACGAAGAGCGGCCAGACCAGGACCTCGCCGAGCCAGCCGCGGCCGGGCAGGTTGGTGCGCCCGATCACGACCGCGGCGAGCGCCCCGAAGACCTGGGCGAAGATGGTCGAAAGAACCGCGAAGATCACCGTGTTGAGCGCGATCTCGCCGATGCCGGCTTCAGTGACGAGGCGGCCGAAATTGGCCGCGGTCAGCGCAGCCGTGGGATCGTAGAGCGGCTTGTTCAGGAAGGCCTGCATCGCGATCGGCGCGATTGGCCCGATGACGAGCAGCGTCGTCAGCGCGGCGACGCTCCAGAAGATCAGGCGCGAACGGTCGAAGCCCGTTCGCTCGAGGGCGGCATCCATGATGGGGCGAACCTTGTGATCGGCAACCTTGTGGTCGGCAACCTTGTGATCGGAGAATGGCCGCAGCCGCCGGGGCGGCTGCGGCTGCGGCGTGCGGACGGCCTCAGCGGCCCTGCATGGCGGCGTTCCATTTCTCGACGAAGGGCTTGGCCTGCTCGATCAGCGCCTTGTCGAAGCCGACGACGATCATGTTTTTCTCGCCGACCTTCTGGGCGATGCCCTGATAGGTGTAGCGGACCTCGCTTTCCGCGACGTCCTCGCGATAGGGCACGAGACCGCCCTTGCCGAGCAGGGTCTGGCCCTTGTTGCTGAGCAGGAAATCGAGAAAGAGCTTGGCGGAATTGATGTTGGCCGCCTGCTTGGGAATGCCCATGCCACGCAGCATCACCGGCGTGCCGTCATCGGGGAAGGCGAAGCCGAGGATCTTGCCGCCCGGCTCGTCGAGGCGCGGGAAGATGGTGATGCCGGAGACCGCGATGCCGACGACATATTCGCCGGCCGCGATCTTCTCGTTCATCGGCCCGCCCGAGACCTCGCCGCGGATCATCGGCCCGATCGCGCGCAAGGCCGTCCAGCCGGCATCGCCCTTCTCGTGCAAGGTCTGCCACCAGGCCGCGAGGCCGAAGGAGTTGCGCGCCGCGTCATAGGTGGTGATCCGGCCCTTATAGGTTCCGGGATCGGCTGCGGCCATCTTGGCGAGCGAGGCGAGGCCGGTCGGCCGCTGGCCCTCCTTCAGAAGCGCCGTGTTGTAGGTCAGCACCAGCGGGTCGGACGAGGCCACGAACACGCCGGGATAGGGCTTGCCGAAGGCGGGCACCTTCTCGGCCTCGGGGCTCCTGTAGTCGAGCATGCGCCCGTCCAGGCCATAGGCGGCCCAGCGGTCATTGGCGCCGGAGATCAAGAGATCGGCCGTGCGCGCGCCGCTGCCGGCCTCGGCTTCCCAGCGCGAATGCACCGTGCCGGAGCCGAGATCGAGCGTTTCGACCTTGATCCAGGGATAGCTCTGGCGGAAGCCGTCGAGCACCGGCTTCCAGTTGTTGTTCGCCATGTTGGAATAGATGACGAGCCCGTTCTCCTTGCGCGACGCCTCGATCGTCGCGCCGTAATCGGCGGGATAGTAGTTCGGCGTGGCAGGCGCTTGCGCCGAGCCGATGCCCGGCGAGGCCACCAGCGCGGCAGCGGTGAACAGACTAGTCAGAAGGCCCTTGATCACGGTCGTTTCTCCCTGTGTTTTTCGCAAAGAACGCCGTGCGCTTCGCAAGCTCGTGGCTTGCCTGCGCGGCGGCGGCGATGGTCAGCGCCTTCAGGCGCTCTTGGTCTTGCGCGATCCGCTCACGCGGTCCCGAGATGTTGAGGGCGGCGACGACCCTGCCGTCCTGCGACAGGATCGGCGCCGCGATTCCGGCGGCTCCTTCGACGACGCCCTTGAGATTGACGAAGGCGCCGTCGCGCCTGGCGGCTTCGACATGCGCCCTCACGGTTGCCGCCGTCGCGTCATCGAGCCCGGCGAGATAGGCCTCGCGCTCGCCCGGGCTCATTCCGGTCAAAAGGACGATGCCGCTGGCGACTTCGTGCAGGGTGCGCGCATGCGAGATATCCCGGTCGTAGCGGATCTCGCGCTGGGGCAGGAGCTTGTTGAGGTAACGGACCTTGCCTTCGGTCAGGATGGCGATGAAGCCCGACTCGCGGGCCGCATTGACGGCCTCGCGCAAGACGGGCTCGACGACCCGCAGGATCGTGCCCCAGCCCTGCTGCCCGGCGGAAGGCTCGCCCGGCAAGCGGATGAGCACATAAAGCCCGTCAGGCTGCCGCAGGACATAGCCGGCCGAAACCAGCGAGCGCAGCAGCAACAGCGCGCTGCTCTTGGGCACCGCCATGGCCTGCGTGATCTCGGCAAGCGTCGCCGGCGCGTAGCGGCGCGCCAGCCATTCGATGAATTCGAGGATGCGCTCAGCGCCTCGCCCACTCATCCGTCGCCTCACCTTATCGTTCAGTATTTTGAACGCGTTTTATTTTATGAATGAGCCATAGCGCCTGGGCACCTGGGCTGTCAAACCGCAGGCCTGCGCCCAGGGTCGATCCCGGCGCGGGCCCGCACCGGGATCGACCGAGGTGATGATTGTGTTGGTTGGTGGATCGAGAGCATCGCCCTCTTCGAGCGATGCCTGACGGCGATCGAAGTCGGGATCGACCTGCTGATCGAGGCGCCGCAGCTTCGTCATTGCGAGGAGCAAAGCGACGAAGCAATCTAGGAGGTCTCGCTCGACGGCCCTGGATTGCTTCGCTGCGCTCGCAATGACGACAGGGTTTTCAATTCTCCCGCTTCAGCGCGCGCTCATACCAGCGCCGTAGCAGCGCTGCCAGCCCGACGCAGGCGAGCTTCGGCGTCGCCTCAGCTCATGGTCACCAGATCCGGCGCCTTCGCCACAAGCCCGGACCAATCAGCCCCGATCTGGGCGCTGACCTCTGATGCGAGCGCTTCGGGACGGCCGCGGCCCTCCGCCCCCTCCTCGATCCAGTAGGCGATCAGCTTGCTGCGGCCGTCCTGGAATACGGGCATCTTGCGCGCTCGCTGGCGGATCGCGCGGATGGCGATCTGCTCGCCCGATCCCCAGAGATAGCCGCAGCCCTCCGGCAGGGGAATCCGCTGGAAAACCTCCGCCAGCCTGCTGGCGCGCAGCCCGTTGCCGGAGCCATGCAGCCAGGTCACCAGGGCCCGGGGATGCGGCGGCAGAGTCTGTTCGTGAGCCGCGTCGGCAACCTCGATGACGACGCGGCTGGCGATATCGTTGGGCGTGTCCTCGAGCAGCCGCGCCAGGGCCGGCAAACCGGTCGCGTCGGCCAGCAGCACCTGCCAGCGAAAATCCGGTGGCGGCTGATACAGGCCGCGCGGATTGTTGATGACGATGCGTTGCCCGGGCGGAGCGGCTTGCGCCCATTCGCTGGCCAGACCGCCCTCATGCACGACGAAATCGATGTCGAGCTCGCGCGCAGCCGCATCGAACCGGCGTACGGTGTAGGTGGAGTAGCGGACCGGCGGCTTGCCTTCCGGATAGGTCCAGCGCCCCTCGCCATCGATGATGGGGAGCACCGTTTCGCCTGTCGCCTCATCGGGAAAGAACAGGCGGACATATTCGTCCCCGATCCCGGTGGACGCAAACGCGGCGAGGCCATCTCCTGCGAATGTCAGCCGCACCATGCCCGGCGTCAGGAGCTGGCGCCGCGCGACCGCTACTTCGTGAAACATCTGCTGCGTCATCGATCGTTCCAAGCCTGCCCGCGGCAAGGGCGTACCTGCCCTTGGATCGTCAGGCCTGTCTCATAAGTCGTCGCGCGCAAGTTGAAAACTGCTCGGCAAGACTATCTCATTGGTATATTTCTAAACTATACATTTCAAAGCGTGGAATTTTGGCCTCACGATGAATCGTATTCTGTTGTTTGTCGGTCAACGCCCCACACGCAGCTTCGTCTGGACGTGGCTTGCCGCCGCCTCGCCCAAGGCGCAGGCATCGCCGATGTCGCCGTCGATTGCGGTTTCTACGATCAGAGCGCCCTGACCCGGCACTTCAAGCGCTGCTACGGCATGACCCCGCTGCAATTCGCCACCGCCGCCCGCAGCTGAACGGGCCGGGGAGCGATGGCCCCCCGGCCTTTGATCAATCAGCCTTCGCGACCGGCCGAGGCCGGAGCCAGGATCGGATCTGGCGTCCCGCGGCTTTCGGATGCTCCGCGCGGGCGGCCATGCAGCGCCAGGATGATCACGGCGCTGAACGCTACCGCCGCGGTCACATACCAGGCCGGCGACAGGCCGTTACCGGTCCTGGCGATGAGCCAGGTGGCGATGAACGGCGCAAAGCCGCCGAATATCGTGACGGCGAGATTGTAGGCGATCGAGGTCCCTGTCGAACGGATCTCCGCCGGGCATATTTCCGCGATCGCGGCCGGCGCGGTTCCGGTGAAGGCCGCGATCAGGGTCGCGAAAACGATCTGGAAGGCGAGCAGCGACCATATGCTCGGTGACGCGCTGAGAAGCGCGAGCAAGGGATAGGTCAGCACCATGATGGCCAGGGCAGGACCGACCAGAAGCGGGCGGCGGCCGATGCGGTCCGACAAGGCTCCGAAGACCGGCGCCAGCACGAGCAACACGCCCAGGCTGATCGCATTGGCCAGGAAGGCCACGCTCTGCGGCAGGTGAAGCTGGCGCACCGCATAGGTCGGCATGTA
The DNA here is from genome assembly GCF_001741865.1 of Bosea vaviloviae. Lineage (NCBI taxonomy): Bacteria > Pseudomonadati > Pseudomonadota > Alphaproteobacteria > Hyphomicrobiales > Alloboseaceae > Allobosea > Allobosea vaviloviae. The sequence goes on from NZ_CP017147.1 coordinate 1,167,040, forward strand.
GATCAGGAAGAAATAGGTGCAGACGGTCCAGGTGATCGTGATGCCGAAACCCGTGGCGATGCTGCGCTTATGAAAGCGCAGCGCCTCGCGCAGCGGCGAACCGGGCAGCTTGGCGGCAGCCTGGGTGAACTCCTCGGCTTCCTCGGTCTGCGCGCGGATATAGAAGCCGACGGGGCCGATCAGCAGGCCGAGCAGGAAGGGGATGCGCCAGCCCCAGCTCTCCAGCGCCTCCTGGGAGAGCAGGCCGGTGATGGCGGCACCGAGAAGCGAGCCGAGCAGCAGGGCGCAGGCCTGGCTGGCCTGCTGCCAGCTCGCGAAGAAGCCCCGGCGGCCGGGCGGCGCGTGCTCGACGAGGAAAGCCGTCGCGGCGCCGATCTCACCCCCGGCCGAGAAGCCCTGGATGAGACGCGCCAGTACGATGATGGCCGGAGCCCAGGCGCCGATGCTGGCATAGGTCGGCGCGAAACCGATCATGGCGGTGCCCAGCGCCATCAGCAGGATCGTCACCGACAGCGCGAATTTGCGCCCCCTGCTATCGGCCATGCTGCCGAGCACGATGGCGCCGACGGGCCGCATGAAGAAGCCGACACCGAAGGTCGCGACCGTGAGAAGCAGCGACACCGTCTCGTCGCCGGCGGGAAAGAAAAGCCGCGAGATGATGATCGCGAAGAAGCCATAGACCGCGAAATCATAGGTTTCGAGCATATTGCCGATCGTCGCCGCGATGATGGCGCGACGGGATTTGGCGCGCATGGGCGCCGATACCGGCCCGGACTGCCCGAGGCCTGCTTGCATCTGTTCTGCCGGCATGAAGATCCCCTTTGTGTTTTTGTGCTGCCTTAAGCTGTTTTTGTGTTGCCTCAGGCCTCGGCCCATTGCGTCGCGCGAGCGAGGAAGCGGCTCGCTTCCTCCAGCTGTTCCGCCGCGATCCATTCATCCGCCTGATGCGCCTGCTCGATCGAGCCCGGGCCACAGACCACGGTCGGGATGCCCGCCGCCTGGAAGAAGCCGGCCTCGGTTCCGAAAGGCAGCTCCATCAGCGGCAAACTCGCGCCGAGCCCCTGCACAATCGCGAGCGCCGGATTGCCCGGCTCCGGCCGCAGCGGCGGGATCGTCACGGTTTCCTCGGTTTCAGGCGGCAGGCCCGGTGGCGCGGCGCGCGCGATGAACGCCTGGGTCATGGTCCTCAACGCGGCGATGTCGGCGCTCGCGGCCGGCCTTATCTCCCAGAGGACCTCGCAGCGTCCCGGCACGATGTTGATGCCGGTCCCGCCGGAGATCTGGCCGACATTGAACGTCGTCCGGTCGACGCCCGCGGCGTCTTGCGCCCCGTGCCCGTCGAGGAGGCCGACGAACCGCGCTGCGGCTGCGATGGCGCTGACCCCCTTGCCGGGATTGCCGGAATGCACGGCATGGCCGTGGAAAACCGTCCGGAACCCGAGATAGCCGCGATGGCGGTCGCCGATACGCATGCCGGTGGGTTCGCCGACCACGACGAGGGCCGGCCTGGACAGGTTCGCAACGAGATCGGCGACGAGCCTAGGGACGCCGAAGCAGCCGACCTCCTCGTCATAGCTCAAGGCCAGGTGGACCGGGCGTTTCAATCGCGCCTGGCCCCATTGCGGCGCGAACGCCAGGCAGCAGGCGACAAAGCCCTTCATGTCGGTCGCGCCGCGCCCGTAGAAGCGGCCGTCGCGCTGCGTCAATTCGAAAGGGTTGCTGCTCCAGCTCTGGCCGTCGACAGGCACCGTGTCGGTATGGGCGGAGAGCACGATCCCACCCGGCACATCCGGCCCGAAGCTGGCGAGCAGATTGGCCTTGGCGCCGCCGCCGTCATGCGTGAGCCGGATCCTGGCACCGGCGGTTTCGAGCAAGGCCGCCGCCCAGCCCACGAGCTCCAGATTGGAGTTGCGGGAGGTCGTGTCGAAGGCGACGAGGCGGTGGAGCAAGCCGGCGGGAGTCATCGCATCGCTGATCATCGGATAGCTCATGCCGCCCGCGCCCTGGCCGATGTCAGGCGCTCCTGCACTCCTCCGGACAGGGCGCAGCCGGAGCCGATGCCCGGAAGCTTCGTAGCCAGCCTCAGCTTGTCGGGATCGTGATGAGGAAATCTGTGCGCCATGCCCTGCCAGCCATTTCGAGCGTGCCGGCCAGCGTGATGTGAAGGCGTCTGATGCTATTGGCGAAAATCGAGGGTTTCGGAAAAGAAGCGCCGCCGCGTCATCTCCCTGGCGAACCGGCGATGCCGCTTTGCCAGGCAATGGCCGCGTGAATCGAGATCGTGCATTGGCCCTTATTGGGAGATGACTCGCGCCGGCGATCCCGCTATGGAGGGCGATGTCGGCGGCAGGCGCATGCCCGCGAACCGGCATGCGGGCGTAGTTCAGTGGTAGAACGTCAGCTTCCCAAGCTGAATGTCGTCGGTTCGATCCCGATCGCCCGCTCCAAAAAAAGCTTTTGACAGCAATATGTTAGAACGCCGCTTCGCGAGAAGCGGTCGCGGGTTCCGTGCTCTCCGGCATGGTCTGGCTGGGAACGCCGTCTTGCATTTTCAATCGTTCAGGAATTTGCCCTGGCGCCGCGCGGGCATCTCAGCCGGTGCGTTCGGCGATGGCGGTCCCTGCCGCCCAGCCTGATGACCACGCCCATTGGAAGTTGTAGCCGCCAAGCCAGCCGGTGACGTCGACCACTTCACCGATGAAGTACAGGCCGTCGACTGTGCTTGCTTCCATCGTCCGTGAGTTCAGACCGGACGTATCGACGCCACCGAGCGTCACCTCCGCTGTCCGGTATCCTTCCGATCCGATGGGCATGACGTCCCAGCCCTGAATGGTGGACGCGATCGCGGCGAGCTTCTTGTCGCTTGCGTCGCCGCTGGGGCCCGCCCAGCCATGGGCATCGGCGAGATAAGCCGCCAATCGCTTCGGCAGGATATCACCAAGCGTATTGGCGATGCTTCTGCGGCCGTTATCCTGTCTGGAAGCGCGCAACGCGGCGAACACGTCCTGCGTGGGCAGGAACGCGATCCTGATCGGTGCTTTCTCGCGCCAGTAGGACGAAATCTGCAGGATCGCGGGGCCGGACAGTCCGCGATGCGTGAACAGCAGCGCCTCGTCGAATGTCGCCTTGCCGCACGAGACGCGCGCAGCCGCGGCAACGCCGGCCATGTCGCGAAACCCGGCAAGCACGTCTTCACCGAATGTCAGCGGCACCAAAGCCGGGCGTGTCTCCGTCACCGTCAAACCAAACTGGCCGGCGATCTGGTAGCCAAGACCGGATGCCCCCATTTTCGGGATCGATTTTCCTCCGGACGCAACAACGAACTGCCGGCACCGAATCTTTGCAGCGCCATCGCCGCCAAGCGTGACCGCAAAGCCGCCCTCAACCCGCTCGAGGCTTTGCAGCGTGGTTTTGAGGCGCAGCTCGCAGGCCGCGCGCGCCATCTCGTCCATCAACATTGCGATGATGTCCTTGGCGGACTCATCGCAGAAGAGCTGCCCGAGCGTCTTCTCGTGGTAGGCAATGCCGTGCTTTTCGACCAACGCCACGAAATCATGCTGCGTGTAGCGGCCCAACGCGGATTTGGCGAAATGCGGATTATTCGATAAAAAATTGCGCGCGCTCGTGCCGATATTGGTGAAGTTGCAGCGGCCCCCGCCGGAAATGCGGATTTTTTCGCCGGGCGCTTTGGCATGATCGACGATGAGAACACGCCCGCCGCGCGATGCGGCATGGATCGCGCACATCATTCCAGCAGCACCGGCGCCCAGGACGACAGTGTCGAAACGCTCAATCGACATCGAATGCTGCTAGAGCAATGTCCGATCCAGTTGGATCGCTCAATTGCTCCTGCCCTTTGTTTGAACGCGTTTTCTTCACGCGAACCGGTGTCCACTTCGCTCGAAAACGCTCTAGCCCGAGAACAGCCCTGACGGGCCATTGCGCAGCGTCTCGGATGGCATCGCGCTACGCTTAAGCTTCGGGTAGATGATCGGCGACCGTCCATCAACAGATGAGACTGCGATCTCGAGTCTTATCGCGACCCGGCGATCCTGTAGGCCTATCCGTCGATGAACGCGGGCGAGGACGTTCAACGTCTTAGTGCCGCTTCCCAAGCTGAATGTCGTCGGTTCGATCCCGATCGCCCGCTCCATTTTTCTTTGCGCGATGCCGCCCACCAACCCATCGCGCGGGTTCGACTTCGCTCCGCTTCGTCGCTCAAATCCTCCCCGAACGCTGATGACCTGCGTCACGGAGGCTGCTTCCGGCGGCGGCCGCGCGGGGGTATGAGTTAGCGCATGACGCAAGCGCAGGACGATCCACAGCAGGATACGGCCCCGCCGTCGCGAGCGGGCATCCTGCTGCTCGCCGGCGGCGCGCTCGGCCTGCTTTTGACCGGGCTCTTGCTGTGGTGGCGCGAAGGCGACCGGCTTTTCACCGACGGCCTCATCGCTGCCCTCGTCGCCTGCTTCTGAGCCCCATCCAAACGCCCTGAAACCGGATCGCCCGCCGTGCAACGCCGCCTCATCCTGCCCCTGATCGTCTTTCTTCTGGGGGCGCTCGCGCTCGCCGCGGCCGCGATCATCACCTTTTCGCCGACGCGGCAGAATCAGACGGGAACGGCGAGCGTCGGTGGGCCGTTCGCGCTGACGACCCCGGACGGCAAGACGCTGACCGACAAGGAGCTGCGCGGCGCGCCCTTCCTGGTGTTCTTCGGCTTCACCCATTGCCCCGACATCTGCCCGACCAAGCTGTTCGAGATCTCGGAGATGCTGCGCGCCGCCGGCGCCAAGGGCGAGAAGCTGCGCGCGCTCTTCATTAGCGTCGATCCCGCGCGCGACACGCCGGAGACCCTGAAGAGCTACCTCGGCAGCTTCGATCCGCGCATCGTCGGGTTGACCGGCGACCAAGCGGCGATCGACGCCACGGTCAAGGCCTATCGCGCCTATGCCAAGAAGGTCCCGCTCAAGGATGGCGACTACACCATGGACCATACCGCGCTGGTCTATCTGATGGGCAAGGACGGCAACTTCATCGGCGCCTTCAACAGCGAGCGGCCGCCGGCGGAGGCCGCGGCGGAGTGGGTGCGGCATCTATAAGGCTCGCGCCGTCGCGCGAGGCCATGGGCGGTCTTGGCTGCCGATTTCAGATGACGGGTCGATAGGAAGCCGAAGCGGCGCGTGCGGCGCAAGCTTCGATCAACCCAGGCATTTCACGCCATCGCGAACGGCTCACGGGCCACGCCGTTGCGTCATTGTCGCGAGACGGAGCGGATCTTCCAGGAATGTCCGCCTCATCAGCGCGGAACTGTGAAGCCGAGCGCGGCGTTACCAGCATGGCATGAACAGCCGCTGGAGGCATCGATGGCCGATTCGAAACCGAATGTTAAACTGGCGCCTGAGGGACAAGCTGAGATGTCCTATAATACGGCGATGACGCGGATTCAGGAGCTCGCCGGGTCTGCCGAGAATACGGCCGAGCGCGACGAACTGGAAAAGCTTCGCGGCGAGATTCAAGATTACGAGCGTAACCTCAGCCGGGCTGATGCGAAGCATTAGAGCGTTTTCAAGCGAAGTGAACATCGGTTCGCGTGAAAAAAAACGCGTTCAATTGCTCTAGCCGGCCGCGTTCAAGAGCGCGGCGTCAATGGCCTCGAAATGAGGCCTCGAAATCCTCTTCTAACAATCAACCTTCGGCGCGCGCGGCGCAAACTAGGCCGGCAGCTTGTTCATGAGTTCCAGCTGAGCCAGGTGCTCCTTGATATGGCCGCGAATCAACATCGCGATCGAGCGGTGGGTCTGATTCTTGCCATTGGTCAGATAGACCTCCTGAATTTGCAGAAGCCGCTGGTGTCCCTCGACCTGCCCTTTCACATAGGCCTTGTCGAATTCCGGACCGGTCGGCATCGCCTTCAGAATCTCGACCATGGCTTTCGCCTCGGCAGTCAAAGGTGGAGGAGCGGTCTCCGACATGCCCGTGGCAGCCTTGACCACGGATGCCACCACCTCTTGCTCGGCTGCCTCGAACTGGGCAAATCGCCGGACATTCGCATCGACGGCCTTGCTGGCCGCCGCGCGGCTTGCCTCCAGCGACGTCGCGCTCGCTTCCAGGGTTTCCGCCGCATGTTTCTGTTCAGGTGACATCCCAGCTGGAGCGCTTTGTCCAAATGCTACTGAGGGGAGAGCAGAAACCATTGCCGCTTGCAGAAATGACCGACGGTCCATGAAACTCTCCCCAGATCAGCTAAAACTTAAAAGGGGTGAACTTCCGCCAGCGATGAATGTTCATTTACGCGCGAAGCTTGGTGTCCGCAGGTTACGGCCGTGCCCAAACCGGCATCAACGGGTGAGGCTGCTTGATTGCGACAGATGCCGCCCCGGCCACCACTCGATCACGTCGCATTCGGACGATGCCGTCCGAATGCGAAAAACGTGATCGATCCTAAAAGCTTGGAGCATTGCTCCCACGAAAAACCGGTACCCACTTTTTCGCGCAATGCTCTGGGAGGGGAAGCGCCGGGGCGGCAAGGCTGCGCAAACGCGACGCCCGATCGGTTAGTCGCGGCAGAACCGGAACAGGTTCACAAGGCGCGCCACATTCCGGATCGGGCGCCTGGAGCGCTTTCGAGCGAAGTGGACACCGGTTTGCGTGAGGAGAGCCCTCTAACCAGCCATGCCGAGCGTCGCGGCCGCACAGACTGCTGCCTTAAACGTGCCAGCATCGCTGTAGCCTTTCGACATAAGGCTGCCTTCGAGGGTCGGGAGGATGCCGGACGAAACTCCAGAAGCGAACGTTGTCGAACATGCTGCTCGCCATGCTGACACTGATGATGAAAGCCGTCAGGCGCCGGCGTGCGCGGTCCAACCGGCGGCGCAGGCGTTAGAGTGTTTTCGAGCGAGCGACCCGGCCGGATCGGAAATGCTCGAGAGCAGGATCAATGCAAAAAACCGGTTCCCATTTTTTCGCACCCTGCTCGAGCCGCAGCCAGGCACTCCCCGTGAAGACGGCGATGGCTCGGGATTTGCTCCTTATGCCCGGCGAGGCTTCTTAATGCTCGGGTAACCATGAAGCATCACTTTTGAGCGGAGAGAGGCCCCCCGGCGCAGAGCCACCTTGGGAGTGAATTCATGGATGCCTTTACGATGGTCATCATGGCCTGCGTGTCGGGGGAGCCGACATGCACGGCAACGCGAATCAGCGAGATGGGCTTCACCAGTGCCGAGGCCTGCGAAGCGCGGATCGACGAGATCACGCGCTCCATGACCAAACAGCTCGCCACTCATCAGGAATTCAAAGGTCGCGAAGTAACCTATGACGTCTCCTGCCTGGACAGGACGCAGCTCCGGCGACAGCTCGGTGTCGCGCAGGCTGATACCTAGCCACGGTCGCAGGGCGTGCTGCCGACTGATTCGCCGGTAACCGTCACCAATCTTGATCGTTTGGGGGTGAAGGCGGGGATAGGCCCGGTTGATCCCGGACAATCCCGCCTCGTTCCAGCTGTCAGCTTGGGAAGATTTGGTGGAGCCAGGCGGAATCGAACCGCCGACCTCTTGAATGCCATTCAAGCGCTCTCCCAACTGAGCTATGGCCCCACGCTAGCCGGCTGATTTGGGGGTCAGCCGGGATATTCCCGGGCGGTCATGCCACACCTTTGCGGTGATCGACCGTCCCGTCCTTGTCGCCGCTGCGAGCGGCGAAGCGCTCTATAGGCGGGAGTGCCGGAAGACTCAAGCGCTGAATGTCGCCTAATCGTCATTCCTTCACAGCGCCTGCCTTCACAGCGCCCGCCGAGAGGGCGGAATCCTCAGACGTCCTCGTCGCCCTCGATGTCGCCATCGATCAGGTCGGCGACGTCGTCATCGCCTTCCTCGTCTTCCTCGAGGAAGGTGTCGTCCTCGGGAGCGATATCGTCGTCCTCGACTTCGATATCGTCCTCGCTGGTGACGACAGCCTCCTTCTCGGTGGCTTCCGCATCGGCCTCGTCGAGCGAGACGAGTTCGACTGCGCCGTCGGCGACCTCGACCTCATCCTCGTCATCGGCGGGTTTGGCGGCAACGGCCGCCGCCTTCGCCTGGGGCTCGAACATCGAACGCGGGAAGGTCTGCCCGGTATAGGGCGAGACGATCGGATCCTTGTTCAGGTCGTAGAATTTGCGGCCCGTTGTCGGGCAAACGCGCTTAGTGCCAAGTTCCGGTTTCGCCACTGCGTCGGACCTTCAATCATGCATGTTCTGAAAAGCAGGCGCGTCCGTTAGTCGGGGCAGGCGGCCCTGTCAAATGTTGATTTCGCCCCGAGGGGCGCGTGACGCCTGGCTAAGGGTCATGCTAGGCAGCCCGCGCTTCCCTAAGACCAGCCGGCAGAGACCAAAGTGGCCCACGCGCAGCCCCCGATCCCCGTCACCGCACGCAGCAGGGGCCCACTTGCGGGACGCGTGCGCGTGCCCGGCGACAAGTCGATCTCGCACCGCTCGCTCATCTTCGGCCTGCTCGCAATCGGCGAGACGAGGATCAGCGGCCTGCTCGAGGGCGAGGACGTGATGCGCACGGCCGATGCCGCGCGCGCGCTCGGCGCGATCGTCCATCACGACAGTCCGGGCAGCTGGCGCGTCCGCGGTGTCGGCGTCGGTGGCTTGCGCGAACCCGGCGGCGTGCTCGATTTCGGCAATGCCGGCACCGGCTCGCGCTTGATGATGGGCGTCTGCGGCGCCCACCCGATCACCACGGTTTTCGACGGCGACGCCTCGCTGCGCAAGCGCCCGATGCGGCGCATCCTCGACCCGCTCGAACTGATGGGCACGACGATCGTCTCGCAGGAGGAGGGCGGGCGCGTGCCGCTGACCCTGCGCGGGCCGAAGGAGGCCGTGCCGATCACCTATCGCACGCCGGTCGCCTCGGCGCAGATCAAGTCGGCCGTGCTGCTGGCGGGCCTGGCGGCGCCGGGCGAGACGACCGTGATCGAAACGGAGGCGACGCGCGACCATACCGAGACAATGCTGAGGCATTTCGGCGCGGATGTCGCGGTTTCACCGGATGGGGCGCATGGACGACGCATCGTGCTCAAGGGCCAGCCCGAATTGCAGGCCGCGCCGATCGTGGTGCCGACAGACCCCTCCTCGGCCGCCTTTCCGCTGGTCGCGGCCCTGATCGTGCCGGGCTCGGACATCCTGATCGAGAGCGTGATGGCCAATCCGCTGCGCAGCGGGCTTTTGACCACTTTGCGCGAGATGGGCGCCGATATCAGCGTCGAGAGCGAGGCGAATGAGGGTGGCGAGGCGGTCGCGACGCTGCGCGTGCGGGCCGGCGTCCTGAAGGGCGTCACGGTTCCGCCCGAGCGCGCGCCTTCGATGATCGACGAATATCCGGTGCTGGCGGTCGCAGCCTCCTTCGCCACGGGCACGACGCGGATGCGCGGCCTGCAGGAGCTGCGCGTCAAGGAATCCGATCGCCTGGCCGCTGTCGAGGCCGGGCTGAAGGCAGCCGGCGTCACCTGCGCGATCGAAGGCGATGATCTGGTCGTCGAGGGCAGAGACGGCGCGGTCGACGGCGGCGGCCTGGTCGCGACCCATCTCGACCACCGCATCGCCATGAGCTTCCTGGTGATGGGGCTGGCGACGCGGCAACCGATGACGGTCGATGACGGGGCGATGATCGCAACGAGCTTCCCGAGCTTCATCGCCTTGATGAACGGGCTTGGAGGCGACATCGCATGAGCTCGAACGACAAGCGGGGACGACTTGTCATCGCGGTCGACGGTCCCGCCGCCTCCGGCAAGGGCACGCTGGCGCGCCGGCTCGCCGCGCATTACGGCCTGCCCTATCTCGATACCGGACTGCTCTACCGCATGGTCGCCAAGGCCGTGCTCGATGCAGGCCACGACATCCAGGACGCGGACGCCGCAGCGGCAATCGTCGCGAGCTTCGATGAAGCCGCCTTTCCCGAAGACAGCCTGCGCGGGCGCGAGATCGGCGAGGCTGCCTCCGTCGTCGCGGCAATGCCGGCCGTGCGCAGCGGTTTGATCGCGCGCCAGCGTCGCTTCGCCGGGCAAGCCGGCGGCGCGGTGCTGGACGGGCGCGATATCGGCACGGTGATCTGCCCGGAGGCGCGCGCGAAGCTCTTCGTCACCGCCACGCCCGAAGTGCGCGCCGCGCGCCGCCATCGCGAGCTGACGGCACGCGGCGAGCCTGCCACTTTCGAAGGCATCCTGGCCGATATCCGCCGGCGCGACGCGCGCGATTCCGGCCGCAGCGACGCTCCCCTCAAGCTGGCGGAGGACGCCGTCCTGCTCGACACCTCGGCCCTGACCATCGAGGAAGCGGCCGCAGCCGCGATCGGCATCGTCGATGCCCGTCGCGCCAATCCAAGTCACGAGAATGCGATAATAAGCGACTGAGCCTGCCCAGCTTTCGCCCTTGGCGGGAATCGAAACGAAGCGCACACTGCCGTCACGATAGGATGACGGAGGTGGCGATGCGGCGTTGGCTGTTCGGTCTCTTGAGTCTCACGGCGGCGAGTCTGCTGACCGGCACGGCGCCCAGAGCGCAGCAAGCGCCTGTGCCCCAAGCCACGGTGCCCGCCGAGGAGGTCGATGTCGCGCTCGTCCTGGCGCTCGACGTGTCCTATTCGATGGATATCGACGAGCTCGCCTTGCAGCGCAACGGTTATATCGAGGCCTTCCGCTCGAAAGAGCTGCATAACGCCATCGCCAAGGGGGCGATCGGCAAGATCGCCGTGACCTATTTCGAATGGGCCGGCGGCGACTTCCAGCACATCGTCAAATCCTGGACCATCATCGACACGCCGCAATCGGCGCTGGCCTTCGCCGAGGAGCTGGGCGAGGCGCCGACGCGGCGCGGCCGGCGCACTTCGATCTCGGGGGCGATCGACCTCGGCATGGCGCTCCTGGAAAAGTCCAACGTCACGGCGATGCGCCGGGTCATCGACATCTCCGGCGACGGCGCCAACAATGACGGGCGCCCCGTCGCCGCCGCGCGCGATGCCGCCGCCGCCAAGGGCGTCAACATCAACGGCCTGCCGATCATGCTGAAGCAGGCGAGCTATTTCGACATCGACAACCTCGACGTCTACTACAAGGACTGCGTGATCACCGGCATCGGTGCCTTCGTGATCCCGATTCGCGAGCGCCATCAATTCGTCGATGCGACGCGGACCAAGCTGGTGCGCGAGATCGCCGAGATGCCGCGTGATGGCGAGGCGCTCGTCCAGAAGGCGCAGTCGACCGGCCAGAACCCGAGCTGCCTGGCGGGCGAGCGGCAATGGCGCGACCGCATGGGGAATTGAGCAGCGACTCGCGGGAATTCTACTCCTTCGTCATGGTCGGGCTTGTCCCGACCATCCACGTCTTCGCTGGCCGAGCCTGTGTGCAAGACATGGATGCTCGCCACAACGGCACGACTGTCCGGTTCGCCGCGAGCGCCCGATCGAAAAGCTCCGTTCATCGCAGGCTTTCCAGCTGGCGGTGACGAATGAGACAGGCGCGGGGAACCCTTCTCCCATCCGGGAGAAGGGTTCCCCGCGCTCTTCATCCGACACTTCGCTTCATCTCGCCCGCGAGGGCAGAGCCGTCCACGATCCGCTTAGGGGCCAAAACCCCAACCGGACAGCAGTGCCACAAGGGCGAGCATGAGGGCAGCGCCTCAGGTCCCGCGCGGCTTCGCCCTTGTCGTCGGCGGGGCGGCGGCCGGGTCGTCCGGCCAGGGATGGCGCGGGTAGCGGCCCTTCATCTCGGACTTCACCGCGGACCATGAGCCGCGCCAGAAGCCCGGCAGATCGCGGGTGATCTGGATCGGCTTGTGCCCCGGCGAGAGCAATTCCAGCACCAATGGCACGCGCCCGCCGGCCAGCGCCGGGTGGAGGCCAAGCCCGAAGAGTTCCTGCACCCGCACCGAGATCGTCGGGCCGGCCTCGGCGGCATAGTCGACCGCAAGGTTGGAGCCCGTCGGCGCGGTAAAATGCGTCGGCGCCTCGGCATCGAGCCGGCGTTTCAGGTCCCAGGGCAAAAGCTCGGCCAGCGCCGCCTCGAGATCGGAGGCCTGGATCGCCGCAAGTGAGGCGCGCCCCAGAAGATGCGGCGTGAGCCATGTTGAGGCATCGGGACCAAGACCCTCATCCGTCAGGTCGGGCCAGGGATTGTCGCTGCCCGAGGCCAGCATCGCCCTGCGCAGGAAAGCGACGCGCTCGCGCAATTGCATTTGCGCCTTCGTCCAGGGCAGGAGTCCGATGCCGAGCGCGGCGATGCCCCCGGCCAGCGCCATGGCGTTGTCCAGGGAAGCCTCGACCGGCAATGGCCGTTCCGCCAGCAGCAGCGCGCCATAGCGCCTGATGGCGCGGACACGCAGCGCGCGCGCGGCGCGCTCGAACGTGACCTCGCTGCGCTCCTCGATCGTGAAAGGCGCGAGCCCCTCGCCCGCGAGCCAGAGGATGTCCGCCTCCGTGATCGCCACAGCCGCCATGATGCGCGCCTGCTGGGCGGCCCCGGTGACCTCCGCCACCACGAGCCAGGGCTCGCGCGCCAGCCGCTGGGAGGGCTCCAGCGCCGCGCCGCGGCCATTGGCGAGCAGATACTGGCCGGAGCCCGCGCTGCGCGCCCTGGCGATGCGGTCGGGATAGGCCAGCGCCAGCAGGAGGCCCGGCGACAGCGCCAGCTCCCGCAGCTTGGGACGCGCCTTCTCGGCGCTGCGCGCCCAGCCTTCAGCCAGCCGGCGCATATCGGCGGCGCGGCCGCCGCGCTCGCGACCGAGCCGCTCCAGGCGCTCGGCCAGATCGATCGCGTCGCCGCCCAGGCCGCGCTCGACCAGCAGCGCGGCCAGTTCGGCGGCCGAGCTTGCCTGGCCGAAGCCCGCGGCGGCCACGACCATGCGCGCCAGCCGGGGCGGCAGGGGCAGCGCCTGGAGCGCTTTGCCCTCCGGCGTGATGCGGCCATCGCCGTCGAGCGCGTGCAGCGCCGTCAGCAGGGCGCGCGCCTCCTTCAGGGCCGGTGCGGGTGGCGTATCGAGGAAGGCGAGGCTGGTCGGGTCGGTCACCCCCCAGGCGGCGCAATCGAGCAGCAGGGGGGCAAGGTCGGCGGAGAGGATTTCGGGCCGTGCGAAGGCCTCCAGCGCGCCGGTGCCGGCCTCCTCCCAGAGGCGATAGCAGATGCCGGGCTCGGTGCGCCCGGCACGGCCGCGACGCTGGTCTGCCGCCGCGCGGCTGACGCGGCGCGTCTCCAATCGGGTCACGCCGATATCGGGCTCGTAGACCGGCACGCGGGCAAGCCCTGAATCGATCACCACGCGCACGCCCTCGATCGTCAGCGAGGTCTCGGCGATGGCGGTCGCCAGCACGACCTTGCGGCGGCCCTTGGGCGCAGGCAGCACGGCGCGATCCTGCTCGGCCTGGTCGAGCGCGCCATAGAGCGGCGCGATCTCGACGGAAGCCTCGCGGATGCGTTCGCGCAGGCGCTCCTCGACACGGCGGATCTCGCCCTGGCCGGGCAGGAAGACGAGCAGCGAGCCCGCCTGCTCGTTCAGCGCCAGAAGCACGGCCTCCGTGACCTGATCCTCGATGCGCTTCAGCGGATCGCGGCCGCGATAGCGGGTCTCGACGGGAAAGGCCCGCCCCTGGCTCTCGATCACCGGCGCTTCGCCGAGCAAGCGCGCCACGCGCGCGCCGTCGAGCGTCGCCGACATCACCAGGATGCGCAGATCCTCGCGCAGGCCGGCTTGCGCATCGAGCGCCAGCGCCAGGCCGAAATCGGCATCGAGCGAGCGCTCGTGGAACTCGTCGAAGAGCACGGCGGCGACCCCATCGAGCGCGGGATCATCGAGGATCATCCGAGCGAAAACGCCTTCGGTGACGACCTCGATGCGGGTTTTCGGGCCGATCTTGGAGCCGAGCCGGACGCGCAGGCCGACCGTCTCGCCAACGCGCTCGCCCAGCGTCTGCGCCATGCGGTTGGCGGCGCCGCGTGCCGCCAGACGGCGCGGCTCCAGCAGGATCAGCTTGCCGCCCTTCGCCCAGGGCTGGTCGAGCAACGCGAGCGGCACGCGCGTGGTCTTGCCCGCGCCGGGGGGCGCGACGAGGACGGCGTTGGGTCGTTCCCGCAGCGAGGCTGCGAGCTCGTCCAGGACGGTATCGATGGGGAGCTTCGTGTCGAAGGCGCGCATGACGTCTCGCCTGTGGCGCGGCGAGAGGCGAAGCGCAAGCCTCGAAGCACAAGCCTCGAAGCACAAGCCTTGGAGCACAAGCCTTGGAGCGGAATGCGGCATCCGGGTTTCCGGGGAGGCCTGATGCTCACCCAGGATGCTCGCAACAGGATAGGATTGCCCAGCGCCGACAGGATTCGGCAGGATCGCGCTATCAGCAGCGCTGAAACACGGCTCCGTCTACGAGAGACCCAATGTATGTGAACCTCATTCGTCGCGGCTTCCTGTGGTTCATCGGCGCATTGGCGTTGGGCGGCTCGTCCCGCGCCGACGAGCCGAAACCTGCGCCATCCGAGCCGAAGCCCGCCCCTGCGATCTCCGTCATGCCGCGCCATGTCCTGTGCTTTCTCGGCCGCGCGCATGATCTGGCGCGGCTGTCGGAAGCCGCCCGCAACGCCATCGGCACCATCGCCAAGGGCTTCAGCGTCGACATGGATTATTCCCAGGATGAGGCGGATGACCGGATGGAGCGGTCATTTGCGGTGTGCTGGGACCGCGTGCAGCCCAATGCCTGGACGGTCTCGGACGAGCGCGCCGTCGCCGAGCATGGCGCGGTGCTTTATGTGATGGGGCCGCAAATGACGGCCGAGACGGCCGTCGAGACCTCCGCTACCGCCTTGCTGCTGGTGCAGCAGCTCATCGGGACTGGGGCGGTGGCCGTCAAAGGCGAAAGCGCCGGGATCGCGCATGGGCTGGCGCGCTGGCAGGAGCTGGCGACCCAGGCGCAAGCGGCACGTGAAGTCGGTGACAGCCTGGCGCTCGGCCGGATCTGCCGCCTGGCCTTTGCAAAACGCCCGCTCGAGGCCAAGGGCTATCTCGAAAGCGTCGGCTTTCACCTCGTCGGGCTGCCGGAGGTCTATGCGCCGAAGTCGCTGGGCAGCGAACGGGTGATTGTCGCGCTCATGGACGAGGTCGCCGACGAGATCGCAAGGCGCGGGCTGGAGGCGACGCTGCGCGAGCGCAAGGCGAGCCGGTCATTCGTCTCGACCTATGACGAGGACGAATTCAAGTTCAATCCCTATGGGATCGTGAGGATTCCGGCATAGTTTCGAACAGAAACAGTCCGCTTTCGCGGGTATCTCCGCGTCAGGCGGCCTGCTTCAGCCCGACCACGAAGGGCGACAGCGCGACCGCACCGGTGCGCACCGTGACCAGCGTGTTGGCCGGCAGCGCCTGCCAGCAATCGCGCGCGGCATCGACCGGCTCGGAGGCGATGATGACGCTGTCGCCGCGGTCGCAGAGATAGAGCGTCGGCGGCTTGGGGTCGGAGGACCAGCGCACGGCATGGACGCTGTCGCCATCGGCAAGCGCCGCGGCGCAGCGCAAGGGCTCGCGAATGCCGGCCTGCTGCATCAAGGCGAGCGCTTCGCCCAGCGCCCAGGCCAGCGCCGCGCCAGGCGCCATTCCGTCAGCCATGCCGGCCAGGGTGAGCAGGAAGATCGCCTCGGAATCGGTCGTGCCGACGCGGTCGCCATAGAGCGCGTCGGGAATCAGGCTCTCGAGCTTGCGACGGATCAGGCCGTAGCCGCCGATCTGGCCGTTATGCATGAAGAGGTGGTGGCCATGGGCGAAGGGGTGGCAATTGGCCCGCGTCGTCGCAGTGCCGGTCGCGGCGCGGACATGGGCGAAGAACAGGCGCGAGCGGACCTGGCGCGCGATCGAGAGCAGGTTTTCGTCCGCCCAGGCGGGCCTGACCTCGCGGTAGAGCCCGGGCTCGGGCCTGTCGCCATACCAGCCGACGCCAAAACCGTCGCCATTCGTACCGGTCTTGGTTTCCTCGGCATGGAGCGATTGGTGGATCAGCGAATGGCAGGGCGCCGCAACGAGATCCTCAAGAAAGACTGGCGCGCCTGAATAGGCGAGGAAACGGCACATGTTCGGTCCCGAATCGGCCGCGGCCGGGGTGCCGCTAGGAGGAGATTATTCTACAGGGATGAATGCCGGCATAACAATGGGATGATCGTCCCAAGCTTGCCGTCATGCTCGCCCTTGTGGCGAGCATCCACGTCTCGAACACCGCGCTCGAGAGACGAAGACGTGGATGGTCGGGACAAGCCCGACCATGACGGACAGGTTCCAGGCAGGCTACTCGCCGCAGCTGAAATCGAGCTTCGCGCTCTTGGCGCTGCGGCCGACCTTGACCTCGATATCGAGCGGCGCGCAGGTCGCGTTGTCGAGCAGGAAGGCCTTGTGGATGCGCCCGCTCTCGCCGAACAGGAAACCGCCATAAACGCGCCGCAGCAGGGTCTTCTCGCCGGTCTTGGCCCGCTGCTTGACCGTGATGGAGGCAAGGTCGCGGGCGATCTTGTCGGAGGATTTGGTGTTCTTCGCGCCGGTGAACACCAGTGTGACCAGAACCGCGTCTGCCGGCTCGCCGGCATCGCCCTCGCCAATGACCGTGTTGTGCAGCGCCTTGTTGGCGCCGATGAGATTATCCGAGAGCTTGCCGGAGCGTTCGAGGAAGATCTGGGCCCTGATCTCGGCGACCGAGACCTGGGCGAAGACCGGGCTGGCCAGGGCCGGGACGAAGATAAGGGCCAGCAGGACTGGCAGAAGCGCTCGCATCCTCGAAATTCCCTCGTCGTCTCTCGTTGCGTCAACCGGGCCTATACTGATTTGGCCCTTGGTTGCGAGGCTTTCGGTCCTCGTCTAACCAGCTAGGCATTGATGATGATGACAACCACGCGAAAAGCGGGCGGGGAATGGCTTTGGCGAGCTTTCTGAGACGAACCGGCGCGGTGCTCGCGCTATGCCTGATCTCCAGCGCGGCGCTGGCCGCAGGCGATATCGGCGGCGCGACGATGGGAGCGGCCTGGGCGCTGCCCTTCGCCGGCATGCTGCTCTCGATCGCGCTCGGCCCCGTGCTGTTCCCGCATTTCTGGGAGCTGAACTACGGCAAGTTCGCAGCGTTCTGGTCGGTGCTGGTGCTGGCGCCGCTGGTCCTGTCGCGCGGTTTCGACCCCGCGCTGGGGGCGCTCCTGCATATGGGGCTGCTCGATTATATCCCCTTCATCATCCTGCTCTTCGCCCTGTTCACGATCGCCGGCGGCATCCTGATCATGGGCAATCTGCGCGGCACGCCCGCGACCAACACGGTTCTTCTGGCGATCGGCACGCTGATGGCGAGCTTCGTCGGCACCACGGGCGCCTCGATCATCATGATCCGCCCGATCCTGCGCGCCAATGACGCGCGGCGCCACAATGTCCATATCGTCGTGTTCTTCATCTTCCTGGTCTCGAATATCGGCGGTTCGCTGACGCCGCTCGGCGACCCGCCATTGTTCCTCGGCTTCCTGCGCGGGGTGAGCTTCTTCTGGACGACCACGCATCTGCTGCCGGAGACCAGCTTTGCCGTCATCGTGTTGCTCGCGCTGTTCTATGGGCTCGACAGCTGGTTCTACCGCAAGGAAGGCGGCCTGCGGTCGCTCAAGGACCCGACGCCGGACCGCGACATCAAGCTCTATGGCAAGGTCAACATCGCCCTGCTCGGCGGCGTCATCCTCGCCATCCTGATGTCGGCGAGCTGGAAGCCGGGCGTCGCCTTCACCGTGCACGGCATCGCGGTGGAATGGCAGAACCTGGCGCGCGACGTCATTCTGCTCGCGCTGGCGGGGTTTTCGCTGAAGCTGACGCCGGGTCCGGTGCGCGCCGGCAACGAATTCAGCTGGGGGCCGATCAAGGAGGTCGCAAAGCTCTTCGCCGGCATCTTCATCTGCATCATCCCGGTGCTGGCGATGCTGCAGGCGGGCCGCAACGGGGCCTTCGCGCCGCTGGTCGGGTTGGTGACGAACCCGGACGGAAGCGCCAACAACGCCGCCTATTTCTGGCTCGCCGGCGGCCTGTCCTCCTTCCTCGACAATGCGCCGACCTATCTCGTCTTTTTCGAGCTCGCCGGCGGCGATCCGCAAAGGCTGATGACGACGGGCGCGCTGACGCTGACGGCGATCTCGGCCGGCGCGGTCTTCATGGGCGCCAACAGCTATATCGGCAACGCGCCGAACTTCATGGTCTATGCCATCGCCAAGGACCGGAAGGTCGCGATGCCGAGCTTCTTCGGCTACATGCTCTGGTCGGGCGCGATCCTGATCCCGCTGTTTCTGGTGCAGACGCTGATTTTCTTCAGGTGAACCGGCGATCTCGTCACGCTCGGGCTTGACCCGAGCGGCTCTTGCCGGGTGGCTCAGGGTCCCCGCGGCTTGCGCGTCGATCAACGCCACGCATGGCTGATGTCACCGTCTCTGACTTGAAGCGGGACTGCCTGTGCTGGCAGATAGCGTTGAGACGATCCCGCCGCAGGACACAACTTCCATGACCGACGCAGCCGCCAGCAAGCCCTCCCTGCCGACCTATGCCGATGTCGAGGCGGCAGCGTTGCGCATCAAGGGCGTCGCCCACCATACCCCGGTCCTGACCTCGGCCACCGCCAACAGGCGCACCGACGCCAGCCTCGTCTTCAAGGCCGAGAACCTGCAGCGCATGGGCGCCTTCAAGTTCCGCGGCGGCTATAATGCGATCGCCGCATTGTCGCCGGAGCAGAAGCGCGCCGGCGTCGTGACCTATTCCTCGGGCAATCACGCCCAGGCGATTGCGCTTGCGGGCAAGCTGCTCGGCGTGCCGACGACGATCATCATGCCGGAGGATGCTCCGGTGGCGAAGGTCGAGGCGACGCAGGCCTATGGCGGCGAGATCGTGCGCTATGACCGCTACAGCCAGGACCGCCTCGCGATCGGTGGCAGGCTCGCGGCCGAGCGCGGCCTGACCGTGATCCCGCCCTATGACCACCCTCATGTCATCGCCGGGCAGGGCACGGCGACCAAGGAGCTGATCGAGGATGCCGGCCCCCTCGACATCCTGCTGGTCTGCCTCGGCGGCGGCGGCCTGCTGGCTGGGGCGGCCTTGGCCGCCAAGGCGCTGAATCCGGGCTGCCGCGTCTTCGGCGTCGAGCCCGAGGCCGGCAATGACGGCCAGCAATCCTTCCGCTCCGGCAAGATCGTCAAGATCGCGGTGCCCAAGACGATCGCCGATGGGGCGCAGACCGCCTTCCTGGGCGATCTCACCTTCCCGATCATCCAGGCCCTGGTCGAGGACATCGTCACCGTCAGCGACGCCGCGCTGATCGACGCGATGCGCTTCTTCGCTGAGCGGATGAAGCTCGTGGTCGAGCCGACCGGATGCCTGGCCGCCGCGGCCGCATTCACCGGTGCGGTGCCGGTCGCGGGCAAGCGCGTCGGCGTGATTTTGAGCGGTGGCAATGTCGATCTGGCGAGCTTTGCCCGTTTCATCGCGCCGGCCGGTTAGATCACGTCGCATTCGGACGTTTCCGTCCGAATGCGAAAGAACGTGATCGACTCTAAAAGCTGAGAGCATTGCTCTTGCGAAAAAGCGGTACCCATTTTTTGCGCAATGCTCTTAAAACCTGCGGCCGCGCGCCATTCCGGCGTTGACGCCGGGCACGGCAGCGACTATACGCCTGCCTCTCGCGACGGTCCGCGCAAGCAACGGCCGCCGCCCACGCATTTTCCATCACGGTCGCGGTCCGACCCCGCCAGGCATATTGCCTGAGGCGAACGGACGCGATGAGAACGAGGACGTTTCGATGGCCAATACGACGTCGGCCAAGAAGGCCACGCGCAAGATCGTGCGTCGCACCGAGGTCAATAAGGCGCGCCGCTCGCGTATGCGCACCTTCCTGCGCAAGGTCGAGGAGGCGATCGCCTCCGGCGACAAGAGCGCCGCTGCCGACGCTCTGAAGGCTGCCCAGCCGGAGATCATGCGGGCTGCTCAGAAGGGCATCGTTCACAAGAATACGGCGTCCCGGAAGGTCTCGCGCCTGGCGCATCGGGTTAGCGCTCTCGCTTCCTGATTTTCGTCATTCCGCAGAGCGGATTTTCGACTGAAAAACCCGGCCGTGAGGCCGGGTTTTTTCGTTGGCTGCAAACCTTGCTGTTACCCGGCTGCTACATTGCGCGAATGATTGATTCGGATCGCTTGTCAGCACGATTCTGCAATCTTTCCACGGCTTTGCGGGGTTGACTCCAGGCGCGCTCTGAGGGCGCAAAATCGGCCTCTCCGGCGCTTTTGACCGCGCAGCGAAAGCGCTTATTTTTCATGAGTTTAGCGGGCAAAGGATTTGGCCCTCGGGATTCCCTCCGACTCTCCTCGGGCGGATGGCACATTTGGAAAAAAAAGATTCGCCCCCGGAGGCACGGGGCATCCGTAAAGAAAATCTTAAGTTCCACAACCAATTGCACGGTGAATGCCGGTAGGTCAGGGTACCCCTTTCGGGCCTCGACTCTCGGAAGCCGGCTGAAGGGGATGTTGATCCCTTTCGAGAGCGCCCTGTAAGGTCATTTTCATCGCCGGGCGGACAGCAATGGCCACCGGGGATTTCCGAAGAAATAATAGTGTTTTGGCTCGCGACCTAGGGGGGTTGGAGGATGCTGCTCTTTGTCTTGTCAGGTTGAGATGAAGTGCGGCCTCGTCTCGCAGCGGGCTTTCCAAGCGTAATCGACAAGAGCGAAGGCAGGCCCCCTGCGAGCGCGCAGCGTTCGTGGGAAGCCTGATCTATCGACCGGACAGTAGCGCCGGCGAGGCTGCCGCATTGCGGCGGTTCTCGCTCAAGCGCGCCAATTTTTTTAAAAGAAACGGGGCAACACACATGTTTGAACGGCAGGAGACGGTGGAAGCGATCGAGGCAGTGGCGGCGCCACTTCCGTTGGTTGCGGCCACGATCACGGAGACGATAGCCCCCCTGCAGGGTTCGCTCGGGGAGGCCTGGGACCGCGTTCGCCGCCGCTTGCGTGCGGAGCTTGGCGAGGACGTGTTCTCAAGCTGGTTCGCCCGCGTCGAGATCGGCGGGCTCGTCGACAGCGTCGCCTATCTGACCGTGCCGACCCGTTTTCTGAAGAGCTGGCTCGAGGCGCATTACGCCGAACGTCTTCAGGTCAATTGCCAGGCCGAACTCGGCGCCGTGAATGGTGTCATCCTGTCCGTCCGCCAGGTGTCGCGTGACAGTGCGCCGGCCCCGGTGCGGGAGACGGTCGCCGTGCGTCCGCGCTCTGCGGTGGCTGCGCCTGCGGCGGCTTCCGCTGAGATCCGCCATGGTGAGGCCGCGATGCCGTGCGAGCGCGACATCGTCGACGCTTGCGGCACGCTGCTCGACCGGCGCCTGACCTTCGAGAACTTCATCGTCGGCAAGTCGAACCAGCTCGCTTTCGCGGCTGCCGAGCGTATCGCTGCGGCTCCTGCCGGGTCGACGCCCTACAACCCGCTCTACCTTCATGCCGGTGTCGGCTTGGGCAAGACGCATCTGCTGCAGGCGATCGCCCAGGAAGCGCGCCGCCAGGGCAAGCGCGTCGCTTATTTCACCGCCGACCGTTTCATGTACGGCTTCGTCGCCGCGCTGAAGTCGCAGACCGCGCTCGCCTTCAAGGAGAAGCTGCGCGGCATCGACCTGCTCGTGGTCGATGATGTGCAGTTCATCCAGGGCAAGTCGATCCAGCAGGAGTTCGGCCATACGATCAATGCGCTGATCGACGCCGGCAAGCAGATCGTCGTGGCCGGTGACAGGCTGGCCAACGACCTCGAGGCCCTGGACGAGCGCATCCGCTCGCGCCTGGGCGGCGGACTCGTGGTCGAGGTCGGCGATCTCGACGAGACGCTGCGCGGCAAGATTCTCGGCGGCCGGTTGGCGGCGCTGCACGCCGCCCATCCGAATTTCCACGTCAATCCCGATGTCGTCGCCTATGTCGCTTGCGTCGTCGCCACCAATGGCCGCGATCTCGACGGCGCCGCCAACCGCTTGCTCGCCCATGCCACGCTGTCTGGCCAGGCGGTCACCCTGGAAACGGCGGAGGCCGCGATCCGCGATCTGGTGCGGACCCGCGAGCCGCGCCGCGTCAAGATCGAGGACATCCAGAAGCTGGTCGCGACGCGCTACAATGTCAGCCGGGCCGATATCCTTTCGGAGCGGCGGACGGCGGCGGTGGTGAAGCCGCGCCAGATCGCGATGTATCTTTCCAAGGCGCTGACCCCGCGCTCCCTGCCCGAGATCGGCCGCCGTTTCGGCGGGCGCGACCACACCACGGTGCTGCATGCGGTACGCAAGATCGAGAAGCAGATCACCGAGGATCGCATGCTCCATGACGAGGTCGATCTGCTGAAGCGCATGCTGCAGGAGTGAGCGGCGGGCATTGAAGCCCCTCCGCCCGCATTGATTGTGATTGCCGGCGCGCCTGCCCTTGCGCCGGTGGCGCGCCTCCGGCAATGTCGCGGGCCATTCCGCCGCCCGCGCCTCCTTGGCCCGGGCGCAATCACGCCAGAAGACTAAGAGATATGAAGGTCACGGTCGAACGTTCCACGCTGCTGAAGTCGCTGGGCCACGTGCATCGCGTGGTGGAGCGCCGCAACACGATCCCGATCCTGTCGAACCTGCTGCTCAGCGGAGCAGAGGCCGGCCTGAGGCTCAAGGCGACCGACCTCGATATCGAGGTCGTGGAAACGATCGCCGCCGATGTCGCCGAGCCCGGCGCGACGACCGTCCCGGCCCATACGCTGTACGATATCGTCCGCAAGCTGCCCGACGGCGCGCAGGTCTCGCTCGAGACGACCGGCGAGACCGGGCTGACCTTGCGCTCGGGCCGCTCGCGCTTCCAGCTCCAGACCTTGCCGGAAAGCGACTTCCCGGACATCACGGCCGGCGAGATGGCGCATCGCTTCGTGCTCCCGGCCGGCGAGTTCAAGCGCCTGATCGACAAGACGCAGTTCGCGATCTCGACCGAGGAGACGCGCTATTATCTGAACGGCATCTATCTCCACACGCTCGATGTCGAGGGCCGCAGCCTGCTGCGCGCGGTCGCCACTGACGGCCACCGCCTCGCCCGCGTCGACACCGCAGCGCCTGCCGGCGCTGCCGGCATGCCGGGCGTCATCATCCCGCGCAAGGCCGTCTCCGAAATCCAGAAGCTGCTGGAGGACGGCGAGACCGAAGTGGCGATCGAATTGTCCGCGACCAAGATCCGCGTCGCGACCCAGGCTGTGGTGCTGACCTCGAAGCTGATCGACGGCACCTTCCCGGATTATCAGCGCGTCATCCCCAGCGGCAACGACAAGCGATTGACCGTCGACAAGGGCGATTTCGCGGCCTCGGTCGATCGCGTCTCGACGATCTCCTCCGAGCGCGGCCGGGCCGTGAAGCTCTCCATGGCCGATGGCCGCATGACGCTCTCGGTCACCAATCCCGATTCCGGCTCGGCGACCGAGGAGATCGAGGTCGACTATGATTCGAGCCCGCTCGATATCGGCTTCAACGCCCGCTATCTGATGGATATCGCCGCCCAGCTCGATGGCGACACGGCCCTGCTCAAGCTGGCCGACCCCGGCTCGCCGACCGTGATCCAGGATCGCGAAGGCGCGTCTGCGCTCTATGTGCTCATGCCGATGCGGGTTTAGGCAGCGTTCGGTGCCGTGGCCGCCGTTGCGCGCCTGATCCTCCAGGATTTCCGTTCCTATGAGGCCCTCGATCTGACGA
This sequence comes from Bosea vaviloviae, assembly GCF_001741865.1. Lineage (NCBI taxonomy): Bacteria > Pseudomonadati > Pseudomonadota > Alphaproteobacteria > Hyphomicrobiales > Alloboseaceae > Allobosea > Allobosea vaviloviae. Next base: position 1,190,769 of record NZ_CP017147.1, read on the forward strand.
TCGAGGGCCAAATCGTTGCGCTTGTCGGCGAGAACGGAGCAGGCAAGACCAATCTGCTGGAAGCACTTTCGCTGTTCGCGCCCGGGCGCGGCTTGCGCCGCGTCGACCTTGCCGACATGGCGCGCCAGGGCGGGCCGAGCTCCTTTGCCGTCTCGATCGCACTCGCCGATGACGGGCCGCGCCTCGGTATAGGGCTGAGCGAGCGCGACGGCGAGGGCAAGCGCAGCCGCCTCGCGCGCATAGACGGTGTGCCGGTCGGCTCGGCGCTGGCTTTCAGCGAGCATCTGCGCCTGGTCTGGCTGACGCCGGATGTCGACGGGCTGTTCAGGGGCGCCGCCGGCGACCGCCGCCGCTTCCTCGACCGGCTGGTGCTGGCGGTCGACCCGACGCATGCGGCCCGCTCGAACGCGCTGGAGCGCGCCTTGCGCTCGCGCAACCGCATCCTCGAGGAGACGCCGCATCAGACGCAATGGCTCGATGCCGTCGAGCGCGAGGTCGCCGAGCTCGGCGTCGCGGTCGCGGCCGCCCGCGCCGAGACGGTGGCGCGCTTGAGCGCGATCATCGAGGAGACCCGCGACGACACCTCGCCCTTCCCCGATGCGGCGCTGGCGCTGGCCGGCGAACTCGACACTCTGGTGGCGCAGCGGCCGGCGCTCGACGCCGAGGACGAGTACCGCGCCTTGCTGCGGCAGAATCGCGCCCGCGATCGCGCCGCCGGGCGAACGCTGATCGGGCCGCAGGCGTCGGATCTCGAAGTCCGCCACGGGCCCAAGGACATTCCCGCCGAGCTGGGCTCGACCGGCGAGCAGAAGGCGCTTCTGATCGGCCTCGTGCTCGCTCATGCCAGGCTCGTCGCGGCGATGAGCGGCATCACTCCGCTCGTGCTGCTGGACGAGATCGCCGCCCATCTCGACCCGCGCCGGCGGGCCGCGCTCTACGACGCCTTGCTCGCGCTCGGCTGCCAGGTCTGGATGACTGGGGCTGACCCGGCATTGTTCGCGGGTCTGCCGGAGGGCTCGGAACGTTTCCTGGTCAATGCCGGGCGCGTTGTCCCGTTGAGCTGAGACCGCCGTGCGGAAGCGCGGGCTCCAGCAAGGACGGTTAATCATTTTTGACGAGAGTGAGGGCGATGCAACCGTCGCTACCCGCTTTCACGGCTGCCGAGGCCGCTCTCGCCGCTCGCCTTCTGGCGATTCTGGAGCCGCATTTCGACGCTTCGATACGCTCGCTCTACAGGAAGACCTTCGGCAGCGACGAACTCTGGCGGCATCAGGATACCTTCGCCGACGAGGCGTTGAAATACCGCCATCTGTTCCGTTTGCGGCTCGACGCCGATTATGTCGCAGCGAAGAAGCGGATCGTCGCCCGCGCCAATGGCAGCAAGATCCACCTCGCCGACTACCCGCAGTTCTTCCTCGAGGATTTCTCCAACTTCCTCGCCGTCATCGTCTCGCGCTGGAAGCGGCGCTGGGGCTCGATCGACGACGCCCTGCGCGTCTTCTGCAGGCTGATGCTGACGGATATCTCGTTCTCGCTCGCCTGCTTCGACGAGGCGATCGAAATCGAGACGGAAGGCCGCCTGAACGCGATCGAGCACGCCTTCCGCAATGGCATCGCCGAGCGCATCCAGGCGATCGAGGCCGGCATGGGCGAGGTCACGGGCTTCTCCGAGGCGCTGTCCGGCAAGGCCGGGGCCACGCTCTCGGCGGTCGCGGGAACCCAGCGCCGTCCCGAGCAGGTCTCGGCCTCGGTGGCGGAAATCGTCGCGGCAACCCGGGCTTTCGGAGCCTCCAGCGAGCGGATCAGGCAGGAGAGCGCAATCTCGCGCCGCGCCACCGACGAGGCCAGCGCCGAATGTCGCGGCATCACGGATAATGTCGCCGCGCTGCGCCAGGCGAATGAGCGGATCGGCAGCGTCGTCGAACTGATCCGCAATCTCGCTTCCCAAACCAATCTGCTCGCCCTCAACGCCACCATCGAGGCGGCGCGCGCGGGCGAGGCCGGGCGCGGCTTCGCGGTCGTGGCGGCCGAGGTCAAATCGCTGGCGACCGCGACCAACAGCGCCACCGAGACGATCCGCCAGGGTGTCGCCGAAGTCGTCAGCGCGGGCCAGGCGATCGAGGGCGCGGTGCGCGAACTCAGCCAGACCATGCAGGCGATGCAGGAGAGCGCGCGGATCGTCGCCGAATCCGTCGCGGAACAGACCGGCCGGATCCACGCCATCGCCGAGCGCGCCGAGACCTCGTCCTCCGGTGTCGATGCGATCGCCCATCACGCCGCACTCGTCGAGGGGCTCGCGGGCGAGGCGGCGGAATTGGCGCGGCAGATGGACCAGCGTGTCAAGGCGGCGTCTAGCCTGTCGCAGGAGCTGGAGCGTTCGATCGGCGACTTCCTCGGCGAGCTCGCGCAGGCTCGCGCCGACAAGCATCATGCGGTCGTGCGCGAGAGCCGGATGATTTCAGATCGGATCACTAAGTGATCCGATCTGAAATCTGAATCCGTCTCTCATCTAAAAGTGAGAGCAGGATGCGAAAAACCGGTTCCCACTTTTTCGCATCCTGCTCGCGGCCGTCTGATCGATCAGGCCACGCAATGCGATGAGACGGGATGCGGCAAGGCTGCTAGCTTGCGCTCCAACACGGCAATGCGGTGGGCGCTATGGACCTTTCGAGCCTTCTGATTTTCGCCGGCGTCTACTTCCTCGCCGTCGCCTCGCCGGGGCCAGCCATTGCGGCGCTGGTTGCGCGTTCGCTCGCCGCCGGCTTTCGCCGCTCGCTGCCCTTTGCCGCCGGCATTGCCGCGGGCGATCTGGTCTGGCTCTCGCTGACCGCGCTCGGGCTCGCCGTGCTGATGCAGAGCTTCCACGGGCTGTTCATCGCGATCAAATATGCCGGCTGCGCCTATCTACTTTATCTCGCCTTCAGGCTCTGGAGGGCGCCCGCGGGAGCGTTGCAGCAGACTCCGGCGGCACGCGGCGAAGGGTGGCGCCTGTTCCTGGGCGGCATCACGCTGACGATGGGCAATCCCAAGGTCATCGTCTTCTTCCTGTCGATCCTGCCGCTGGTCGTCGACCTCTCCGCCCTGACGCTGCTTGCCTTCGCCGAGATCGCCACGCTGATCGCACTGATCATCAGCTCGACCCTGATCGCCTATGCCTATGCGGCCGACCGCGCTCGCAGGCTGGTAGCGAGCCCGCGCGCGCTGCGCCGGATCAACCGATTGACGGGCGGCGTCATGGCGGGGGCTGCCGCCGCCATCGCCATGCGCAGCTGAACCTCCGTGCTGCTGGCGGCGGGCCTGCTCGATCTCGGTTTCGCGCTGTTCCATGCGGCGTTCTGGCGGCTCTTCGGCTGGCCGGAACGGCTTGCGCCATCGGGCGGGCTGAACAGCGCTATCACGCAAACGCTCAATGTGATGCTGAGCTTCGTCTTCGTCGTCTATGGCGCGGCGTTGATCTGGCAGGCGGGAGATCCCGAGGCATCCTGGCTGCTTCCCGTCGCGGGCGGCCTGTTCTGGCTGCTGCGATTGGCGCTCCAGTTGCTCTGGTTCGATCTGCGCCCGCTCGCATCCGGGCTGATCACGGCGGCTTTCGCCCTTGCGGCCGCGCTTCATCTGTTGGCCGGGCTGTCCTGAGGCTGGCAATCCGCGCGGCGGTCGGGCACACCACTCCTCATGCCGCAATCCCGCGAATCAGACGCCCGCGCGATCCTCAAATCCGTCTTCGGCTATGACGAATTCCGTCCCGGCCAATGGGAGGTGATCGCGGCCGCGCTTGCCGGCGAAGACGTCTTCGCCGTGATGCCGACGGGCTCGGGTAAATCGATGTGCTATCAGCTACCGGCGCTGGTCGCGGGTGGTTTGACGCTGGTGGTCTCGCCATTGATTGCCCTGATGCGCGATCAAGTCGGGCAATTGACGCGGGCCGGCGTCGCCGCCGCCTCGCTCAATTCGATGAACAGCGAAACCGAGGCCACTGAAGCCTGGGACAAGCTCAATGCAGGCGAATTGCGCCTGCTCTTCGTTTCGCCCGAGCGCTTGGCGGGCGACGGGCTGGTCTCGCGCCTGCGCCGGCTCGGCGTGACCCGACTCGCCATCGACGAGGCGCATTGCGTCTCGCAATGGGGCCATGATTTCCGCCCTGAATACCGCCTGCTCGCCAAGGCGCGCGAGGCCCTGGGCGGCGTGCCGGTGACGGCCCTGACCGCAACCGCCGACCGGCAGACGCGCGAGGA